>CAYYQO010000212.1:0-5021 GCA_964473845.1 uncultured Aeromicrobium sp.
AACCCTTCGATTAACAGTCGAATGCTCTGCCAATTGAGCTACAGGGGATCGGCTCCTCAAGAGGAGCACGGCGACCAACTCTAGCAAGTCGCGCGCGCAGATGCGAAAGGGCCCTCGCCTCGCGGTCGCGGACCTGCCACGGCGTGATGTCGAGCCGTTCCGCGACCTGCGCGATCGTCAATCCGACCCCGTCCTCGCACAGCAGCCCGTACCTCAGTCCGACCACGGCCGCCTGCTCCGGGACCAGATCGGCGAGCAGGTCGACGTCGCTCGACGGCGGCACGTCCTGGACCGTGACCTCGATCGGACGCGGAGGCGTCATCGCCCGGGCGATCCAGTTCCACGCGTAGGTCGCGAGGCGGGTCCCGCGGTCCGGATCGAAGCGATCGACCGCGTGGATCAATCCTTCGACCCCCGCGGCCACGGCCTCGTCCAGATCGGCACCTCGATGACCCAGCCTCAGCGCGTGCAGCGCGACCAGCCGCAACCCGGCGCAGATCAACTCCTCGCGGGCGGCCAGGTCGCCGTCTTTCGCGGCGCGAGCCAGCATTCGTTCGGCATCGACGGGGATCGGGACTTGGGCCAGGGCATGTGAGACGAAGGGCGACACATGACCACCCTCGGTCCAGCCGGCGTGCAGCAACAGGGTCTGAGATGACCCTGTGGACGACCGCACGCTACCCACAGGCCGGGGCCGAGACCAACCGATCAGGAGCCGACGGCGCCCAGTGCGCGCTCGCGGACGAGCCGGCGCCGCTGTTCGAGGGCGACCAACTGGCCGAAGACCTCCGTGTACTCCGGAGCGGTCGGGTCAGTGCGCTGCAGGCGGGACTTCACGTCGTCGACCTGGCGCGCTATCGCCAACTCCTGGAGTCGGGCCAACACCGCCGGCACGACAGTCACGGCACCCTGCGCGGAGCTGTGCAGCGGCTCGACCGCGGCGACTCGCAACACCCGCCGTAGATCGTCGCCGGGCAGCGCGTCGGACACCGAGGCGACCCAGCTGGCGTCGGGCTGTTCGGGCAGGCCACGTTCCGCCATATGCCGCCAGATCTCGCGCGACACCGGATGCACGAAGTCGTCCTCCGTCAGGTCCGCGGCGACCACCCGGCCCAGGTGCGGATACTGGGCCAGCGCCTTCAACGCCTCACGCTCGTCGGCGAACTGCGGCGAGCCGAAGCTGGCGAAGACCGGGGGTTCGGCCGGCGCGGCGGGGGCTTCGGGCTGGGACGCCGCACGATTCACTCGCGTGGGGCCCGGCTTCTGAGTGGCGGCCTTGCGGTGCTCGGCGTGGACGAGGTCCATGTCGACCCCGGCACGACCAGCGATCTCGCGCAGGAACTCGTCGACCTTGGACGCGTCACGCACCGCCGAGGTCAATCGGACCGCCTCCCGCACGGCGTCGATGCGCTGGTCACCTCGGTCGAGGTCGTACCGGGCCAACGTGTTCTCGAGCACGAAGCGGTACAGCGGGATCCGCGACGAGATCAGCTCGCGCACGGCCTCGTCACCGTCGGCCAGCCGCAGGTCGCACGGGTCCATCCCCCGCTCCTCGACCGCGACGTACGTCTGGCCCGTGAACTCCTGATCGCCCTCGAACGCCTTGATCGCCGCCTTCTGGCCGGCCTCGTCACCGTCGAACGTGAAGATGACCTCACCGCGGAAGGCGTCGTGGTCCAGCATCAACCGGCGCAGGACACGGGCGTGACCGTCACCGAAGGCCGTACCGCACGTCGCCACGGCCGTCAGGACGCCGGCCTGGTGGCAGGCCATGACGTCGGTGTACCCCTCGACGACCACGGCCTGGCTCTGCTTGCGGATCGGGTCGCGCGCCAGGTCGATGCCGTACAGGACCTGGGCCTTCTTGTAGATCGGCGTCTCGGAGGTGTTGACGTACTTGCCGCTCATGAAGTCGTCGTCGAACATCCGGCGCGCGCCGAAGCCGATGACCTCACCCGAGATCTCCTTGATCGGCCACAGCAGCCGCCCCTGGAACGCGTCGTACAGCCCGCGCGCGGAGCGGCGCGCGAGACCGCCGACGACGAGCTCGTCCTCGGCGAACCCCTTGCCGGTCAGGTGCGTGATCAGCGCCTGACCGGACTTCGGTGCCCACCCCATCGAGAACACCTCGGCCGCGGCCCGATCGAAGCCACGGTCGGTGAGCAACTGGCGGCCCGGAGCCGCCTCGGCCAGGGACGAGAGCTGTTCGGCGTAGAACTGGGCGGCGGCCGCGTGAGCCAGCAGCAGTCGCTGACGCTGACGCGGATCGCGCCTCGGACCCGTCGGCGCACCGGATTCCTCGTACCGCAGTTGGATGCCGACCTTGTCGGCCAGCCGCTCGACCGACTCGGCGAAGCTGAGACCCTCGATCTCCATCAGGAACTTGATCGCGTCGCCACCGACGCCACAGCCGAAGCAGTGGTAGAAACCCTGTGCAGGACGCACGTTGAACGACGGGGACTTCTCGTCGTGGAAGGGGCACAGCCCCTTGCGGGCGCCACCACCGGCATTGCGCAGCGTGACGTACTGCTCGACGACCTCGTCGATGCGGACACGCTCACGGACGAGTTGGATGTCCTCATCCTTGATCCGCGCCATGGCGCGATCCTACGTGGCCGACCCGACACGCGGATCTCTGCAACCTCGACCGACGGAGAATTCAGCTCACTCGGACGCCGCCAACTGCCCGCAGGCAGCGTCGATCTCGTCGCCTCGGGTGTCCCGGATCGTGGTGCTGATGCCCTTGGCCACCAGCCGGCGGACGAACTCGTCCATGTCCTCGTCGCGTGACCGCGTGTACTTCGAGTCCGGAATCTCGTTGAGGGGGATGAGGTTGACGTGCACCCACCCCCAGTCGCCGTAGGAGTTCAGGACATCGGCCATCAGGTCGGCCCGCCACGCCTGGTCGTTGATGTCACGCATCATGGCGTACTCGATCGAGACGCGACGCTTCGTCGTGCGGGCGTAGTCCCACGCGGCTTCGACCGTCTCGGCGACGCTGGAGCGGGTGTTGATCGGCACCAGCTCGTTGCGCAGCTCGTCGTCGGGCGCGTGCAGGCTGAGCGCGAGCGTGACCGGGATGCCCTCCTGCGCCAACTGACGCATCCGAGGCACCAGACCCACCGTCGAGACGGTGATGTTGCGGGCGCTCATGCCCAGTCCGTCCGGAGCCGGGGCGACCATCTGGCGCACGGCACCGATGACGGCCTTGTAGTTGGCCATCGGCTCGCCCATGCCCATGAACACGACGTTGGACAGGCGACCCGGGCCACCGGGGACGGCACCCGAGGCCATCTGGTGGGCTGCGTCGACGACCTGCTCGATGATCTCGGCCGTGCTCATGTTGCGCTCGAGCCCGCCCTGGCCCGTGGCACAGAACGTGCACGCCATGCCGCAGCCGGCCTGGCTGGACACGCAGATCGTGGCGCGATCGGGATAGCGCATCAGCACCGACTCGACGAGCGAGTTGTCGAACAGTCGCCACAGCGTCTTGCGGGTCGTGCCCTTGTCGGCCTCGAGCACGCGCACCTGCGACAACAGCGGCGGCAGCAGCGCGCCGACAATCGCGTCGCGGTCCTTGGCCGGCAGGTCGGTCATCAACGCCGGATCGCGCTCGAGCCGTGCGAAGTAGTGGTGAGCCACCTGCTTGACCCGGAACGGCTTGAGCCCCAGCTCCTGCGCGGCCGTCTTGCGCTCGTCCGCCGACAGATCCGCAAGATGGCGCGGGGGCTTGCCGCGACCGCGCGGAGGGGTCATCACGAGCGGCAGCGTCTTGGGGGCGTCGCTCGTCATGACTCCAGTGTCCCAGACGTTGCCCGCGAACCACGAATCACCGAGGCGACGAAGTCCAACTTGTCCAGCACGGGCGAGGCGATCACGAACGGATACAGCGCATCACGGCCCATCGAGCGGTTGATCTGGTTGAACGCGATCGACAGCGGGACCCACACCCCGGTCACGAGATCGCGGAAGGATCCGAACGCCTCCGGATCGACGGTCTCGAGGCCGAACGAGCGGGCCGTGTCGATCGTGTCCGTGATGTGCAGGACGTGCGCGAACGTCTCGGCGAAGTCCTCGTACGGGTGCATCGTGGCGTAGCTGCTGATGTACGAACCCTGCCAACCGGCGGGCGCACCCTGGGCGTAGTGCCGCTCCAGGGCGGCGGCGTAGTCCTGTCGTTCGTCGCCGAACAGCTCGCGCGCCCGGTCCCGCAGGGCACCCTGGATCAACACCGCCTCGTAGTAGTGGCCGATCTCGTGCCGGAAATGGCCCAGCATCGTGCGGTACGGCTCGGCCAACTGGCGGCGCACCTGCTCGCGGTGGACACTGTCGCTCTCGGCCAGGTCGATCGTGATGATGCCGTTCTGGTGGCCCGTGATCACCGATTCATGGGTGCTGGACAACAGGTCGAACGCCAGGCCGCCAGCGGGATCCTCGGCCCTCGTGACGATCGGCAGTCCGAGCGAGTCGAGCTCGACGATCAGCCGGCGCTTGGCCGATTCTGCCGCGGGGAACGCGCTCAGACCGGCGACGTCCGCATCACTGGGGCGGGTCCGCGTCAGCGCACAACTGAAGCACTGGCCGCCCTCGAACCGGGACAACCACGTGCAGCCCGAGAGCCTACGATTGCGGCACAGCCACCACACCAGTCCATCGGTGCCGACGTATCGGCCCCGGTCGTCCACCGGGACGATCGCCCGTTCCTCACGCGAGTACCCCAGCGCCGTGCCACAGGACACGCACGCCGAATTCTCGAAGTACAGAGCACTGCCGCACCGTCGACACACGAACGCACGCACGGGTCCACCTTCGCACGCTCAGTCGAACAGCGGCGCGACGTCGACCTGCACGTCGAGGCTCGAACTCCTCGCCTCGGTGAAGATGATGCCCTTCACGGGCGGCACGTCCTTGTAGTCGCGCCCCCACGCCACCGTGACGTAACGGTCGTTCGCCCACTGGTCGTTCGTGGGGTCGAGCGCCAGCCAGCTTCCGTCGGGCAACCACACGGCCGCCCAGGCATG
>CAYYQO010000213.1:0-330 GCA_964473845.1 uncultured Aeromicrobium sp.
GAGGAACTGAACTACGACGTCCAGGTCGTCTCGCCCGAGGACGAGGACCGCGAGCTGCTCGAGTCGTTCTCCCTGGAGTTCGGCGAGGACGAGGGCGACGAGAGCGATCTGGCGGCACGTCCGCCGGTCGTCACCGTCATGGGTCACGTCGACCACGGCAAGACGAAGCTGCTCGACTCGCTGCGCAAGGCGAACGTGGCAGCCAAGGAGGCCGGCGGCATCACCCAGTCGATCGGTGCCTACCAGGTCGCGATCGACCTCGACGGCAACGAGCGTCGGATCACCTTCATCGACACGCCCGGTCACGAGGCGTTCACCGCCATGCGCGCC
>CAYYQO010000213.1:340-5020 GCA_964473845.1 uncultured Aeromicrobium sp.
GGCGTCATGCCCCAGACGGTCGAGGCGCTCAACCACGCCAAGGCGGCCGAGGTGCCGATCGTGGTCGCGGTGAACAAGATCGACAAGCCCGGCGCGGACCCGTCCAAGGTTCGTGGCCAGCTGGCCGAGTACGGCCTGGTGCCCGAGGAGTACGGCGGCGACACGATGTTCGTCGACGTCTCGGCCAAGGCCGAGCTGGGTCTGGACGATCTGCTCGAGGCGATCGTGTTGACCGCGGATGCCTCCTTGGATCTGCGTGCCAATCCGAACCAGAACGCCGAAGGTCTCGCGATCGAGGCTCACCTCGACCGTGGCCGAGGTCCCGTGGCCACCGTGCTGGTCCAGCGCGGCACGCTGCGGGTCGGCGACTCGCTCGTGGCCGGTCCGGCCTTCGGTCGTGTCCGCGCCATGCTCGACGAGTTCGGCGCCAACATCGAGGAAGCCACCCCGTCGCGTCCTGCGCTCGTGCTCGGCCTGACGGCCGTCCCCGGCGCCGGCGACAACTTCATGGTCGTCGAGGACGATCGCATCGCCCGCCAGATCGCCGAGAAGCGTGAGGCCCGCGAACGCAACGCCCTGCTGGCCAAGCGTTCGGGTCGCCGCACCCTCGAGGACTTCATGTCCTCCATGGAGAAGGGTGAGGCCGACGAGCTGCTGCTCATCCTCAAGGGCGACGGTGCCGGTTCGGTCGAGGCCCTCGAGGACTCGCTCGCCGGTATCGAGGTCGGCGAGGAAGTCGCACTGCGGGTCATCGACCGTGGTGTCGGTGCGATCACCGAGACCGACGTCAACCTGGCGGCGGCATCGAACGCGGTCATCATCGGCTACAACGTCCGCCCGCAGGGCAAGGCGACCGAGCTGGCCGATCGCGAAGGTGTCGAGATCAAGTACTACTCGGTCATCTACCAGGCGATCGACGAGATCGAGTCGGCGCTCAAGGGCATGCTCAAGCCGATCTACGAGGAGAAGCAGCTCGGTACCGCCGAGATCCGCGACCTCTTCAAGTCGAGCAAGGTCAAGGGCGGCAACATCGCGGGCTGCATGGTCACCAGCGGGTCGATCCGCCGCAATGCGAAGGTTCGCATCGTGCGCGACGGCTCGGTCGTGGCCGACAACCTCGATGTCCTGTCGCTGCGCCGCGAGAAGGACGACGCGTCCGAGGTCCGCGAGGGCTTCGAGTGCGGTGTCGTGGTCTCGTACTCCGACGTCAAGGTTGGCGACGTGATCGAGGCCTTCGAGCTGGTCGAGAAGAAGCGGGACTGACCCATGGCGACTCCCCGTCAGGCCAAGAAGTCTGATCGGATCAAGGAGATCGTGGCGGCGATGCTCGAGCGGCGGGTCAAGGACCCGCGGCTCGGGTTCGTCACGATCACCGACGTGCGGCTGACCGGGGACGGTCAGAACGCCTCGATCTTCTACACCGTCATGGGTGACGAGAAGGCGCGTGCGGACACGGCGGCGGCGCTCACCAGCGCCACCGGCCTGATCCGGTCCGAGGTGGGCAAGCAGCTCGGCGCGCGGTTCACGCCGACGCTGGAGTTCTTCCTCGATGCCGTGCCCGAGACGGCGCGCGAGATCGAGGACCTGCTGGCCAAGGCCCGCGAGTCCGACGCGCGCGTCGCCGAGCAGGCCCAGGGCGCCCAGTACGCCGGCGAAGCCGACCCGTACAAGCACGACGAGGACGAGGAGCCGGGTGACGACTGAGTCTGCGGTCCGCAGCGGGATCGTCGTCGTCGACAAGCCCGCGGACTGGACCTCGCACGACGTCGTCGCCCGGGTACGCCGGCTGGCCGGGACCCGCAAGGTCGGCCACGCCGGCACCCTCGATCCGATGGCGACCGGCGTGCTCGTGCTCGGCATCAACCGTGCCACGCGTCTGCTCGGCTATGTCGCCGGCGCGGACAAGGAGTACCTCGCCACGATCGCCCTGGGCGCCTCGACCGTCACCGACGACGCCCAGGGCGACGAGATCAGCGCGCACGACGCCTCCGCGCTCACCGAGGAGATCGTGCGCGCGGCGCTGGCGCCGCTGACCGGCGCGATCCAGCAGGTGCCCTCGGCCGTCTCGGCGATCAAGGTGGACGGCAAGCGTTCGTACGCCCGGGTGCGTTCGGGCGAGTCCGTCGAGCTGAAAGCGCGTCCGGTCGAGGTCACGACGTTCGATCTGAACGACTTCCAGCCCGGTGAGCGAGCCTTCGCGCAGGTCCGGGTGGAGTGCTCCAGTGGCACGTATGTGCGTGCCCTGGCTCGCGATTTGGGCGCTTCGCTCGGCGTCGGTGGCCATCTGACCAGCCTGCGGCGTACTCGGGTGGGCCGCTTCGACCTTGGCCATGCGAGAACACTCGACCAGTTGGCCGAGTCCTTCGAGCTGGTCGACCTCGACGAGGCGGCGCGCGCGTCCTTCCCGACCGTCGATCTGACTGCGGAACAGGCCCAGGCCGTCCGCTATGGCCGTCCTCTGTCCGACCTGTTCCTCTCGGAGACCGGCCCGGTGGCGGTGTTCGATCCGGACGGGCAGTTCCTGGCCCTGTACGAGTCCGGCGGTCCCGGAGCGCGTCCGGTCGCGGTGTTCGTCTGACACAGCCTAGGCTGATCGGCATGTCGTTTCGGGCGTTACCTTCCCCTGGTCTGCTCCGTCGCATCGTCCTGAGTGTGCTCGGCCTGCAGGTCCTGACGGTCGCGTCGCTCATGGTGGCGACCAAGATCCGCAAGATCACGCGAGGCAAGGGGACGCCGCCGCTGACGCGGGTCGAGGCCGAGCACTTCACGATCGGCGGCGGCAACGAACTGCAGGTCTACGTCTCGGGCGAGGCGCTCTTCGACGACATGCTGGCGGCGATCGAGGGCGCTCGCCGCCGCATTCTGTTGGAGTCGTACATCATCAAGGGCGACGAGACGGGTCACCGTTTCAAGCGCGCGCTGCAGGAGGCCGCGGATCGTGGTGTCGAGATCTGCGTCATCTATGACGGATTCGCCAACCTGGTGGTGCCGCGGCGTTTCTTCGACTTCGGGCCGAAGGTGCGGGTCATGCGGTATCCCATCACGCCGCACAAGATGGCGCTGTTCAGTCCCCGGGCATGGGGACGAGACCATCGCAAGATCCTCGTCGTCGACGACACGATCGGATTCGTCGGCGGCTACAACATCGGCGACGACTACGCGACGGAGTGGCGCGACACGCACGTGGCCGTCACCGGGCCGTCGGTGTGGGATCTCGAGAACGCGTTCGTCGACTTCTGGAACGATGTGCGGCCCCATGAAGAACTCGAACCCATCAGCGGCTCGACGTGGGAACCCCACGTGCGCGCACATCGCAACGTGCCGCGCCAGTTGATCTATCCGATCCGAGGCATGTACCTCGAGGCGATCGATCGGGCCACGACCACGATCGAGATCACGCAGGCCTACTTCATCCCGGACCAGAACATCCTGGAGGCGTTGGTCGCGGCCAGCCGCCGTGGTGTGCGGGTACGCGTCCTCGTGCCGAAGGTGTCGAACCATGTCGTGGCCGACTTCGTGGCCCGCGGCTACTTCGGCCGGTTGCTCGATGCCGGCGTCGAGATCCTGCGCTACCGCGACCACATGGTGCACGCCAAGACCATGACGATCGACGGCGAGTGGTCCACGATCGGCACGGCCAACATCGACCGGCTGAGCCTGACCGGCAACTACGAGATCAGCCTCGAGATCCTCGACGAAGGCCTCGCCGCCGGAATGAGCCGCATCTTCGCCCAGGACGCGACCCGCTCGGAGGTCCTCGACGCCGAGGCGTGGCGCGGCCGCCCCACGATCGCCCGCCTCTACGAGCGGCTGCTGCGCCCGTGGCGGCCGCTGGTGTGAAGTTTCCCCGGTTGACCGGGGAACCGGTCACGGATTGGGGGAAACTTTCCCCCATCGGTGATGGGAAACCTTGCGCATCAGGTGATGATGGTGCGTTCGGGCCGGCCATACAAGCGCCGGGAGCGTTCCATGGCGGCAGAAATACGACGGCACGTCTCATACGGTGAGCTGAGATCGCGATAGATCCAGCGGCTCATCCCGCGAGGGAGCTCGCGCACGGCATCCTCGCGGACCTTCTCGTCGACGAGGACCTGCCCGGCCATGGACGTTGAGTAGGGATTGAGGCGCCCGTACTTGATGAGGCCGTCGAACTCCCCGCAATGGCAGAAGTCCTCCCAATCGAAGTCGACTCTCGCGATCAGCAGGCCGCGCGCGTCGTGGAATTCGGCCTGCATGCGGGGGATCGGCATGCGGCCCTGACGAAACATGTGCACGGAACGGATCTCGCCCACGGATTCGCATTCGGGAGCCGCCCACAGGACTGAGAGTCGGACGGCGTTGAATCCCGGCCACCGTTTCATCGACTCGAGTCGATGTTGCAGTTCCGCGGGTTCCACGCCATTGCGGATCACCAAGGATGTTTGCAGCATTCCCGCCTCGGTGCCCGCGAGCGATGCGCTTTCGAGTGCAGCCCGGCCAGGCACGACCAGAGGCCGTCCATCGATGTACATGATGTCGCTGTCGGGCAGGTTCCCTGCGTGATGGATGACGCCCGCTTCGGAGCGTTGCCCGCTGCCGTCTCGTCTCGTCACGTGAACCGTCTGCGTATCGAATCCCCACGTGACTCCCGTGTGGATGGCCGCCGCCGACTGATGGCTCAGAACGACATCCGAGGGAAGC
>CAYYQO010000214.1:0-4927 GCA_964473845.1 uncultured Aeromicrobium sp.
CCGAACGGACGCCACGTTCCGGAAGGAGCGCTTCGCAGGGTACGAATCTTTCTACGTCTGGGTCGCTCGGGCGACCGCTTGGTACCAAGATCCGACCCCCACGGCGTGCCACAGCTCCCACCAGCTCGATACGCCTGCTCGTTCCTCGCAGAGCTACTCGATCGCCGTTGATCGAGTGCGGGCGAGCGAAGCGAGAACGTGTATCGAGATCACGGATCAGTGCCGCGGTTCCCAGCGGAACAACCGCTTCGTCAGGTCGTACCCGAGGTACGTCCAGAGCGCGAGTCCCGCGACGGCGATGCCGACGTTTCCGTAGACGTCGATCCCGTAGGCGGCCCGCACGAGCGTCACGAGGGCGCCTCCGGGCGTGAGGTCCAACCAGCGGCTCTCCGTCAAGGGTGAGGCGATCAACGTGCCGAGGGCCAGCGCGACGTACGGCATGCTCGAGATCTGCGCCGCGCTGGCGTTGGGAGTCAGGGCAGCGGTCGCGGTGGCCGCGGTGACGGACGCGGTCAGCAGACCGACGAGGGCCACGACGAGCCACCACCAGTCGCCCGGGATGCCGTTGCCGAGGGCAACCATGGCAACCAGCACCACGGCGGTCTGCAGCAGACACAGCGCGACGGGCGGCAGCAACAGGCCGGTCAGGATGACCAGATCAGGGGACTCGCCCGAGCGCAGCCGCTTGAGGAACAGGTCCTGTCGCCGAGTCACGAGGGTTGTCGTGGCGGTGATGTAGACGGTGAACATCACGAAGAACATGACGACCATCGAGACCATGCCGACGGACGCCACCGCGTCGCCCGAGGCCTCGACGGCGGCGTCGCGCTGCACGAACAGGAAGACGGCGAACATCAGGGGCAGGGCCGTGGCGCTGAACAGGACGGCCTTGGAGCGGGCGATGAGCCGGAACTCCGAACCGGCGATGGCCCGGATGCGGGCGATCGAGCTCGGTGAAGATGCGGTCGTGCTCATGCGGATGCCTCCAGTCGGGTGTGGCTGACGCGGGTGAAGATCTCGGAGAGGCTCGCCTCCGAGGCATTGAGTCGTTCGAGTCGGTGGTCGTGCTGGTCGGCCCAGCGCAGCAGTCGTCCCAGTGAGGTCTGCAGGTCGTCGACGTCGAGCCAGACCCGGTCACCGGTGATCTGCAGGCCGGCCGGGTCGACGACGGTGCGCAGTTCGCGGTCCAGCTCGGCGCCCGGAAGGTCGGCGATGGTGAACTCGATCGCGGCGGGCGCGGTGCCGACCACCTCGGACAGGGTTCCTTCGGTGGCGATGCGGCCTTCGTGCATGATCGCGACGCGATCGGCGAGCGCCTCGGCCTCTTCCAAGTAGTGCGTGGTCAGGACGACGGTGGTGCCGTTCGCCTTGAGATCGGCAACGAAACGCCAGGCCGCCTCGCGCGACTCCGGGTCGAGTCCGGCAGACGGTTCGTCCAGGAACAGCACTTCGGGACGGTTCAGCGTCGCCAGGATGAGGTCGAGTCGTCGTCGTTGACCTCCGGAGAGCTGGACCACGCGGGTTCCAGCACGGTCCGCCAGGCTGAGCCGATCCAGCGCCTCGTCGGTCGGGCTGGGGTTCGTCGTGAGGTCGGCCCACAGGTCAACGGTCTCGCGCACGGTGAGGTCGCCGGCGAATCCGGACTCCTGCAGCATGATGCCGAGCCGGGGACGCAGGGCGGCACGGTCGGCGACGGGGTCGAGGCCCAGCACGCGGACGCTGCCGGAATCGGCGGCGCGGTGACCCTCCAGGGTCTCCATCGTGGTGGTCTTGCCGGCGCCGTTCGTCCCCAGCAGAGCGAACAGTTCCCCGCGCCGGACGGTCAGGTCGACGTCCCGCACAGCGGTGAAGTCGCCGTACGAGCAGGTCAGCCCGCGGACGTCGATCACGGTCTTCTCGGTGGTGTCCATGGCTCCACCCTTTCGCGTCGCCGAGGTGTCCACCAGAGCGTGCCGTCACGACATCTCATGACATCTGTCATGCGAGTTCTCGGCTACGGTCGAGACGTGACATCGACCCCGGACGGCTTCGTCGCCACGTGGCGCTACACGGCGTCGAGTCTGTGGATCTACGTCGTGATCGCGCTGCTGGGACCGGTCGTGCGGGCGGCAGCGGACGTCAACCAGGGCATTGCGGTGGCCCGCAACATCGCGCTGCTCGGGGTGATCGCCGCCGTCGTGTGGTTCGCCTGTCGGCCGCTGATCGAGCGGGCCCGCGACGGTCTCGGCCACGAGCACCTGGCCTGGTCCCACCGCGCCCGGTTGGTCGCTCCTGCGCTGCTCGTGTTCCCGCTGGCCTGGGTCTCGCCGGTCTTCCCGCCCGGCATCGTGATCGTGCCGTGGCTCGTCGTGTCGCTGGCCGCGATCGACGTGGCCCGTCGCCAGCGCAACAACGGTCTGCCGATCGCGTTCGCGCTGCTCGTCAGCCTGTATGCGGTGCGCGGATGGGATGAGGTCCGCGGACTCGATGCCGGCGCGCTCTACACGCTGGGGTTCCTGGCCGTCTTCATCCCGGGCGCGATCGTGTTCCAGGTGTGGCTGTGGGAGCTCATGCTGCAGGTCCGCTCCCGTGGCGAGGCCGAAGCAGAACTCGCGGCCGTGCGCGAACGGTTGCGGTTGGCAGCGGATCTGCACGACGTGCAGGGACACCATCTGCAGGTCATCGCGTTGAAGTCCGAGCTGGCCGAACGTCAGATCGACCGCGATCCCGAGGCCGCGCGGGCGACGATGCTCGAGGTCCAGCACGTGGCACGCGAGGCGATCACCGAGACCAAGGAGATCGTGCGTGGCTATCGCCGCACCAGCCTGAGCGAGGAGATCGCCAACGCGGCGGCGGTGCTCGAGGCGGCGGGCGCCGAGGTCATCGTCGAATGTGCCGACGGACTCGACGAGCCGCTCTTCGCACTCACCTTGCGCGAGTCGACCACGAACATCCTGCGGCACAGTCATGCTGGGACGGTGCGCATCTCGGCAGTGCCCGACCGGCTGACCATCACGAACGACGGTGCCGTCGAGGTCGATTCGACCCAGGGTTCGGGTCTGTCGGCATTGACCGAGCGCATCGCGGCCGGTGGCGGGCGCCTGACGGTCCGGCACGAGGGACGGAACTTCACGGTCGAGGTCGTCCTGTGATCCGGGTCGTCGTAGTCGACGATGAAGAGATGATCCGCAGTGCGATCGTGTCGCTGCTGTCGCTCGAGGACGATCTGGAGGTCGTGGGCGAGGCCGCGAACGGCGCCGACGGTCTCGATCTGGTGCAGCAACATCGGCCCGATGTCGTGCTGCTCGATCTGGAGATGCCGCCGACGGACGGGATCGAGGTCGCCGAGCAGGTCGAGGCGCCGACCCGGACCGTCCTGATGACCCGGCACGCGCGCCCGGGCGTTCTACGCCGAGCCATGGCAGCCGGGATCTCCGGGTTCGTGCCGAAGTCCAGCCCGGTGTCCGCGTTGGCCCAGGTGATCCGCGAGGTCGCCGCCGGAAAACGGTACGTCGATTCCGAGGTCGCGGCGGCCGCGCTCGAGGCGGAATCCTGCCCGTTGTCCGATCGCGAACTGGACGCGCTGCGGCTCACTCGCCGCCATGCGTCCGTCGCGGAGATCGCGGCGACCTTGCACCTGGCCGAGGGCACGGTCCGCAACTACCTGTCCAGCGCCATGACGAAGACCAGCACTGATTCGCGGCACGAGGCCGCCCAGCACGCCTACGAGCACGGCTGGATCTGAAAGCGGGGCCCGCCAACTACGCTGGCGCCATGGGACTCGGCCGCGCACTCACGACGACCGCCGTCCTCGGTCTCGGCACCCTCGCCTACTCCTACGTCGAAGCGACTCGCCGGTTCGTGGTGCGTGAGTTCACCGTGCCTGTCCTGCCCGCCGGGCACCGGCCGATCCGGGTCCTGCACGTGTCGGACATCCACCTGGTTCCGGACCAGACACCCAAGCGTGAATGGCTTCGTTCCCTGGCTGCGCTCGAACCGGACCTCGTGGTCGACACCGGTGACAACCTGGCCCATCCGGGATCCGTCGATCCGTTGGTCGCATCGCTCGGTGACCTCCTCGGGGTTCCCGGGGTCTTCGTGTTCGGATCGAACGACTACTACTCTCCGAAGCTCAAGAGTCCGACGAAGTACCTAGGCGGGGGAACGGGTGTCGACATCGGCGGCGACTGGCAGCGACCCCGGGACCTGCCGTACGAGCGGCTGCGGTCGGAGTTGTCGGTCGGCGGCTGGCTCGACCTGAACAACGCGCGCGGCCAGTTGACGGTCAACGGCACGCGGATCGCGTTCACGGGCGTGGACGATCCGCACCTGCGGTACGACGTCCTGGACGATCTGCCGGCGGATGCCGGTGCAGATCTGCGCATCGGTGTGGCCCACGCGCCCTACCTGCGGGTGCTGGACTCGTTCAACGCGGCCGGGAATGAGCTGATCCTGGCGGGTCACACCCACGGTGGGCAGTTGCAGATCCCGGGCGTCGGCGCCCTCGTCACGAACTGCGATCTGGACACGGCGCGCGCCAACGGACTGCACACCCATCGGGTGAACGGCGAGGATCCGTCTTGGTTGCACGTGTCGGCAGGATGCGGGACGTCGCCGTTCACGCCCTTCCGATTCTGTTGCCGACCCGAGGCGACAGTTCTCACCCTGACCGGGTAGAATCTCCAAGGTTGCACACGGGGTGTGGCGCAGCTTGGTAGCGCGCGTCGTTCGGGACGACGAGGCCGCAGGTTCAAATCCTGTCACCCCGACCGTGTGATGTCGCAGGACATCGGAGACACCCGGACCCACGGAAACGTGGGTTCGGGTGTTTTTCATTTGGGGGTTCGTGGCTGGTAGTCGCGGCTGGTGTCGATGGTGAGTTCGCGGAGGAGTTCGCCGGTGGTGGCGTTGATGATCCGGACGTCGAGGTCTTGGACGAGCAGGATGA
>CAYYQO010000215.1:0-4912 GCA_964473845.1 uncultured Aeromicrobium sp.
CTGAAGCCGGCCGAGACCACGCCACTGAGCGCTCTGCTGTTCGCCGATGTGTGCCGTCAGGCCGAACTGCCCGCCGGTGTCGTCAACATCGTGACCGGCGCGGGCGCGACGGGTCAGCACCTCGTGGCGCATCCCGACGTCAACAAGGTCGCCTTCACCGGCTCGACGCCCGTGGGTCGCGAGATCGCCCGGTCGGTCGCCGGGACGACCAAGCGACTCTCGCTGGAACTCGGCGGCAAGGCCGCGAACATCGTGTTCGATGACGCTCCGCTCGACCAGGCCGTCGAGGGCATCGTGCGCGGGATCTTCTTCAACCAGGGTCATGTGTGCTGCGCCGGATCGCGGCTGCTGGTCCAGGAGAGCATCGCCGAGGAGGTGCTCGACCGGCTGAAGACCCGGATGGGCACGCTGCGGTTGGGCGATCCCCTCGACAAGAACACCGATGTCGGTGCGATCAACTCGGCCGAGCAATTGGGCCGCATCAAGGACCTCGCCGCCGCTGGCGACGAGGAGGGCGCCGACCGCTGGAGCGCTCCGTGCGAGTTGCCCGCCCGCGGTTTCTGGTACGCCCCGACGATCTTCACGGGCGTCACCCAGGCCCACCGGATCGCCCGCGAGGAGATCTTCGGCCCCGTCCTGTCGGTGCTGACGTTCCGCACTCCGTCCGAGGCGATCGAGAAGGCCAACAACACTCCGTACGGCCTGTCGGCGGGCGTGTGGACCGAGAAAGGCTCGCGCATCCTCGCGATGGCCGACCGTCTGCGCGCCGGCGTCGTGTGGGCGAACACGTTCAACCAGTTCGATCCCGCCTCGCCGTTCGGTGGGTACAAGGAGTCCGGCTACGGCCGCGAGGGCGGCCGGCACGGGCTGGCCTCCTACCTGGAGGGAAGCAAATGACTGACCGACTCGACGTCCGCAAGACGTACAAGCTGTTCATCGGCGGGGCGTTTCCTCGCTCCGAGTCCGGCCGCACCTACGAGGTCGTCAGCACGCGGGGCACGTTCCTGGCCAACGCGTCCAAGGCATCGCGCAAGGACGGCCGTGACGCGGTCGGCGCCGCCCGCAAGGCGTTCGGCGGCTGGTCCAAGCGCACGGCCTACAACCGCGGCCAGATCCTGTACCGCGTGGCCGAGATCCTCGAGGGCCGCCGTGACCAGTTGGTCGCCGAGGTCCGCGCCGCCGAGGGCGTCACCGAGAAGCGCGCCAACGCGATCGTCGACGCGGCCGTCGACACGTGGGTCTGGTACGCCGGCTGGTCCGACAAGCTCTCGCAGGTCACCGGCAACGCCAACCAGGTCAACGGGCCCTTCTTCAACCTGACCTCGCCCGAACCAACCGGTGTCGTCGTGGTCTCCGCCCCGCAGCAGTCGTCGCTGCTGGGGCTCGTCGAGGTGCTGGCACCTGTCCTGGTCTCGGGCAACACGGCCGTCGTCGTGTCGTCCTACGAGCGGCCGCTGCCGGCCATCACGCTGTCCGAGATCCTGTCGACCTCGGACGTGCCCGGTGGCGTCGTCAACATCCTCACCGGCGACATCGCCGAATTCGGTTCGTGGCTGGCCGGCCACCTCGACGTCGACGCGATCGACCTGACCGGCGTCGACGACGCCGAGGTGGCCCGTGACCTCGAGGCCGAGGCCGCGATCAACCTCAAGCGCGTCATCCGCCCCGGCGTGCCGACGGCCCAGTCGTTGGGCCGGATCACCCCGTTCCTCGAGGACAAGACGGTCTGGCACCCGATCGGCGTCTGAGCCACCGGGGGCGGTGCGCTGGGTCCCACCGGGCACCCCTGGGTCGGACCCAGCGCACCGCCCTCGGTGGATCCCCGGGCAGCCCACCTCGATACGCTCGGATCCATGCCGCGCGTCGTGATCCTGGCCGGACCGTCAGGGTCGGGAAAGTCGCACCTGGCCGAGCGGCTCGACTGGCCAGTCCTGCGGCTGGACGACTTCTACCATCCGATCGACCACCCCGACCTGCCGCGCAGCACCCTCGGCATCGCCGACTGGGACGACGTGAAGTCCTGGGATCTCGAGGCCGCCATGGCGGCGATCGTCGCGCTGTGTCGCGAGGGCCGCGCCGACGTTCCGCTCTACGACATCTCGGTCAGCCGCGCGACGGGAACCCGCGATGTCCTTCTGACCGGCGACCGCTTCATCGCCGAGGGCCTGTTCGCCGCCGAGATCGTGGCTCCGTGCCGCGCGGCGGGCGTGCTGGACTCCGCGATCTGCCTGACCCGACCCCGGCTCGTGGTGTTCGCCCTGCGGCTCGTGCGTGACCTGCGCGAGTCACGCAAGCCTCCGCTGACCCTGCTGCGGCGCGGCTGGCGACTGCTGAAGGACCAACCCCGCGTCGTGGCGGCAGCCGTCGCCGCCGGCTGCGAGCCGATGAGTCCGCGACAGGCGTACCGGAAGCTGCGCTGAGTCGTGGCTCGGGGCGACCTCAGCGCAAGGCGGCGTAGCCCGGCTTGATCACGTCGTTGATCAGCGTGAGTCGCTCGTCGAACGGCAGGAACGCGCTCTTCATCGCGTTGACCGTGAACCACTGCAGGTCGCCGAGGCTGTACCCGAACGCGTCGGTCAGCAGGTTCATCTCGCGACCGATCGACGTGCCGCTCATGAGCCGGTTGTCGCTGTTGATCGTGACCCGGAAGCCCAGTTCGGCCAGCGGGCCGATCGGGTGGTCGGCGATCGAGGTCATGCCCGCGACGGCGCCGGTCTGCAGATTCGACGAAGGACACATCTCGAGCGGGATCCGGCAGTCGCGGATGTAGGCGGCCAGCCGACCCAACCAGGCCGTGGGCTGCGCCTCGAAGTCGATGTCGTCGACGATGCGCACGCCATGACCGAGCCGGTCGGCGCCACAACGCTGGACGGCCTGCCAGATCGACGGTAGGCCGAAGGCCTCGCCGGCGTGGATCGTGAAGTGCATGTTCTCGCGACGCAGGTACTCGAACGCCTCGAGATGCAGGATCGGCGGGAAGCCGTCCTCCGCGCCCGCGATGTCGAAACCGAAGACGCCCCGGTCGCGGTAGTCAACCGCCACCTTGGCGATCTCGAGGCCTCGAGAGGCGTGACGCATCGCCGTCAACAGTTGGCCGACGACCATCGCCCGACCTCCGGCGCGCACCTGCGCGACACCCTCGTCGATGCCGACCTGAACCGCCTCGACGGCCTCTTCGATCGAGAGCCCCGCACCCTGGTGCTGTTCGGGCGCCCACCGCAGTTCGGCGTACACCACGCCGTCTGCCGCCAGGTCCAGGACGGCCTCACGGGCGACGCGAGCCAGGTCCTCGGGCCGCTGCATGACGGCGACCGTGTGCTGGAACGTCTCGAGATATCGCACGAGCGAGCCGGACGACGATGCCTCCTCGAACCACGCGCCGAGCTCTGGCCCCGCGGCGGGCAGGTCGTGACCGATCTCGAGCGAGATCTCGGCGACCGTCCCGGGTCGCACTCCCCCGTCCAGATGCTCGTGAAGAGCGACCTTGGGTACCGCCGCGATCTGGTCGGGAGTGGCTGCCATGGCTCAAGCGTCCATCAACAAGGTGACGGTTTCGGCGATACACGCCGGCTTGTCGCTGCCCTTGATCTCGACGGTGTGCTGCAGCGTGACCTGCTGGCCTTTCTCGATGTCCTGGACCTCGAGCACCTCGACCCGGTTGCGGACCTTGGACCCGACGCGCACGGGTGCCATGAAGCGCACCCGGTTCAGGCCGTAGTTCACCCGGGCCCGGTCGCCGGCGAAGGCGAAGACCTGGGCGCCGAGGAACGGCAGCAGCGACAAGGTCAGGTATCCATGGGCGATCGTGGCGCCGAACGGGCCGTCGGCCGCACGCTCGGGGTCGATGTGGATCCACTGCCGGTCGCCGGTCGCGTCGGCGAACATGTCGATGCGATCCTGGTTGATCTCGGTCCACGAACTGACGCCCAGTTCGGTGCCTGAGGCGTCGGCGATCTCGGCTCGGTCGTTCAGGATGCGCATGCACCGAACCTACCTTGTCGCCCCGTCACGGCGGCCTCAGATGTCACAGGTTGGAAGTCCGGATCAGCTGATTCGGTCGATCACGAGCGGCGTGGAGCCCACGGCTGAGGCGCCGATCGTCCACGCCCCGTCGAGAGCCTGGCGGGCCCGGTCGAAACGCTCCGGAGTGTCGGTGTGCAAGGTCAGCAACGGCTCTCCCGCGCGGACCACATCGCCCGGCTTCGCGTGCAGTTCGACGCCGGCCCCGGCCTGGACGGCCTCGCCGGGCTGGGAGCGGCCCGCCCCCAGTCGCCACGCCGCCACACCGACCGCCATGGCGTCGAGAGAGGTCAGGACGCCGTCGGACTCGGCCGTCACGACCTCGGTCTCTCGGGCGGTCGGCAGCGTCGCATCCGGATCGCCGTCCTGGGCGCGGATCATGGCCCGCCACGCATCCATGGCTCGACCGTCGGCCAGCGCATCGGCCGGATCCACGTCGTCGACACCGGCGGCGGTGAGCATCTCGCGCGCCAACGCGAGGGTCAGGTCCACCACGTCGGCCGGACCTCCCCCGGCGAGGACCTCGACGGACTCGCGGACCTCGAGGGCGTTGCCCGCCGTGAGTCCCAGCGGCGTCGACATGTCGGTCAGCAACGCGACGGTGCGCACACCGGCGTCGGTGCCAAGTTGAACCATCGTCTCGGCGAGCTCGCGCGCTCGGGCCTCGTCCTTCATGAACGCCCCGGAACCAACCTTGACGTCCAGCACGAGAGCCCCGGTGCCCTCGGCGATCTTCTTGCTCATGATCGAACTGGCGATGAGCGCGATGGCCTCGACCGTGCCGGTGACGTCGCGCAGTGCATAGAGCTTCTTGTCGGCGGGAGCCAGCCCGGAACCCGCAGCGCAGATCACCGCGCCGACGTCATCGAGCTGCGCCAGCATCTGGTCATTC
>CAYYQO010000216.1:0-4899 GCA_964473845.1 uncultured Aeromicrobium sp.
GCCACCGGTGAGGATCGCGATGTCGGTGAGCATCGCCTTGCGGCGGTCGCCGAAACCGGGGGCCTTGATGGCGACCGACTTGAACGTGCCCTTGAGCTTGTTGACGATCAGGGTGGCCAGCGCCTCGCCCTCGACGTCCTCGGCGATGATCGCGAGCGGCTTGCCCGTCTGCATGACCTTCTCGAGCACCGGGACCATGTCCTTGACGGTGCTGATCTTGCTGTTGACGATCAGGATGTACGGATCCTCGAGCACGGTCTCCATGCGCTCGGGGTCGGTGACCATGTAGCCCGACAGGTGACCCTTGTCGAAGCGCATGCCCTCGGTCAGCTCCAGGTCGAGGCCGAACGTGTTCGACTCCTCGACCGTGATAACGCCTTCCTTGCCGACCTTGTCCATGGCCTCGGCGATGATCTCGCCGACCGTGGTGTCAGCGGCCGAGATGGAGGCGGTCGAAGCGATCTGCTCCTTGGTCTCGACGTCCTTGGCCAGACTCAGCAGCTGGCTGCTGATGGCCTCGACGGCGATCTCGATGCCCTTCTTCAGGCCCATCGGGTTCGCGCCGGCGGCGACGTTGCGCAGACCTTCGCGCACGAGCGCCTGGGCCAGAACGGTGGCCGTCGTCGTGCCGTCACCGGCGACGTCGTCGGTCTTCTTGGCAACTTCCTTGACGAGTTCGGCACCGATCTTCTCGTACGGGTCCTCGAGCTCGATCTCCTTGGCAATGGAGACGCCGTCGTTCGTGATCGTGGGGGCTCCCCACTTCTTCTCGAGGACGACATTGCGGCCCTTGGGACCGAGCGTGACCTTGACGGCGTCGGCGAGCTGGTTCATGCCCCGCTCGAGCCCACGCCGGGCTTCTTCGTTGAATGCGATGGACTTGGCCATGAGTGCGTTGCTCCAACTGTTCAGTGAAGTGGAATTGGCACTCTCACTATACGAGTGCTAATCAAGCTTCCTCAACCGGGCCCGTCGCTTCGTGCTCGCGTTGCTCGTCCAACCGGTCCTTGCGCGCGATCCAGATGATGGCGCCGACCAGCGCGAACGCCGGCAGGAAGGCCGGTATCGCCAGCAGCGCGATCGCGTGCATCACCATCGTTCGATCCTAGCTCGCCCGCCGCCCCGGCTCCCCCGCTCCACTTTTGGTACGGGATCCACCCTTCGCCGCCGACGGAACGTTGATCGCGTACCAAAAGTGGAGAGGGCGGGGGCGCGGGAGTAGCGGGCCAACGGACTCACACCGACAGCAGCAGGTAGAGGCCGGCGAACGTGTAGCCGACCATGAGCAGCATGAGCGGGATCTGGCCGGTCAACCGCTGACGATCCGGCAGCACCGCCAGCGCGCGGTCGTGGGACGCGACGACCGCGACGACGTGTCCGCCCACGACGGCGAGCACCTTGATGGTCGCGACGACCGACGGGTGCAGCGACAGCCACAGGTTCGGGTCGGCGTCCAGCCCCAGCAGGTGGATGATCGAGCGCTGGCCCTTCTCGATCAGGTAGGTCGCGTAGTGCGCCACGATGTAGCCGACGACGATCGGCACGAGCGTGTGGACGAAGTCCAGCGGCCGGCCCGGGCGCACCGCGAGGCAGAACGAGATGCCCACCACGAGCGCGAAGACGAGCAGCATCGCCGAGTCCGCCAGGGTGGTGGGTGTCCGGCTCTGCCACACCGACGATGCGCTGAACGAGTCGAACGCCGTCGAACCGAGCAGGACCGCGACCACGGCGACGAGGCCACGGTCGATCGGGATCCTCGGCAGGCCGCGCAGCCCTCGGCGCAAGGACGCCACTATCGCGCTGTAGACGTCGAAGGGATCGGCGCGGTCGAACCACCGCGGCCCGAAGACCACTCCGCCGAACACCGTGACGAGCGAATACGCGACGACCCAGGTCCGCACGGTCGTCACCGAGCCGGGCTCGGGCGAGGCCAGCTCGAGCCACACGAACGAGAACAGTCCGATCGCAGCCGGCCAGTACCCCCAGGCCGCCGGGTACTCGCGGAGGCCGTTGCGCGAGATCCAGCCGGCGACGGTCCGCCAGGGCGACAGATCGCGCCACACCGGCCCGGCGACCAGCGCGAGGGGGACGAGCCCCACCCACCACCACGTGTAGAAGAACTCGACCGCGCCGACGACCTGCTGCGCGCTGCCGAGGAAGAGGCTGCCGCCGATCCATGCCGCCACGAGCAGGCCGACCACGGCGAGCCAACCTCGCCGCGGCGGGAGGTCGACGTCCGGTCCGATCGGTCCCGGATCGGAGAAGCGCGGCTGCTTCCACGCGAGGACCACAACTGCGAAGGACGCCGTCAGCGCCCACGCACCGCCGATCGCCGCGTACTCGAACGGGATCGGCAGATCGGTCTGGCCTCCGACGCCGTGGAGTCCCAGCACGGCGTCAGTTGCTCGCGACGAGGGTCACGAGCGTGACTCCCGAGCCGTGCGTCTCGACCGCGATCCGGCCGGGCACCTCGGGCGTGTAGCTGAACTCCTCGGCCTGCATCCCGGCCCTCACCTCGATGAGCAATTCCGGCTCGCCGTGCACGTGCACTTCCTCGTCGATGTCGCTGGTCACGACGAAGGTGAGCTCGTCGCCGACGGAGACCTCGGCCGTCCCACCCTTCGGCGTCACCGCGCCGTCGGCGAAGGTCAGCTCGATCGTCGAGACGTCGCCATTCGCCTCGGTCCCACCGGACGCACATCCGCCGAGCGTCAGCATCACGGCGGACACGAGCACCGCGAGCGAGCGCTTCACGTCAGCGCCTCCTCGTCCTTCGCGCCGCCGCGCTGCCGGGCATCGGCCTCGGCGATCGCCCGGCTGACCCGCGAGGTCGAGATCCCGATCCCGATCAGCATGAGGGCGCTGCAGACCAGCACCACGAGGTTGCCCGCGGCCCACAACCATCCGGGGGTGTCGAGCTTGCGCTCTCGCTGCAGGATCTCGATCTCGGGCACGAACTCGGTGGTCGAGTTCGCCCCGACGGGCAGCTCGGCCGCACCGATCGCCGGATCCTCGGGCAGGTAGACCGGGACGGCGGTGAGCATGCGACCGTCCTGGACCCGGACGAGGGCCTTCCAGTTGCCGCCGACCGGAATCGGCTTGGTTGAGCGCCAGGTGTTCTGGCTCGTGCGTTCGAGCTGGTCGATCGCGACCCCAGGCGGGCCGCCCTGCCAGGCCATCAACTGGACCCACGTGTAGTCGTCGTCGACGAGGTCGGCGGGCTGGACCGTCAGTTCGATCTCGACTCCACCGTCGACCTCGGTGGCCCGAACGGTCGCCGTCGCCTGGTCCGGCACCGAGAAGGCCAGGCCGTTGCCGACGGCGATCGCCAGGACGAGCACCGAACTGACCATGACGGTGCGGGCGATCCGCGGCTGCGGCAACGTGCCGGTCAGGCCCATCGCGAACAAGGCGCCGCACAGGCCAGCACCGATGGCGACCGGGACGGTCATCAGCAGTCCCTCGACCCACATGTCCCGACCCCAGACGAACGCGAAGAACTGGTCGTTCCACACCTTCTCGATCACGGATCCGACCGTGCCGATCAGCAGACCGGCAACTGCGCCGAAGACCAGCGGCTGCTTCTTCAGCCGGGACAGCGCCAGGAGTTCGACCAGGATCGCGCTGCCGAGGTAGAGCGGGAAGACGTGATGGGCCTGCCCGAAGACGCCCTCGACCGCGAAGGACACGAGCCCACGCACGACGAGGAAGAACAGCGCGGCCAAGACGGCGACGCCGGGGCCGCCGTAGAGGCGGGCCGCGACGAACGTGACGGCGGCGGCCAGCGCGATCATGAGCGGCGCGAAGACGATGCGGTACTGGGCGACGCCGAAGTCGAACTCGGCCTGGAAGACCGACAGGCCCAGCAGCATCGCCCCGAACGAGATCGTCAGGGTGATCCGCTGGATCACCTGGGCATTGCGCGAGGTCGGGTCGTGATCGTCGGACAACTGCGCCTCGCGGTGCATCAGCACGGTACCGGCCGTCGAGAGCCCGGCGCCGCCGATCAGCATGAGGTGGGTCGGCCCCCACAGCGTCACGTCCTGGCCGAACAGGCGGTGCCAGATGTCGTCGAGTGGGAAGCCGATCAGCGCGTACAGGCCACACCCGGCGATGAACAGGCCACTGACCGGTGCGTACCAGGAGCGCGTGATCCGCACCGACGCGAGCGAGGGCCTGCGACCGTCCCGCGCCCAGGCCACGGCGGCCAGTCCGCCGATGAACAGGGAGAACAGGCCGATCAGGATCAGGTAGTGCGCGGGGTTGGCCAACGGACCTTCGTCGCGACCGCGGCCGGCGTGCAGGCTGACGTCCCACATGAAGCCGAGCAGGGCTACGACGAGGGCGGCCGCGATGAACAGCGCACAGATCGCCGCCCAGCCGGGCTGGCCGGAGCTCCGGCCCAACGAATCGCCGACCCGCTGGAACCACTCGATGCGATGGGTGCGATGGGCCCACCCGACGGCGAAGAGAAGAGCGGTGACGACGAAGGCGACGGCGGTCAGGCCAATGACCTGGTCGAGGGCAGCACCACCTGCCGGCGCGTAGCCGGCTTCGGACGTGGCAACCGTGAATGACGTGAGCACACCCGAAGCCTATGTGACATTTGCGATGTCACATAGCGTTTTGGGTGATTCGTCTCACACCTCGGCGCTCAGTGCAGCGGTTGGACGTTCTCGGCCTCGCGCCCCTTGGGCCCGTCGATGACTTCCAATTCGACGTTCTGACCGTCTTCGAGCGTCTTGAATCCATTGATCGCGATCTTGGACCAGTGGACGAACACATCGTCCTGCCCCTCGACAGCAATGAAGCCATAGCCCTTGTCGGAGTTGAACCACTTGACGGTGCCCTGCACCATGTGACCACCTGTTCTGCGCGGAAGGTCCCCGGCCGGACCCG
>CAYYQO010000217.1:0-4888 GCA_964473845.1 uncultured Aeromicrobium sp.
CTCTACCTGCTGCCGCAGTTCCAGGGTGCCGGCCTGACCCTGCAGGCCGTCCTGGACGCTCCCCGCTGGGTCGGCACCGTACTCGTGGCGGCCATCGTGACGTTGAACGTCGTCCTGGGCGGGATGCGATCCATCACCTTCGTGCAGGCCTTCCAGTACTGGCTCAAACTGACGGCGCTGTTGATCCCCCTCATGTTCCTGCTGCTGGCCTGGTCGCGCGACGGCCGGCCGGCAGCGCAGGCCTCCCACGACTGGTGGGGGCCGCTGTCCGATGCGAACCCCCAGACGATCTACACGACCTATGCGGTGATCGTCGCGACGTTCCTGGGCACGATGGGACTGCCCCACGTCGTCGTCCGCTTCTACACGAACCCCGACGGTCACGCGGCCCGGCGAACGACGCTCATCGTGCTCGTGCTGATCTCGGCGTTCTACCTGTTGCCGACGTTCTACGGTGTGCTGGGCCGGGTCTACGCCTCGGACCTGATCGCCTCCGGCCGAGCCGACACCGTGGTGCTCGAACTTCCCAGCAGGCTGTTCGCCGGCACGGCCGGCGAACTGCTGACCGCCCTCATCACGGCCGGCGCGTTCGCGGCCTTCCTGTCGACGTCGTCCGGCGTCACGATGGCGCTGGCCGGGGTCGTCGGCCAGGGCCTCAGCGACCACGGGCCTTGGCGGGGGCGGCTCTCGTCGATCGCCGCATTGCGGATCGCCGCCGCGGCGTGTGTCGCCGTGCCGCTGGCGCTGGCCTTCATCGCCGAACCCATCCCGGTTGCAAACTCGGTGGTGTTCGCGTTCGCGCTGGCCGCCTCGACCTTCTGTCCGCTGCTGGTGCTGGGCATCTGGTGGCGCGGGCTGACCGCCGTCGGCGCGATCGCCGGGCTGATCGGCGGCGGGCTGTGCGCCGCGACCGCCCCGTTCGTCACTCTCGCCCTGGATGTCGACGGGTGGGCGGGCACCCTCATGAGTCAGCCCGCCGTGTGGTCGGTCCCGATCGGCTTCGGCCTGATGATCGGCGGCTCGCTGCTGACCCGGTCGAAGGTACCGGCGAACGTCGGCCGCACGATGGTGCGCCTGCACACCCCGGAGCGGGTCCAGGTCGACCGTCGGTTCTGAGTCAGACCCGGCGCGAGGTCTCGAGGCGGTCGAACGCGTCCAGCACCTGCCCCATCGTGGGCTTCTCGATCGTGGCCACCGCGGCGGCCGCCGTCCCCTCGCGCTCCTGGCGCAGATGCCGCTTGATCGTGGAGGTCGAGCAGCCGAGGCGCTCGGCGAGCTGGCGGCACGTGTCGTCGGGGTGCGCCTTGCGGGCACCGACGACCTCGGCGTGGTCGACCGGACCTCCACCCACGCGGGCGGTTCCGTAGGGACTGGAGTCGATCTGGACCTCGATGCCCAGTTCGCGGCGCATCCGGCGGCGTTCGGCCTCGCCGGTGCACGCGAGGAAGCCCGAGACGTCGACGTCGACGACCGCGCGGTAGAGACACGCGTCGAAGACCTCGCAGCCCGCACAGCGGCGGTGGGCGGAGGCACGCTTGGCCTGATAGTCACGCCATTGCTCGGCGGAGACTTCGCGCCGAGACGGCGGGGACAGCAAGATCTCGTCCTGGTACATCTCCGGTGCCGTGGCACACGGGGGGAGGTTCGGCGCCATTGCCATTCTCCTTTTCCCTATGTCTCCAGCTTAGAGGTACATTCCTCCGGTTTCGGCTGGTGTGACGTGGTCGTCCGCGTCTGTTCCGTCACTTCCCGGCGAACCCGGAAGTGCGAGTCTCATGTTCTGCAGCTGGCTCTGCGCCTGGACCTGCTGGGCGTACAGCGCGGCCTGGATGCCGTGGAAGAGGCCCTCGAGCCAGCCGACCAGTTGGGCCTGGGCCACGCGCAGCTCGGCCTCGCTCGGCGCCTCGGCGTCGAAGGGCAGACTGAGGCGTTCCAACTCGTCCACGAGTTCGGGAGCCAGGCCGTCCTTGAGTTCGTCGATGGACTGCACGTAGATGTCGCGCAGCCGCGACCGGCTGGCCTCGTCGAGAGGCGCCGCCTTCACCTCGTCGAGCAGCTGGCGGATCATGCCGCCGATGCGCATGACCTTGGCGGGCTGCTCGACCAGTTCGGTCAGCGGCGTCTGGGACTGTTCCGGCTGGGCCGCGACGGGCTGGCCCTGGGGATCGATGATCCGATCGTCAGTCATGTGACCACCCTAGGCGAGGGGACCCACGACGGCCGTCCGGGGATCATCCGCGCAGATCCAGGACGACCTTGCCGACATGGGTCGACGCCTGGAGGATCCGGTGCGCCTCCGCCGCCTCGGCGAACGGTACTGCCGCGTGGATGATCGGTGCGATCGTGCCGTCCTCGACGAGCGGCCAGACCCGGTCGACGAGATCGGCCATGATCGCGGCCTTCTCCTCAGCGGGCCGGAACCGCAACGAGGTCGACGAGATCGTCCCCTGCTTCGACAACAGCGCCGCGAGATTGAGTTCGCCCTGGATCCCGCCCTGCAGGCCGATGATGACCAGGCGGCCCCCGCGCGCCAGCGCCGAGACGTTCCGCGACAGATACTTCGCGCCCATGATGTCGAGGATCACGTCGGCACCGCCGATGCGCCTGCAGGCCTCGACGAAGTCCTCGTCGCGGTAGTTCACGACGACGTCGGCTCCGAGCTCGCGCACGATCTCGGCCTTCTCGGCGCTGCCGACCGTGGTGACGACCTTGGCGCCGAACGCTTTGGCCAACTGGATCGCCGTCGTGCCGATGCCGCTCGCTCCACCGTGGACCAACAACGTCTGTCCTGCGGTCAGTCCGGCCAGCATGAACACGTTCGACCACACGGTCGCGAACGTCTCGGGGATCGCGGCGGCGTCGAGCAGTGACGTTCCCGCGGGGATCGCGACGGCCTGACCCGCGGGCACGACCACGCGCTCTGCGTAACCGCCGCCGCTCAGCAGCGCGCACACCTCGTCCCCCACGGCGAGACCCGAGACACCCTCGCCAACCTGCTCGACGAGGCCCGAGCACTCCAGTCCAAGCACCTCCGTCGTCCCGGGTGGTGGCGGGTAGTTGCCCTGGCGTTGCAGCAGATCCGCCCGATTCACGCCAGCGGCGGTGACCCTGATCGCGACCTCGCCCGGTCCCGGTTCGGGATCTAGGACGTCGGCGATGGTGAGGCTCTCGGGGCCTCCGGGCTCTTCCGCGATCACGGCTCTCATGGTTCTCACGGTAATGACCGGCACACTGGTGGGTATGCGCGTGACGCTCGTTCAACTGGCAGCGACCCTCGACTCGGCCGCCAACCGCACCCTGGTCGAGGACGGTCTCGCGACCGTCGACGGCAGTGACCTGGTGGTCCTGCCCGAGGCCACGATGCACGATTTCGGGTCGGCCACCGATGACCTGGCTGCCGTCGCCGAGCCGTTGGACGGACCTTTCGTCGGCGTGATCTCGCAGCAGGCGAGGCGGCTGGGCGCCACGATCGTGGCGGGCATGTTCGAGCGCACCGACGACCTGCCGTTCAACACCCTCGTGGTGGTCGGCCCCGACGGCGGCCTCGTCACGACCTATCGCAAGATCCACCTCTACGACTCCTTCGGCTATCGCGAGTCAGACCGTTTGCGCGCCGGCGACATCGATCCCGTCGTCGTGCCGATCGGCGACCTGTCCGTCGGCCTGATGACCTGCTACGACCTGCGTTTCCCCGAGATGGGCCGCCAACTGGTCGACCGGGGAGCCGAGGCGTTCGTCATCCCGGCCGCGTGGGTCGCGGGCGAACGCAAGGTCGAGCACTGGCGGACGCTGCTCGCGGCCAGAGCCATCGAGAACACCGTGTGGGTCGCGGCCGCCGGTCAGGGTGGGGACCGCTACACCGGTCATTCCTTGGTTGCCGATCCGTGGGGAACTATCGTTGACGAGGCCGCTGGGGGAAGCGAGCAGATCACCGCGGATCTCGCGGAGGATGTCGTGCGGCGTTCACGCGAGGTGAACCCCTCGCTGGCCAACCGGAGGATTGCTACGCCGTGACCACCACAGAGCCGGGACGACGACGTCTGGACACGTCGGTCCCCACTCCCTACGAGGTCGCGACCCGTGAACCGCGGGTCACGTCACCTGGGTGGTCTCGCCTGCTCGTCCTCTCGACCTTCGCCCTGTGGCTGGCCGGCACGGTGGGCTCCGCGACCGCGATCATCGACGTGGACGTCCCCAGCTGGCTGTGGCGGCCGTCGGCGGCCATGCTGCTGGTCGCGTTCGCGATGATGTTGACCCATCGCATCGGCGGGCACATGCGGATCTGGGTCAGCCTCACGATCGTGCTCGCCGGAGGCGCCGTCCTGACCGAGGTGAACGTCCTGCTGGCCGCTGCCGCGGGCGCAACCGCCGTCATCTCCGCCGTGTCGGCGGTGATGTTCACCCGACCTGCCGGTTCGCTGATCCAGGTCTTGCGCGAGTACCTCGTGATGCTCGTCCTCGCGCTCAGCGGAGCGGCCGGAGTGGCCGCATGGAACGCCCCCGTCGACGTGCGGGCCTTCGGCCTCCTCGTCATGGCGGTGTCCGTGACGCTCGTCCTGACGATCGTGTGGCAGCTCGGTTCGGGCTTGCACGGCTTGGGCCGCGGTCACCTGAAACTGCTCGTCGTCGTCGCGGCCATCGCCCTGGGGTTGTTCTTCTACGGCAGTTTCGTGCGCACCCAGGGCTCTGACTCGTTCAGGGACCTGCTCGACGAGACGATCGTGTGGCTGCGCCAGAACGTGGGCGGAGTGCCCCGTCCGTACGAGTTCCTGATCGGCTTTCCCGCACTGATCGCCGGGACGTCGATGCGCGCGCGCTACCGCGAGGGCTGGTGGGTCTGCGTGATCGCCGTCGTCGGCACGGTGATCGTCGTGGTCTCGCTCATCGA
>CAYYQO010000218.1:0-4882 GCA_964473845.1 uncultured Aeromicrobium sp.
ACGGGGATACCGAGCCGCACCGCCCGCGCAAAAGTACCTCATCGGTACAGATGATCGGCGGCTCAGGCGGCGCGCGTGTCAGCGTGTCGTCATGTGGGATGCAACACAGCCATTGCGAGCTGCCAGAAGGGCTCGACGACGCCGCTCAGGTCGAGCTCGTCAGCACCACGCTGGAGCCGGACCTCACGCGACACGAGCTCGTCGAAACCACCCAGCAACGCCCGCAGCACCGCAGGCTCCGGCGCTCGGAAGCCGGTGTCGAGCGCTGCCAACCCCGCAGCCATCTCGTGAATGAAATCGACGTTCAGATCGAGCTGTTCGGCACGCTGGGCGAGCAGCCGGTCCCCCGCCGCGCGCAACTCGACGTAGAAGCAGATGGTGAAGGCCCGCGATGTCTCCAGAGCGTTGACGTAGGTCGTGATGATCGACCTGACGGCAGCACCGAAATCTGTTGGAGGAACGGCCGCAGCAGGTTCCCACACCCGGCTGGTGATGAGGGCGGTGGCATCGGCGTAGGCCGCCGAGAAGGCGTCCTCCTTGTCGGTGAACGCAGCGTAGAAGGAGGAGCGGGACACGCGCGCGCGTTTCGTGATGGCGGCCACCGTCGTGGCGGCGTAGCCGGACTCGGCGACCTCGTCGATGACGGCCTGCAGGATCCGGCCGCGGCGTGACGCCTCGACCTCGGACTCGGGAAGCGCGGAACGGCCTCGCGGCAGAGCACGACGCTCGGGCCGAAGGCTCAACAACTCCTCGATGCGCACGGATTGCAGGGTAGCCCCACCATCACCGCCGTGTCCGTCATTCACCAGAAGGCGTTCATGCCCGCAGTTCGACCGAACTGGTTCCCAGCGGCGACGTGTCCACGAGCACGTGGGCGGGCACGCGTTCCTTCATGGACTCGACGTGACTGATCAAGCCGATCGTCCGGCCGTTCTCGCGCAGCGAATCGAGTGTCTGCATGGCGACGTCGAGGGTCTCCGAATCCAAGGAACCGAAACCCTCGTCGATGAACAGCGTGTCCAGGGTGATCCCACCGGCCCGGCTGGTCACGACCTCGGCCAGCCCGAGCGCCAACGCCAGCGACGCCAAGAACTTCTCGCCACCGGAGAGTGATTCAGGAGTGCGGATCTCGCCCGTGTACTCGTCCAGGACCCGCACCTCGAGACCGGCGTTGGTGCCGCGGCTCGCGACCTCGGCACTGCGCTGCAGGACGTACCGGCCCGACGACATGACGCGCAGTCGGACGTTGGCAGCCTGGACGATCTGTTCGAGTTCGGCACCCAGCACGTAGCTCTCCAGACGCATCCGCTTGAGGTTCGGCGACTCCCCGTGGAGCGACTTGGCGAGCCGGTCGAGCACCTCGAACGAGGCCCGGGCCCGGGAGCTGCGGGCCCACCCGCGGCGGATCGTCGCGGCCAACTGGTGCGATGTCTCGGCCCGGGTCCGGACCACCCCGTGCCTCTCGGACGCGGCCTCATGCGCCGCCTGCGCCTCGCCGTGCGCGTGGCGTGCCGCAGCGACATCGACAGGCTCGGCCGGCAGGTCCTGGAGCTCGGCCGCGGCCAAGGTGGACTCGGCACGCGCGAACGCCTTGTCGTGCTGATCGATGCGCACCATCAGCTCGTCCAACTCGTCATGGTCGACCCGCGCTTCGAGGAAGGCCTGCTCGTCGGCGAATCCGTGATGCTCGATCATCTGCGCGAACATCCGTTCGGCTTCGGCCGACCGCTGGCGCGTCGTCGTGACCGCGGTCTGCGCTGCGATCACGTCGTCACACGCGTCGACCTGCCGGGAGACGGCCTCGATCTGTGCGGCGACCGAGCCGGCGTCCCCCCGCGCCTGCTCGACCTTGATCCGCAGGTCGTCGATCTGTGCGGTGACCCCCTTGACCTGCTGATCGAGCGCGGCACGGCGCAATTCCAGCCGTTGTTGCTCGGCCGTGAGCCGCTCGCACTCGGCCCGGGACCGGTCACGGTCCCGTTCGGCGGCTTCGACCGACACGAGCGCCTGCGCGGTCTGGTCGGCCAGCGCGGTCAACTCCGCGACAGCACGAACACCGGCCAGCCCATCGACCGTCGTCCGCAGCGAGACGACCAGGTCACCACTGCGCCGAGCACGTTCCGTCGCGTCGTCCAGGACGGCCTGGGCCGACTCCAGCATCTCGCGGGTGACCGGTTCGCCGGTGTGGGTGGCCGGTCGTGGATGCTCGGTGGCGCCGCACACGGCACACGCGTCGCCGTCGCGCAGTTCCTGCGCCAAGGTGCCCGCGTAGCCGGCGAGCCGGCGTTCGCGCAGCGCATCGAGCACTGTCGACGCCGCCGTGAGTTCCTTGCCGCGTTGCAGTTCTTCGAGCTCGGCGCGCGCCAACTGCTCGCGGGCCGTGACGAGCTGCGTGGACCGTTCGAGTTCGTCCCGCAGTTGCGCGAGGGAGACCTTCACCTGCTCCGACGTGACGTCGAGTTCGGTGGCCAGGACGGCATCGTGGAGCTCTCGTTGCTGCGCGACCTCGTCGATCGCGGCCGCGAGTTCGGCCAGGTCCCGCCGCGTGCCCTCGGCCAAGGAGGTCAGGCGCTGCAGTTCCTGCTCGTCGACGAGACGAGCCTGCAGCAGCGCGAGCCGGGCGTTCCACTCGTCGCGCGCCTCGGACAGGTCGGTCGGCACCGCCCAACTGACCACCTCGGCGAATCGCTCCTGCGCCACCGCCAAGCTCTGCGAGGCCGCTCGCGCCTCGGCCAGGGCTCGACCCACGGCCGTGTGCGCCGGGCCGACGGACTGGGCGGCGATGCCTCGGTCGCGACGGGAGCGGTCGGTCAGGACCGCGTCGTGCGTCGCGGCCAGTTCGGTCATGAGCGCCGACGCCTCGGCGAAGCGGCGCTGTCGGCCGGCCAGGTCCGTGACCTCGGCCAGCGATTCCTGGGCGGCGATGAGTTCCTTGCTCGCCTGCTCGAGGTCGTCTCGCGCGACCGTGACGTCGGTGTCGTGGGCGTCGAGGATCTCGGTGAGCCACTCCTCGCCCGCGGCGTCCGGGACGTCGTGTTCTGCATGCCTGGCCAACGACTCGATCGTCGAGGCGATCCCGGACTCGGCGACCTGTAGTTCCTGGCGCAAGGCACCCGCGCGCTGCTGCATCACGGTGTCGTAGTCGGTGAACCGGTCACTGTCGAACAGGGTGCGCAACAGCTTCTGGCGCTCGTCGCTGGAGGCGACGAGGAACTTCTGGAACTGGCCCTGCGCCAACAGCATGACCTGCAGGAACTGGTCGCAACGAAGCGGCAGGATCTGGTGCAATTCCTCGGCGACCGTGCGCAACTGCGAGGCGATGCCGACCCACTGGTCGCCTTCGCGACGCGACAGTTCGGCGGTGGGCTTCTCGGTCGTGAAACCGGTCCCGCGGGCCTTGGGCCGCACGTACTCGGGGGTGCGCACGATCCGATAGGTCCGGCCACCGGCGCTGAAGACCAGTTCGACCCGAGTGGGATCGCCCGGGCCACAGTGGTCGCTGCGCAACTGCCTGCCCCCGGAGTTGCCGTAGCGCGGAGCAGAGTCGTACAGCGCGTAGACGATCGCATCGAGGATGCTGGACTTCCCCGCCCCGGTGCGGCCGGTGATGAGGAAGAGTCCGTGGTCGGCGAATTCGTCGAGATCGACGGTCTGGGTGTCGCGGAACGGTCCGAATCCGGTGATCTGGACCTGGTGGATCCTCATCGGGCGGCCTCCTGGCCGGCGACGGATCCGACGAGGTCGTCGATCAGCGCCGCCTCGGCCTCGGTCGGGCCCTCGCCATTGCGCACGAATGCGAGGAACTCGGCCACGATCTGCTGGTCGGTGAGCGTGGCCAGGCGACGGGGGTCCGTCTCGGGAGCGCGCCGGTCGACCTGGCTCGGCCGGAAGTCCAGCACCGCACAGTGCGCGAACCGCTGCTGGAGGCGGCGCATCGGATCACTGGGCCGTGAGACGTCGGTCAGGATCGCGCGCACCCAGTCGTGTTCGTGACCGGCCAGGTCGGCATCGCCGAGCAGTTCGTCAATCGTGCCGGTGAGCGTCACGAGTCGACGCGGTACCGGCAGGTCGAGCCAGTCGACCTCGGCCAGACCGTCGGCGTCGAGGGTCACGAGCCACGCACCGCGGGGCTTGTCCTGTTCGGAGAAGGACAGGTGGAGCGGTGCACCGCTGTAGCGCACGTGCGGAGCCAGGGTGTTGCGGCCGTGGACGTGCCCCAGCGCGGCGTAATCGACGCCGTCGAACGCCGGCACCGGAACCCGGTCCACGCCACCGACCGTGATGCCGCGCTCGGACTCGCACGACTCGCCCTCGGCACCCGCGACGAACGTGTGTGCCAGCACGACCGAGCGCCCACCCCGCGCTGCCAGGTCGGCCCGGATGTTGTCGAGCGCGAAGCCGATCGCCGTGGCCTGGTTCGTGAGTCCGTGCTCGGGCCAGCGGTGCCGGACCAGTGCCGGTTCGAGATAGGGAATCCCGTAGAAGTGCACGGGGCCGAACCGGTCGTCGACCGTGACCGGGGTTGCGTGGTCCTCGGGCCGGGTGATGATGTGCACCCCCGCCTCGCGCGCGAAGTCGGCCTTGGCCCCGAGCCGGGCCGGGGAGTCGTGATTGCCGCTGGTGACGACGACCGTCGCACCGGTGCGCCGCAGCGACAACAGGACCCGATCGAGTTCTTCGACCGCGGCGGCCGACGGGGTGGAGGAATCGAACACATCGCCTGCCACGACCACGACGTCGACCTCGTGTTCGCCCACCATCGCCACGAGCGCATCGAGCACCGAGGCGAGCGCCCCGGCCGTCGAGTGCTGGTGGAACGTCCGGCCGATGTGCCAGTCGGAGACGTGAAGATCCTGCACACCTCCGACTGGCACATCGGTCG
>CAYYQO010000219.1:0-4791 GCA_964473845.1 uncultured Aeromicrobium sp.
GCGGACTTCGCCGGATCGGTCATCCACAGCGGTTCGACGTGCACGTCCCAGCCCTCGGCGGCCAGTTCCGGCTCGAGGTGGGCGTCCTCCTCGGCGATGAGCCACCGGTCGAGCAGGCCACCGTCGGCGCGGCGGCCGTAGTGGCGGGCGACGGCGTCGGCCGCGGTCCGGACCCCGATCGCGGTGAGGCACGTGTCGGCCATCCCGCGCACGACCTTGCCGCCGATGACCGGCGAGACGCCCACGACTCGCTTCGCCCGCGAGAGCGCCTCACGCACCCCGGGGACGGCGACGATCGGCCCGAGCGACACCACCGGGTTGGAGGGCGCGAACAGCACGACATCGGCGCCCGTGATCGCGTCGACGACGCCGGGCGCGGGCCGGCTCGCCTCGATGCCCGGATTCTCGAATCGCAGCGGCGTGAGCGATGCCCGGTGCTGGACCCACCACTGCTGGAAGTGCAGGCGGGACCCGTCCTGGACCACGACGTGCGTGTCGACCTCGGCGTCGGTCATCGGCAGGAGCCGCACCCCGATCGGCCAGCGCGCCGACAGCTTCTCGGCCACCTGGGACGGCGTGAGCCCTTCCCGCAACCAGCCGGTGCGCGCCACGTGCGTGCCCAGATCGAGGTCGCCGAGGGTGAACCAGGGCCACCCGGCTCCCCACGCGTGCAGCTCGGCGCTGACCCGCTCGGTCTCGCCGGCCCGGCCCCACCCACGCTCGACGTCGTTGACGCCGGCCAGAGCGTAGAGGATCGAGTCGATGTCCGGCTGCAGTCGCACGCCTGACAGCCACAGGTCGTCACCGGTGTTGACCACGACCGTGATGTCCGCCTCGGGAACGGCAGCACGCAGCCCGCGGACGAAGCGTGCGCCGCCCACTCCCCCGGCCAGCACCGTGATCCGCACGTCAGCGGCCCGTCCGGAACAGGTCGTCCGCAGAGGATCGCACGATGCTGCGCGCGCCCGGCAATTCCAGCTCGCCGACCAGGTCGGCCCGACCCCGGACCACCGCGACGGGTACGTGACCGTTCTTGGGCTTGACCAGTTCGGCGGCAGCACACAGTTCGTCGGCGACGCACGGCATCGTCACGACCAGCGGACGGCCGTCGGCGTCGCGGTCGGGCCGCTCGAACAACCGCACGCCGGCTGCGCCGATCGCCGCATCGGTCTGGCCCAGTCGCCACGGCCGGCCGAGCGTGTCGGACACCAGAACCCCGACGTGCGCGACGGCACGGAACCGTTCTGCCAGAGCGCGGGCCGAGGCGTCCGGGTCCTGCGGCAACAGCAGGATGTGACCTTCGGGAACGTTGCTGGCGTCGATCCCCGCTGCGGCGGCCACGATGCCCAGCCGGTTCTCGACGATGCGCACGGGACCGCGCTCGGCCACGACGCGAACGGTCTCGGCCGCGATCGCGGCCTCCCGGTCGGCGGCGGGGACGAGCCGGCCCTCGGCCTTGGACACGATCTTGGACGTGACGACGACGATGTCGCCGTCGGCCAGATCCGTCCGCGCCAGGATCATCGTGGCGAGGTCGTCACCCGGCTGGATCTCGGGCAGGCCGGAGACGCCCTCGACGGTCAGCACGGTTGGCTCAGGCGACGTCGGACTGGCCACGACGCCAACGGATGCCGGCCTCGATGAACTCGTCGATCTCGCCGTCCAGCACGGATTGGGTGCTGCCGGTCTCGTACTCGGTGCGCAGGTCCTTGACCAATTGGTACGGGTTGAGCACGTAGTTGCGCATCTGGTCGCCCCAGGACGCCTGGACGTCGCCACGCAGCTCGTCGAGCTGGGCACGCTCCTCGGCCTTCTTGAGCGCGAGCAGCTTGGCCTTGAGGATCACCATGGCGCTGGCCTTGTTCTGCAACTGGCTCTTCTCGTTCTGGCAACTGACGACGACGCCCGTGGGGATGTGGGTCAACCGCACGGCCGAATCGGTCGTGTTGACGCTCTGGCCACCCGGACCGCTGGAGCGATAGACGTCGATGCGGATCTCGTCCTCGGGGATGTCAATCTCGTCGGTGGCTTCGAGGACGGGCACGACCTCGACCGCGGCGAATGACGTCTGGCGGCGGCCCTGGTTGTCGAACGGGCTGATCCGCACCAGTCGGTGGGTGCCGGACTCGACCGACAGAGTTCCGTACGCGTAGGGAGCCTTGATCGCGAAGGTCGTCGACTTCAGACCAGCCTCCTCGGCGTAGCTCGTGTCGTAGATCTCGACGGGGTACTGGTGACGCTCCGCCCAGCGCACGTACATGCGCTGCAGCATCAAGGCGAAGTCGGCGGCATCGACGCCCCCCGCGCCGGAACGGATCGTCACGAGCGCCTCGCGTTCGTCGAACTCGCCCGAGAGCAGGGTGCGGACCTCGAGGCTGTCGATCGAGTTGGCCAGCCGGTCGACCTCGGAGCCGGCCTCGGCCAGCGAGTCGGCATCGCCTTCCTCGGCACTCAACTCCAGCAGCACCCCGACGTCCTCGAGCCGTTGGCGCAGATTGCTGACGCGCTCGGTCTCGGCCTGCAGGACGGAGAGTCGACCCGTGACGCGCTGGGCGTTCGACTGGTCGTCCCACAGGTCCGGAGCACCCACCTGCTCCTGCAGATCAGCGATCTCGGCATGCATCTTGGGCAGGTCGAGCACCTTCTCGATGGACGTCAACGTCGCATCGAGCTGCTTGATCCGGTCGGTCAGGTCAGGGGTCGCCACGTGTCGAGGTTACCGCTGTTGGTGAAAGCCGGCTGCGGCGACCGGGCAGCGGCGATCTGAACAGTGAGAACGGCCGTGACACTCCCGTTTTCAAAAACTCTCGGTATTCAAAGTGATTCATGTCACAACCGCTGTCACGGTGGTGCATGATCGTCCCACCGGGGGATTCATCTCGGGACCAGGGAGACCGACATGACGAACGAACGCATCGCCGCCACCGCTGCTGCAGGCCAACTGGCCCTGGTGGTATTTCTGCTCGTACCGCAAGCCCCCACGCTCGGACTCGGGCTCACGGTGGCGCTCGCCATTGTCTCCAGCGTCGCGGTGGCCCTGGTCGCCAACACCGTCGCCCACCACTTCAGCCAAGACGATCCCTGGCGCGAACTCGGCCTGGATCCCGCGTGGGACACGGCCATGGACGACCTGACGGCCTGACGCTCGGCGGACCGCCACCGAGGTGACGGTCCTCCGATTTCGCGCAGACTGCGTTACGTATCCAGCCGGACACTGGTGATCTCGGAATCGCCCATGCCGTCACCGAGGAGCAGCCCGGCGACACCCAGGGTGATCAGGCCGCGGGCGCTGGTGCGAGTTGTGGTCATGACCTCAGGCCAGCGCTTCTCGGTGACCTCCGGGTCAACCGTCGCCGAATCACGGCGGACGCTCTCACGAACCTCGTTCGGCACAGCGACCTAAAATTGTCAGATGTGATAATCTCTCCCTCATGACGCAGGGACCTGACGAACCTGTCGACGAGTCGACCGACCCCGAACTGATCGGAGTGCTCGAATCGGCAGCACGCCTGCAGCGGCTCGTCCCCGACACCGTTCTGGTCGGCGGATCCGTTGCCGCCATGTACGCCGGACATCGCCTGTCCTTCGACCATGACCATGTCCTCGTTGACTTGCGCGACCGGTTCGATCTGGTGCTGGACGCCTTGGACCGTGAGCCTGACTGGGTGATGAACCGAGTCACCCCCGGCAAGATCATCTTGGGGCGTCTGGGCGACATCGAGGCCGGCGTGCGTCAACTCATTCGCGCCAAACCTCTGGAGACCCAGTCCGTCACCCTGCCCTCAGGACGACACGTTGTCGCCCCTACTCCCGACGAGATCATCCGGATCAAGGCCTTCCTGATCGTGCGCCGCAACCAAGTGCGCGACTTTCTCGACGTGGCCGCACTGTCTGAACGCTACGGCGTGGAACACACCGCAGCCGTCCTGTCGACGATCGACGACTGGTACGCCGACCAGTCCAAGGACGGCTCACCCGTCTCCACCCAAGTCGCGCGGCAACTGGCCGACCCGCGTCCCGCCGACGCCGATCTGGTGAACCTGAAGACGTACAAGGCGCTCACGCCTCGCTGGCAGAAATGGGAAACAGTCGAAAGCCAGGTGAGGTCCGTGGCCGCGCTGATGAAGCTCGAAGGGGACGAGGACTGATGTCGCTGTCCTTCCGCAACATCGAAGTCGACCCGTCCGCGCCCGTCGACTCCTGGGGGTTCGAGGGAGTCCTTGCGGCACTCGACCGAGGCGATCTCGGTGACTGGTCCCGCGTCCTGCGCGCGGCTGAGCGCGACCCGTGGGGCCCCGTGGCCAAGCAACTGGCGGCGGCGGCCGAAGCAACCGAGGATCGAGGCGCTGGTGCGTGGGCGCGACTGGCTCTGGCGCACGTACGGAGCGAAGCGGCCTTGGCCGAGCGAGCCGAGGTTGCTCGCGATCTCACCGCCTTGATCGCTGTTTCGGGCCTGTCCCGCGGCGAGTTCGCCGAGCGCACCGGAACCAGCGCATCGCGACTGAGCACGTATCTGACAGCGAAAGTATGCCCCTCGGCGGCCTTCATGGTCCGTGCCCGACGCGTCGCCGATCTGTTGCGCTAGCCAGCGTGGCGGCGGGTCGCGGCGCGCAGTTCTGCCTCGGCATCCAACCCGGCAGCACGGGCCCGTTCGACCAGGCGCAGAAGTTGGTCACCCAGCTCGTCGCCCTCGACGGGTCGGTCGATGCGGCCCAGCACCTTGTCCGCGGCCATGAGCGCCGGCAGGTCGGCGGGGATCCCCTCGGTCGGATGCGTCCGCTGTTTGCGTTC
>CAYYQO010000220.1:0-4737 GCA_964473845.1 uncultured Aeromicrobium sp.
AACCAGAACTTCCCGTTCGGCGGTACGACGATCCTCATCATCGTGGGCGTCGGCCTCGACACGGTGAAGCAGATCGAGAGCCAGTTGCAGCAGCGCAACTACGAAGGGTTCCTCAAGTAAATGCGACTCCTCATCATGGGCCCGCCCGGCGCGGGCAAGGGCACGCAGGCGGTGGCGCTCGCCAAGAGCATTGACGGTGCGCACATCTCGACCGGCGACATCTTCCGGGCCAACGTCGCCCAGGAGACCGAGCTCGGTCTGGCCGCCAAGCGGTACATGGACGCGGGCGAGTACGTTCCGGACGAGGTCACCAACGCGATGGTGGCCGATCGGTTGGCGCAGCCCGATGCTCGTGAGGCGTTCCTGCTCGACGGCTACCCGCGCACGCTCGACCAGGTGGCCAAGCTCGACGAGATCCTGGCCGGCCTGGGCAGCGAGCTCGACCGGGTCGTGGCATTGACGGTCGATGAGGACGAGCTGATCGGGCGACTGCTCGAGCGGGCCAAGGTCAGCGGTCGGTCCGACGACACCGAAGAGGTCATTCGACACCGTCAGGACGTGTACCGGAACGAGACCGAGCCGCTGCTAGCGGTCTACCGTCAGCGAGGTCTGCTGGTCGAGATCGACGGCATTGGTACGCCGGACGAAGTCGGCCAGCGCATCGCCGACGCCCTCGCCTGATCTCGATACCTCAGGAGGGCCATGTTCGGCGAGACCATCGAACTCAAGACGCCTGAGCAACTCGCCACGATGCGGCAGGCCGGCCTCGTGGTCGGCCGGACCTTGGAGGTCCTGCGCGCCGCGGTCGCGCCGGGCGTCACGACCGGTGACCTGGATGCCCTCGCGCGCGAACGGTTGGCCGCGGAGGGCGCCACCTCGAACTTCCTGGGCTACCACGGCTTCACGGGCGTCATCTGCGCATCGGTGAACGACGAGATCGTGCACGGTATCCCCGGGGACCGTGTGCTTGCCGAAGGGGATCTGATCTCGATCGACTTCGGGGCTGTCGTCGATGGGTGGCACGGTGACGCGGCCATCAGTGTCCCGGTGGGTGAGGTCGCTCCCGAGGTGGCCGAACTCAACCGCGTGACCGAGGAGTCGCTGTGGCGGGGCATCGCCGCGGCTCGGCTGGGCGGCCGGATCGGCGACATCTCACACGCGATCGACTCGTACGTCCGCAGCCAGGGCCGCTACGGCAACACCGAGGGATTCACCGGCCACGGCATCGGGTCGCAGATGCACCAGGCTCCCGACGTCCCCAACCGCGGACGGCGCGGGAAGGGACCGAAGATCGTCGAGGGCATGGCCCTGGCGATCGAGCCGATGATCACCCTGGGAACCTCTCGGGCCGCGATCCTCGATGACGACTGGACCGCCGTCACGACCGACGGCACGTGGGCTGCGCACCATGAGCACTCGATCACCGTCACGACCGGGGGCGTGTGGGTGCTGACGGCCCTGGACGGCGGAGCCGCACGGCTGGCCGAACTCGGCGTTCCGTGCGCCGAGCCCTCCTGACCCGCAGGTTGCGGCCCCGCGCCCGCCCGTGAGACTGGAGGGCATGCGCTCCCGACTGCTCGCCCCGCTCCTGCTCGCGATCGCCCTGCTCGGGGGATGTGCCGACTCAGGCTCCGAGAACGCCGCAGAACCCGATGACGGCGCCCAGGAGGCCGCTGTCCAGACCCTGCGTGATCACCTGCTGGCCGGGGACGAGGGTGACTGTGACGCGCTGAGGAAGACGGTCCTGGTCCCCGAGGACGTCGAATGCTCGGACGTTCGTGCCCAGCGTGGAGGCTGGTCGGCCGACGGGACGGATCTGTCGACCGCGCCGATGGAGGCCGAGATCGCCGACACGAGCGCCACGGTGACGGTCACGTGGGCCGACGGCAGTGAGGAGTCCTGGGATCTGGAGTCGGTCGACGGAACGTGGCTGGTCGTCAATGCGGACATCGGCGACGGGGTGTGACCGAACTCAGGAATGCAGTTCGGCCGTGCAGCACTTGACGCTGCCGCCGCCCTTGACGAACTCCGTCAGGTCGACGGGCACGGGACGATAGCCGCGCTCCTCGAGCCGCTCGGCGAGGGACGCCGCCTCGCGGGGGAGCACCACGTTCAGGCCGTCGCTGACCAGGTTCAGTCCGAAGGACAGGGCCTCCGTCTCGCTGCATTCAAGTGATCCGGGAAACAGCCGCCGTAGGGTCCTTCGGCTGGCCGCGCTGAACGCGCCCGGGAACCAGGCGATGTCCGCGGGCGTCTCGCCGCTGCCGTCGTCGAGCACACCCAGGGCCACGTCGAGGTGATAGAACCGTGGATCGACCAGTTCGACCGAGACGACCCGGCGGCCCAGCACCTCGGCTGCCTCGAGGTGCGCCGCGCGGGCCGTGCGGAAGCCGGTGCCGGCCACGATGACGTCGGCCAGCACGAGGAAGTCGCCCTCGCCCTCGTTGACCTGCTCGGGACGGGTGACGTCGCGTCCCAGGGCACGCAGGAAATCAACATGCGCATGGGCCTCGGGCTGACGTTGTGGATGGGCGAAGGCGGCACCGTAGGTCCGATCCCCGACCGACACCGCGCCGTTCGCGGCGAAGACCATGTCGGGCAGGCCGGGTATCGGGTCGAGCACGTCGACGCGATGCCCCAGGCCCACGTACGTGTCGTGCAGGTGCTGCCACTGGCGGTTGGCTCGGGCGCGGTCGACCGGCGTGGTCGGGTCCATCCACGGGTTGATCGCGTAGACGACCTCGAAGTCCGTGGGCGTGCACATGACGAAGTGACGCGGCCGCGCGCGACGGACGGCAGCCGCGGAGGGTGCGGGCAGGGTCTGCGCCATGGAACTCCTTCACTGGTGGTGATCTGAGCGTAGTTGGCACCGAACGATCGAACCAGCCGCAATGATTGCCTCATGGGCGCGGTTTCTTGTGAACATTGAGCCCTCACCGTTGATATCTTGCGGACATGGCACTGGACAAGATCGACCAATCACTCGTGGAGGCCCTGACCGAGGACGGACGCGCGAGTTACGCCGCGCTCGGCTCGCGCGTCGGGCTCTCGGCGCCGGCCGTGAAGCGACGGGTGGACCGGCTCATCGAGACGGGGATCATCAGTGGATTCACGGTCGTCGTGGATCCGCACCACCGCGGTTGGACGACGGAGGCCTACGTCGAAGTGCACTGCCAGGGCACGATCTCGCCCGAGGTGCTGCGCGAGGCATTCCTGCAGGTACCCCAGATCCACGCCGCGGCGACGGTGTCGGGCGCCGCCGATGCGATCTTGCATCTCGTGGCCGAGGACGTCCGCGATCTGGAGCAGGCGCTCGAGCAGATCCGGATCGGCGCGGCCAGCGTCACCCAGACCGAGACCTCGATCGTGCTGTCGCGGCTCATCGACCGTCGTCGCAGCGTGTGAGCCGCCTGCCGATCACTCACCGGCTTCGACAGGTCGGTCACAGGACGTTCATGGGTGACGGCGAGGTTGCGGCGAGAACCTCAAGACATGACGAGGCGGGTCCGGTGGGCACTGACGGCAATGGCGACGATGCTGGCCGGTGGTGTCGCAATGTCAACCTCATGGGGCACCGCAGATGCGGGATCGGACCCGGCCTCGTCGTCCACGAGCAGCGTGGTGGTCGAGCAGGGCTCGACGATCGTGAATGCGGCCTACTCCGAACTGGCGTCGGCCGATGCGAACGAGGTGACGGAGCTCGATCTTCCGGACGGCGTGTCGGTGGCGGTCATCGACCTCGACGACGGTGACACCGTCACGGTCGGCGAGGACGAACAGTTCGACACGGCGAGCATCGTCAAGGTCGACATCGTCGCCGCGCTGCTGTGGCAGAACGACGGCGAGCTGACCGAGAGCCAGCAGTCCCTCGCCGCCGCGGCGATCGAGTACAGCGACAATGCCTCGGCGACGAGCCTGTTCGCGCAGGTGGGTGGCCGGGAGGGATTGGACGCGTTCAACGCCGAGATCGGACTGACCGACACCGTGGCCGGTTCGGATGGCAACTGGGGCCTGACCCAGACCACCGTGACCGACCAGCTCCGGCTGCTCGACGTGGTCTTCGGAGACGACTCCGTGCTCGACGCCTCGGCCCGGGAATGGCTTGCCGGTCTCATGGGGGACGTCGTGGAGACGCAGAACTTCGGCGTGAGCGCCGCGGCCGACGATCCCGACGACGCTGAGCTCAAGGTCGGCTACCTGCAGCGATCCGCGACGGCGCTGTGGGACGTCACGAGCATCGGCCGGATCGAGCGCGACGGTCACACACTGCTCGTGGCGGTCCTGTCCGAGGACCAGACCAGCTTCGAGTCTGGCAGGACCGCCATCGAGACCGCGGTCGAGGAAGCTGTCGCGGCAATCGACTGAACCGGGGCGGCCGTCGCATTACGGTGTGCTCATGAACCGAAACCGCGCCGCTTCCGTCGGTGCCGGACTCGTCGGGGCGCTCGTCTTCGTGGAGTTCGTCAGCGGGTTCATGCAGGGCTACTACACCCCGCTGGCCACCGACATCGCCCGCCACCTCGGCATCCACGACGCGGACGTCAACTGGTTCGAGGCCGCGCAACTGCTGCTCTCGGCGCTGTGTGTCCCACCGTTGTCGAAGCTGGGCGACCTGGTCGGACATCAGCGGGTCCTGCTCTGGTCGGCCGTGCTGACGGCCGTCGCGACGTGGGGCATCGCCCTGTCGACGAGTTTCGAGCTGTACCTGGTCTTCTGGGCGCTGCAGGGCGTGTTCAC
>CAYYQO010000221.1:0-572 GCA_964473845.1 uncultured Aeromicrobium sp.
CCAGCAAGAACATCGACACGGGCATGGGCCTGGAGCGGGTCGCGTACCTCCTGCAGGGCAAGGAGAACCTCTACGAGATCGACGAGGTCTTCCCGGTCATCCAGAAGGCTGCCGAACTCAGCGGCAAGCGCTACGGCGCCGACCATGTCGACGACGTGCGGTTCCGCGTGATCGCCGACCACGTCCGCAGCGGACTCATGCTGATCGGCGACGGCGTCACCCCCGGCAACGAGGCGCGCGGCTACGTCCTGCGTCGGCTGTTGCGGCGCGCCGTGCGGTCGATGCGCCTGCTCGGTTTCGAGGACCGGGCGCTGCCCGAGCTGTTGCCGGTCAGCCTGGACCGGATGAAGCAGTCGTACCCCGAGCTGGAGACCGACTTCGCCCGCATCAGCCAGGTCGCGTACGCCGAGGAGGAGGCGTTCCGCCAGACCCTCGGCAAGGGCACCCAGATCTTCGACGTGTCCGCCGGGCAGATCAAGCAGGACGGCGGCACCGTCCTGACCGGAGACAAGGCGTTCCAGCTGCACGACACGTACGGCTTCCCGATCGACCTCACGCTCGAGATGGCCGAG
>CAYYQO010000221.1:582-4690 GCA_964473845.1 uncultured Aeromicrobium sp.
ACGGCTTCCGAGCCCTCATGGCCGAGCAGAAGGCGCGCGCCAAGGCCGACGCGAAGTCCAAGAAGGGCGTCCATGCCGACACGACGGTGTACCGCGAGACCCTGGACACCTTCGGTCCGACCGACTGGTTGGCGTACACGAACCTGATCACCGAGTCGACGGCGATCGCGCTGCTGGCCGGCGGCCAGACGGTGCCGGTGCTCACCGAGGGCCAGGTCGGCGAGGTCGTGCTCGACCGCACCGGCTTCTACGCCGAGTCCGGCGGTCAGAACGCCGACGCCGGCGTGCTGCGTTGGGACGGCGGGGGAGCGGCCGAGGTCCTCGACGTCCAGCGTCCGATCAAGGGTCTGGTCGTGCACCAGGTCCGCGTCACGCACGGTGAGTTGACCACCGGTACCGCGCTGTCGGCCGAGGTCGACCACGACTGGCGCATCGGCGCCCGTCAGGCGCACTCGGGCACGCACGTCGTGCACGCGGCGCTGCGTGAGGTGCTCGGCCCCACGGCGCTGCAGTCCGGCTCCTACAACCGGCCCGGCTACCTGCGTCTGGACTTCGGCTGGAACGGCGCCCTCGCGCCCGACCAGTTCCGTCAGGTCGAGCACGTCGCCAACCGCGCTCTGCGCGAGGACCTGCAGGTCAGCCAGCACTGGATGACCCTGCCCGATGCCAAGGAGTTCGGCGCGCTGGCGCTGTTCGGCGAGACGTACGGCGAGGAGGTCCGTGTCATCGAGATCGGCGGACCCTGGTCGCGCGAGTTGTGCGGCGGCACCCACGTCGAGCGGTCCAGCCAGATCGGCACCGTCGTGATGACCTCCGATTCCTCGGTCGGTGCGGGCAACCGACGCATCGAGGCGCTCGTGGGCATCGAGGGCTTCGAGTACCTCGCGAGGGAGCGCGACCTCGTGTTGCAGTTGACCGACGTGCTCAAGGCGAAGCCGGAGGACGTGCCCGGTCGGGTGCAGGACCTCGTGGCGCGCCTCAAGGCGTCGGAGAAGGAACTGGAGAAGCTCAAGGCGGCCGAGTTGCAGGGCGCCGCGGGCGACCTCGCCTCGGCGGCCAAGGACGTCGACGGCGTCGCGTTCGTCGGTCACCGCGCCGATGGTGTGGGCGGCGGAGAGGTGCGCCAGATGGCTCTCGACATCCGCGGTCGCCTCACCGATCGCCCGGCGGTCGTCGTCGTGATCGGCGCGGGCGGGGACAAGGCCACCGCGGTCGTCGCGCTCAACCAGGCCGCCCAGGACCGAGGGCTCGCCGCCAACCAGCTCTTCACCGTGGTCGGCGAGAAGATCGCCGGTCGCGGGGGCGGCAAGGCCGACGTCGCACAGGGCGGTGGCACCGACCTCGGTGGCATCGATGCGGCGTTCGCCGCGGTGGAGGCCGCCCTCAGGTGACCTTCCGCAGGGGCCGCAGGCTGGCTGTCGACGTGGGCGATGCCCGGATCGGTGTCGCATCGTGCGACCCCGACGGCATCATCGCGACGCCGGTGGAGACGGTGAAGGCCGGCGATGGCGCGATCCCACGGCTGGTGGCGCTCACGCAGGAGTACGAGGCCGTCGAGGTCGTCGTCGGGCTGCCGCTCGGCCTGTCCGGGCGCGAGGGTCCGGCGGCGGCCAAGGTCCGGCTCTTCGCCGGATCGCTCGCCCGAGCACTGTCATGCTCCTCTCATCCGGTTTCGGTACGGTTGATCGATGAACGACTTTCGACCGTGTCGGGCCAGGCCCAGTTGCACGCGAGCGGTCGTACGACCAAGTCGTCGCGTGCGGTCATCGACCAGGCGGCGGCCGTGGTGATCCTGCAGGCGGCGGTCGACGCCGAACGCACGCGCGGCGAGGCGCCGGGCGAGATCGTCACGGCAACGACGGAAGGAAGCGATGCATGAGTGACGGCGGACTCGAGGTGCTGACCGGCGAGGAGGAGCCTCGGCCCAGCCCGGGCTCGCGCCGCAAGGCCGAGCCCCCGAAGAGGACGTCCGGGATCAAGGGCCTGCTGGCGATCGTCGCAATCGTCGCGCTCCTGATCGGTGGCTACGTCCTCGTCACGAAGGCGATGGACCGTCTCGGCGGCGCCGACGACTACAGCGGTCAGGGCAGCGGTTCGGTCACCGTCACGATCCCGTCGGGTGCGAACGGGCTGCAGATCGCGCGCCTGCTCGCCGACGAGGACGTCGTCAAGTCGTCCGAGGCGTTCTACCAGTTGAGCCTCACCGATGCGCGCGCCCAGCAGATCCAGGCCGGCACGTACGAGTTGAAGCAGCAGATGTCGGCCGATGCCGCGCTCGCGGCACTCGTCGACCGCGCGAATCTCGTGCAGGACAAGTTCACGGTGCCCGAGGGTGCCCGGGTCGGACAGATCGTCGAGACCATCTCCAAGAACACCGACCTGAAGTCCGAGGACCTCCAGGCCGCACTCGACGATCCCGCGACGATCGGACTGCCCGACTACGCGAACGGCAACCCCGAGGGCTACCTGTATCCCGAGACCTACTTCGTCGAGCCGGGCGAGACGGCCGCCGACGTGCTGAGCCGGATGGTCAAGCAGACCCTCAAGGTCGCCGAGGACCTCAAGATCGGTGAGCGCGCCCCGGCGCTGGGGATGACCGGCGAGCAGATCCTCACCGTCGCCAGCATCCTGGAGTACGAGGGCCAGAAGGCCGAGGACTACGCCAAGATCGCGCGCGTCCTCTACAACAGGATCGAGCAGGGCATGCCGCTGCAGTTGGATTCGACGGTCTCGTACGTCAGCGAGCGCAAGGGCGACGTGTGGACCACGGCGGAGGAGCGGGCCAACCCGTCCGAGTACAACACGTACCAGCACGCGGGCCTGCCGCCCGGACCGATCGGTTCACCGGGCCAGGCGTCCATCCAGGCCGCCCTGAACCCGGCCGAGGGGCCGTGGTTGTTCTTCTTCGCGACGAAGGACGGTTCCGTCATCTACAACGAGAGCTTCGGGGAGCACACGGCCGACTGCCAGGCCGAATACGGCGCCGGTTCGTGTGGAGGCTGAGATGAGGTGCGCCGTCCTCGGTTCACCCATCACGCATTCGCTGTCGCCCGCCATGCATCGGGCGGCCTACCGCGAGCTGGGGCTGGACTGGAGTTACGGGGCGTTCGACGTCGCTGACGGCGAGCTGACCGAGTTCGTCTCCGAACATCGCGACGGGTGGCGCGGCTACTCGGTCACCGCGCCACTGAAGCGCGAGGCCGCAGCACTGGCCATCACGCGAGATCACGACGTCGAGACGCTGGGGGTCGCGAACACCCTGGTGGCCATCGACGGTGGAGGATGGGCAGCCTCGAACACCGACGTGCCGGGCGCGATGAACGCGTTGCGCGAGGTCGGGGTCGACTCGTTGTCGTCGGTGCGGATCATCGGCGCCGGAGCCACATCGGCATCGATCTCCCTGGCGTGCCGGCGACTGGGCGCGAGTCACGTCGAACTGCGGGTGCGCGACACGACCAGGGCCGCCGTGACTGCTCAGGCGATCGAGCGGCTGGGCCTGGCGGTGTCGATCCTGCCGCTGCACGTCGACGTGGTCGAGTCGGTCGATCTGGTCGTCTCGACGGTTCCCGGCTCCGCGCTGTCCGGTCGTGAGCATGCGTTCGTCGGGGCGGCCGAAGCGGTCTTCGACGTCGTCTACGACCCGTGGCCGACGTCGCTCATGCGTTCGGCCCAGTCCGACGGCAGCGCCCTGGTCACGGGGATGGACCTGTTGGCGCACCAAGCGGTCCTGCAGGTCGATCTCATGACGGGCCGCAGCGTCGATCCACAGGTTCTGCGTGATGCTGCGCTGGAGGCGCTCGCGAGTCGTTAGGGTGCTCCTCGTGGCCATCTTGGTGAGCGCGCTCCTGGCCGGTTCGTTGGCAGTGGTGTCGCCACTGCTGTTGACCCGGCTTCCCGAACCTGTCGTCGAGCCCGACGACGACATGCCCGAGAAGATCCCCTATGCCGTGTTGGGTGCCACGCCCGGACTGGGGTGGTGGCTCGCGGTGGCAGCGGCGACGCTCGGGGCGATCGCCGCGGCGACGATCTCCGAACCGAAGTTGTTGCCGGTGTGGATTCCCATCGCTGCGGCCACCCCGGTGCTGGCGTGGGTGGACTGGAAGGTCCA
>CAYYQO010000222.1:0-1862 GCA_964473845.1 uncultured Aeromicrobium sp.
TGACGCCATGCAACTCTGGTGCCCTCGGCTGTGACCGAGGGCACCAGTTTTTTTGCCCGGAGTTCCAGTTCGTGACGGGTGTCACCACAAAGTTTGTGAAGCCTGTCACAAAACGGGAGTTACGTGTGAGAACGGCGTCATATGACCGTCATTGCGACGTTACTTGTACGTAGGAACTGATCGATGGTCGATCAGGACGAACCAAGGAGATGGACATGAACAAGACCACCAAGGGCGCCGTCGCTGCCGGTGCTGCTGCTGTGTTGCTGCTGGGCGGAGCGGGAACGCTCGCCTTCTGGAACGCCGAGGGCGACATCGCCGGCGGCTCGATCTCATCCGGCTCGCTGCAGCTCACCGAGCCGACCGGAGGCGAGTGGACGCTCAACGGCGACCCGGTCGCCAACATCGCGTCCGTGCTGATCGTCCCCGGTGACGAGCTCGAGTACACCGCGGGCTGGACCATCGTCGCGACGGGCAACAACCTCGAGGCCGATCTGTCGATCACGGGTCTCGACGCGTCGGGCGCGCTGGAGCCCTTCGTCGACGTGACGCCCACCTTCGAGGTCGAGGGCAACCCCGCGACCGAGATCACCGACCAGAACAACGGTAACTCGCTCGAAGCGACCGTCGCGGTCGACTTCCCGTTCGGTGCGGTCGCCGACAACGACTCGCAGGAACTGTCCTTGGACCTCACCGGGGTCAAGGTCGCGCTGACGCAGTCCGACGCCACTCCGTGACGTTGAGCTGACACCGATCGACCATCGACGAGAAAGGATCACGAGGATGACGACGAACACCACCGACCGGACGCGCTTCGGCGTGCTCCGGTGGGTCGGCCAGGTCCTGGCCTGGGTCGTCATCCTCGTGGCCTCCTCCGCGGTCGTGGTCGCGGTGTTGATTCCCAGGATCGGGGGCGCCACGCCCTACACGGTCCTGACCAGCTCGATGGAACCGAACTACCCGCCGGGAACGCTCGTGGTGGTCAAACCGGTGCCGGTCGACGAGATTGGTGTGGGAACGGTCATCACGTATCAACTCGCCTCGGGGCGCAAGGCCGTCGTGACGCACCGCGTCGTGTCGGTCGGATACGGCTCGGACGGTGAGAAGGTCTTCACCACGAAGGGCGATGCGAACGACGGCGTCGATCTGCAACCGGTGATGCCGGTCCAGATCAGGGGCACGCTCTGGTACGCGGTTCCGAAACTGGGCTGGGTCAGCAAAGCCATGGACAGCGACCAACGGACCACTGCGGTGTACGTCGTGGCCGGGGGTCTGGGGCTCTACGCCCTCACGATGTTCGGTGGCGCGCTGCGCGACAGGGTGCGCGGCCGCCAGGAGAACAGGACTCCGACGTCAACGGAGCCGCGATCATGAGAAAGATCGTGGGGCGGCTCATCGTCGTGGTGTTGGCCCTGACGATCTCGACGCCCACCGCCGCACAGGCTGTCGACCCGGCCCCGCCGAACGCGCTGGGCCTGAGTGCGGCACAGAACGGTCCCTGGACCGCGAATCTCACCGATCCGCTGTTCTCGGCGACCAACCTCTGGGTGCCCGGCGATACCGACACCGCCGGATTCTGGGCCCGCAACCAGTCCACCGATCTGACCGAATTCCGCATCGTCGTGGTTCCGCAGATCGAGGACCTGGCCACAACGGGCGATCTCGACCTCCAGATCCGAGCCGACGGTGGCGCGTGGGTCCCGCTCAGCACGTCGTGGAGCACGCCGAGTTCGTTGGCGCCCGGCGAGAAGACGCACATCGAGATTCGTGCGGAGCTGCTCGCCTCGTCCACGAACGTCTCGCAGGAGCTGGAGTTCTCCTTCAACATCCGTGCCCGCCTCACCTACACCGGACCGGACACG
>CAYYQO010000222.1:1962-4523 GCA_964473845.1 uncultured Aeromicrobium sp.
CGACGGCAACCTGTCCGGCACCGGCGCCACCTACCCGACCTGGCTCCTCCCCGTGGGGTTCGGAGCCCTGGCCACTGGCCTCTGGCTGGCCATCATGGCCCGTCGCCGCCAAGATGAAGCTGAAGAGAGTGAACTGTCATGAGTAAGCCCAAGAGCCCGAAGTTCGTCACAGTGCTCAAGTCGACGCGCACCCGTGCCCTGCTCAGCCTCGGGATCGTCCTGGGCCTGACCAGTGTCAGCACGTTGGCGTTCTGGACCGACGAGGCGCAGTTGAACACCGGCACGATCCAGTCCGGCATGCTCAACCTGCAGATCGACGGTGCCGAGAACGTGCCGACGTCCACCAAGCTGGCCATCACGAGCATGATCCCCGGTGAGAGCGTCGCGGCCACGATCAGGGTCGACCGAGCGAGCAACTCGATTCCGTTCACCTACAGCGCCACGGCGGTCACGACGAACACCAACGGCCTCGCGACGGCGTTGCGATTCAAGGTCTACACCGGGGGTACCGCGGGCACCGTGTCGACGAATGCGAATGGAATCCGTACCCAAGCGTGTGGCGGAACCCAGGTGTGGGGCGGCACCGACGGTCTCGCGTGGAACACGTCGGCCGCCGTGATCACGAACCGGGCATCCACCCTGTCCACGACGCCGGTCCAGGCTGCCGTCGTCAGCGAGGACCTCTGCGTCCAGGCCATCCTTCCCGCCACGATCACCGGAACCGGCGCCCAGTCGCTGAGCACCGCGGCCACGCTGACCTTCACCGCGACGCAGCTGAGCTGAGTGATCACGATGACCCGACGCATTCGAGAGACGATCTTGTGGGTGGGTGCCACCTTCGGGATCCTCTGCATCGGATGGACGCTCGCGATGTTCGCCTTCGGGTTGACCCCGTTGGTGTTCACGTCGGGCTCGATGTCGCCGGCGATCGGTGCCGGCGACCTGGGCTTCGCGACGTCGGTGGACGCCGGTGACATCGAGGTCGGTGACGTCGTCAGTGTCGTCAACGAGAAGGGCACCCGGATCACCCACCGCGTCGTCCAGGTCGACCCGGCCGAGCAGGGCGTGACCATCACGATGAAGGGCGACGCCAACAACGATCCTGACGTCGAGCCGTACGCCGTGACCGATTCGGCCCAGCGGGTCGCGTTCTCGATCCCCAAGGCCGGCTACGTCGTCAACGCGGTGAGCTCTCCGATGGGCATGTTCCTCGGCGGTTTGCTCGCCGCCACCGCTCTGTTCGTCGCGTTCGGACGTCGCGACGACGATGGCACCCCGCCCGCTGCGTCATGGCGAGAAGGTGAGTCGGCGGACCCGGAGCCCGAGCCGGACAACGACGTGGCCAGGCGAGTCGGTCGCGCGCTGACGGTCGCCGCTGGCGCCTCCACGCTGGTCGTGGCCGCAGCCATGTCCGCCATCCAGCCGACCATGGCCGCGTGGACCGACACCGCGACCGTGGCGACCGGGACGATCAACACAACCATGGTGTCGCCGAGCCCCATCACGTGCACGGGCGGCGGCTTCCTGGCGTCGACGATCACGCTGAACTGGACGCACGTGGACGCGCGATACGACTACCGGGTCGTCACTCGCGACACGTCCAACAACGTGCTTGCCACGATCGACGTTGCTGGTTCGGGTGCGCCCGGTCAGTCGGGAGTGTCGGCGACCGTCTCGCGCTCCGGTGGTCTGGGTCTGTTCTGGTACGACCGCACGGCGACAGTGATGTCGAAGTTGAAGACGAGTCCGACGTGGTTGTCCACAGGGACGGTCTACACATACCGCGAGGGACGCATCATCGCCGGCTCGAGCATCTATTGCGAGTGAGCCAGCGGGCGTCGAGCACGGGCCAACGACTAAACTCACCACGTGAACGCAGCTCCCACCGTCGGTGTCTTCGCCCTCCAAGGTGACGTCCGCGAGCACCTTGCGGCGCTCGACCGGGCGGGCGTGCGGACGCTGCCCGTCCGCCGCCCCGAGGAACTCGCGCGCTGCGATGCGCTGGTGCTCCCGGGCGGCGAATCCACGACGATGTACAAGCTCGCCAGGATCTTCGAGTTGTTCGAGCCGCTGCAGGAGCGGATTCGCGGGGGGATGCCGACGTTCGGCACGTGCGCCGGGATGATCATGCTGGCCGAGAAGATCGAGGACGGCATCGACGGTCAGGAGACGCTCGGCGGACTCGACATCGTGGTGCGTCGCAATGCCTTCGGCCGCCAGGTCGACTCCTTCGAGACCGACCTCGACTACACGGGTGTCGAGGATCCGGTCCACGCCGTGTTCATCCGCGCGCCGTGGGTCGAGTCGGTCTCGGACGGTGTCGAGGTGCTTGCGCGCGTCAGCGGGGGAGCGGCCGACGGTAGAATCGTGGCGGTTCGGCAGGGCAGCGTCATGGCCACGTCGTTCCACCCGGAGATGTCGGGGGATGATCGGATCCACCGACACTTCGTGGAGTTCATCGCCCAGTCGTGACACGGATCATGGCGAGGGTGCCATCGTCAGGAAGAAGGAGACGCCATGTCAGGCCACTCCAAGTGGGCGACCACCAAGCACAAGAAGGC
>CAYYQO010000223.1:0-4505 GCA_964473845.1 uncultured Aeromicrobium sp.
GTCCGCAAGATGCACCGCGTCCTCTCCCTCGTTCTCGACATGGCTGTGAAGGACGGGCGCTTGGTCCGCAATGTCGCCAAGGGCGTCAACCTGCCCCGCCCCGTCAAGCGCGAGCACCGCTACCTCACCCACGCCCAGGTCGACGCGCTCGCCGAGGCGATCGCCCACCCCACCGACGTGTCCAAGCACGTCCCGCTAGCCGACCGGCAGAGGGACACCTACCGGCTCATCGTGCTGTTCCTCGCCTACACCGGGCTGCGGTGGGGCGAGATGGCCGCGCTGCGTGTCGGACGGCTCCAGATCGCGCGCCGGCGTGCCGTCATCGTCGAGTCCGTCACTCCTGTCGCCGGCCAAGGACTCGTCTGGGGTACCCCGAAGACCCACCAGCGGCGCGAAGTGCCCATCCCGAGGTTCCTCCTCGCCGACCTCGAAGCGCACGTCCGCGGCAAGACTTCCGACCAACTGGTGTTCACGGGCGTCCGCGGTGGGGAAGTCCTGCGCGTCTCCACGTTCAGCACCGCCCTCGCGACCGCCGCAGAAGCCATTGGCGTTCCCGGACTCCACCCCCACGAGCTGCGCCACACCGCGGCATCCTTGGCCATCGCCGCCGGCGCCGACGTCAAAGTCGTCCAGCAGATGCTCGGCCACGCCTCCGCCACCATGACCATGGACACCTACGGCCACCTCTTCGAAGACCGCCTCGACGAGATCAGCGACGCCATGGACGCCGCACGGGAGGCGAACAAAGCACGTGGTCTCAGCGATGTCCGGTCCGGTGTAGGAGAAGAACACGGTCCCGGGCTCGGGTACGCCACATGAGTGACGCAGCAGCGGACCACGGCCGCGCCGACCCGCTCCTCAGCTTCCGAGAGAATCACGGCAAGCCTCAAGCGCTGACCTCTCAACTGGGCGCCTCTCGGTGCGATACCTCGAACGAATCGAGCCGAGTGATCCCGTCATGGCACATGGTGCGTCATGTCTCCGTCACACTGAGCTGGTGCTGTTGACAATCACCGCCACCCGGAGCGAAACGCTCGCCGATGCGAGCGACCTGGGGTACCTGCTGCACAAGCACCCTGACCGCGTCCAGACGTTCGACGTTTACGGTGGGACGGCGACCGTCGTGTATCCCGAGGTCTCCCCAGAGCGTTGTACTGCCGCGCTCGTGCTGGAGGTCGATCCGATCGGCTTGGTACGCGGGCGCCGTGGTCGGAACGAGGGCTTCTCGCTCGCGCAGTACGTGAACGACCGCCCCTATGCCGCGACGTCACTGCTGTCGGTCGCGATGGGCAAGGTCTTCCGCAGCGCCCTGAACGGCCAGTGCAAGCCGCGGCCCGAACTCGTTGGGCAGCCGTTGAACCTGCGCCTCGAGGTGCCGACGATGCCCGGCGGCGTCGACTTGGTGACGCGAATGTTCGAGCCGCTCGGCTGGAAGGTGGCGGCCGAGACGATCGTGCTGGATCCCGAGATCCCCGACTGGGGTGACTCCGACTTCACGGCCGTCACGCTCACCGGGACGCTCACCCTCAGCGAGGCGCTCAACCACCTCTACGTGCTGGTGCCCGTACTCGACGGCGGGAAGCACTACTGGGTCAGCTCCGACGAGGTCGACAAGCTCGTCCGGGCGGGCACCGGCTGGCTCGCCACCCATCCCGAGCGCGAGCTGATCAGCCGTCGTTATCTCGCACGTCAGCGCGACATGGTCGACGAAGCCCGCGAGCGCCTGACCGAGCTGGACGGGTCGACGGAGCAGGCCGCGCCTGATGAGGAGCGCGAGCCCCCGCTGGTGCGACTGCGTCATGACGCCGTCATCGCGCAGGTCGAGCGACTTCGCCCGGCATCCGTGCTCGATCTCGGCTGCGGGCCGGGCGCCCTGTTGCGCCGTCTCATGGAGGTCCAGGGAGTCGACCGAGTGGTCGGCACTGAGGTGTCGTCGAGCTCGCTCGAGGTCGCCTCGAAGCGCCTGCGCGTGGACCGTATGACGGAGCGCCAGGCGGAGCGTCTCGATCTTTGGCTGTCGTCGTTGCAGTACCAGGACCCGAGGCTGGTGGGCTTCGACCTCGCCGTGCTGATGGAGGTCGTCGAGCACATCGACGAGGACCGCCTGCCGGCCGTCGTCGCGAACGTGTTCGGCTTCATGCGACCGGGCTCCGTCGTTGTCACGACACCCAACGGCGAGTACAACGCGCTCTACCCGGCGCTGGCCGCCGGCGAGTTCCGTCACGCCGATCACCGCTTCGAGTGGTCCCGCGCCGAGTTCGCGACTTGGACCCAAGGCATCGCCGCGCGATACGGCTACACCGTCGAGCTTGCCGGCATCGGCGCTGAGGATCCCGAGCGGGGCACGCCGACCCAGCTGGCCGTGTTCCGGCGCACCGAGGAGGTGGCGGCATGAGCGTCCTGCAGATACCCGAGGTGTCCCTCGTCGTGCTGGTCGGCGCGAGTGGCGCCGGCAAGACGTCGTTCGCGGCAAAGCACTTCCTGCCGACGGAGGTCGTGTCCTCCGATGCTTGCCGGGCTCTCGTGTCCGACGACGAGAACGACCAGTCGGCGACGACCGACGCATTCGATCTGCTGAGCTTCATCGTGGGCAAGCGTCTGTCGCGTGGCCTGCTGACGGTCGTGGATGCGACGAACGTGCAGCCGCACGCCCGCAGGAGCCTCATCGCGGTGGCGAAGGAGCACGACGTCCTGGCCACGGCCGTGGTGCTCGACGTGCCGCCTGCCGTGTCGGTTGCGAGGAACGCAGAGCGGCCCGACCGCGCGTTCGGCGCGTCCGTCGTCAAGCGCCAGCACGACCAGTTGCGCCGCTCCCTGAAGTCGCTGCGACGCGAAGGGTTCCGACACGTCCACCTGCTCTCGTCGGTTGAGGACATCGAGGAGGCGAAATTCGAGCGAACGCGTCTGCACAACGACCTGCGCGACGTCACCGGTCCGTTCGACGTCGTGGGTGACGTCCACGGGTGTCGGGCCGAGCTCGAGCAGCTGCTCGACGACCTCGGCTACGCGATCACCCGCGACGAGGCCGGTCGACCGGTCGACGCCGCGCATCCGAATGGTCGCCGCGCGATTTTCGTGGGCGACCTCGTCGATCGCGGGCCGGACTCGCCCGGTGTCCTGCGGCTCGTCATGGGGATGGTCGCCTCCGGGAGCGCCTTCTGCGTCGCCGGCAATCACGAGGCGAAGCTGTCGAACGCGCTATCCGGGCGCAAAGTCACGATCAGCCACGGCTTGGAGACCACCCTCGCCCAGCTGGAGTCCGAGTCCGACGAGTTCCGTACCGAGGTCGCTCGGTTCCTCGACGGCCTCATCGCGCACTACGTGATGGACGGGGGCCGCCTCGTGGTGGCGCACGCCGGGCTGAAGGAGAGCTACCACGGGCGCGCGTCTGGGCGTGTCCGTGCGTTCGCACTCTACGGCGACACCAGCGGTGAGACCGACGAGTTTGGCCTGCCGGTGCGGTACCCGTGGGCCGAGGAGTACCGCGGTCAGGCAATGGTGCTCTACGGCCACACGCCGACCCCTACGCCCGAGTGGGTCAACAACACCATGTGCCTCGACACCGGTTGCGTGTTCGGCGGCTCGCTGACTGCGCTCCGCTATCCCGAGCGTGAGGTTGTCCAAGTGGTCGCGGCCGAGACGTACTACGAGCCGGTCCGGCCTCTCGCGCCGCCGGAACGCGAGCCCGACACCCTGCGCCTCGACGACGTGCTCGGACCTCGGATCATTGAAACCTCGACGATGGGACGCATCTCGTTGCGCGAGGAGAACGCCGCCGGCGCGCTCGAGGTGATGAGCCGCTTTGCGGTTGACCCGAAGCGGCTGGTCTACCTGCCTCCGACCATGTCGCCGAGTGACACCTCCACTCTCGAGGACCACCTCGAGCATCCCGAGCAGGCATTCACACACTTCGCGCGGACCGGGGCCGGCCCGGTGATCTGCGAGGAGAAGCACATGGGCTCCCGTGCCGTGCTGATGGTCGATCGCGACGGCGGGGGTGTCATCCACACGCGGACCGGCCGTGCCTTCTTCGACACCGAGACCGAGCGTGCCGTCCTCGACCGGGTAGCCTCGGCCGTCGCTGCGGCGAGGCTGTGGGACGAGCTGGGGACGTCGTCGTTGGTGCTCGACGCCGAGATCATGCCGTGGTCGACGAAGGCCGGAGCGCTCATCCGCCAGCAGTACGCCGCGGTCGGTGCCGCGGCACGCGCCGGACTCTCAAGCACGCTGGATGTCCTGGGCGCCGCCGCAGGACGCGGTCTCGACGTCGGTGATCTGGCCGACCGCACGAGTCGCCGCCGCGACGACGCCGACGCGTACACCGCGGCCTACCGACGCTACGTCTGGAAGGTCGACGGCCTCGACGGCCTCAGGATCGCGCCATTCCAGGTGCTGGCCACGGACTCGGAGACCTTCGAGACCCGCGACCACCTGTGGCATCTCTCGATCGCCGACAGGTTGGTGAACCGTAGCGAGACCTGGTTGGTCGCGTGCATTTCGTGGGC
>CAYYQO010000224.1:0-4449 GCA_964473845.1 uncultured Aeromicrobium sp.
CGCTCACGGTCATGCCCGTACTTCTTGCGCAGTTCCTGCAACTGAGGCTGGATCAACTGCATGTTCCGGCTGGAGTTGATCTGCTTGACGAACAGCGGGATCAACATCGCGCGCACGGTGATCGTCAAGCCGACGATCGACAACGCCCACGCCCAGCCCGAATCCGGATCGAGCACCTGAGAGAACAGCCAGTGCCAGCCCAGGATGATGCCGGAGACGAAGTAGTACAGCGGCGTCATGATGAGTGAGCCGATGGAGCCTAGGAAATCGAACATGCCTCTCCTCGTTCATGGGCGGCCGGGACGGGGTCGATCCCGCCGGCGGCCCAGGGGTGACATCTGCCCAGGCGACGGATCGCGAGCCAGCAGCCCCGGAGGGCGCCGTGCGTCTCGACCGCCTCGAGGGCGTATGCCGAACAACTCGGGTAATAGCGACACACCTGCCCGTACAGCGGGCTGATGATCAATCGGTAGGCGCGTAGGAAGCTCGCCACGAGCCAGCGCATCATGGACGGATCCGTGAGGAAGCCGTGGCCAACGCCAGATCCAACTGGGTGCCGAGGTCTGCCGCCCGTCGGGTGGACGAGCCTGGTAGAGCTCGCACCACGACACGTGCACCGGTGGGAACGGAGTCGATGCGGTCGCGCATCAGGTGACGAAGACGACGCTTCACCCGATTGCGATCGTGGGCCGGACCGACCTTCTTGGATACGACGAAACCGACGGACGTGACGTCCGTCGGTTCGACAGGTCCACCCACGTGGACGACGAGGTCGGGTTGGACACCCTTACCACCGCGGCGAATCGCCTGGCGGAAGACCTCACCGTCGCGCATGCGGTGCACGCGCGGCAGCACGCGGAATCAGGCCGACAGCTTGGCGCGGCCCTTACGGCGGCGCGCCGAGAGAATCGAGCGGCCCGCGCGCGTACGCATGCGGAGGCGGAAACCGTGCTTCTTCGCGCGACGACGGTTGTTCGGCTGGTAGGTGCGCTTGCTCACAAGAGGTCCTTCGGTACGGATCGTGGCCGGAATGGATGGCCACCGCTCGCCCACGACCGGAACTGTTCATGGGCACGCGGCAGACGTCGTACGAGACGACCACTCCACGGTACGGGCACGGCCTGACATGGTCAAACCGACCCAAAGTGGTCATTCCTATCGTGACCTGCCTTGCCCGGTCCACCCGACACGCCGAAGCGATCACACAAATCCTTCACACGGGTTGTGAGCGAACATGATCCACTGCTAGCGTCACGGGATATCCACAGGCTCTCGCCCGGAATGGGCGTGTGAACTTTTCGACTCATACACAGCATGTGGACAACAGTGTGAACAACACCGGTGGTGATGCTGCGTCACCGCCCTGACAACTCGGGACGTCTCACCAGCTGGCATCGGTGGGAGGGAAGGCTGTGCGGTGCGCGACGTGGACGAACTGGACCTGGAGTCCATCTGGCGCGAAGCGGTCGCCACCCTATCGCCCGGAGCCAAGGTCTTCGTCTACGCCGCCAAACCACTCTCGGTCCACAACGGCATCCTGATCGTCGCCGTCCAGGACGATCTCTCGCGCGCCCAACTCGAATCGCGCGTCCGTCCCGCACTGGAGCAGGCCCTCACGACGCAAGCCGGACAGGACATTCGTCTGGTTGTCACGATCGATCCCGAGGTGATCGACGAGGCCGCCGATGCCGTGTCCTCACCGATCACCGTCGCCGAGGAGCCTCAGGAGGAAACTCCAGTCGACAACTCGACTAGTCGATTTGTCGACAAAGATGACGACTTCGAGGATGACGACGACACCCTGACCCCCAGTTGGGTCAACCGGCCGACCACCACCCAGGGCGGACCGTCACACCGGGCCAACATCGCCGAGGCGCGACTGAACTCGCGCTACCAGTTCGAGAACTTCGTCATCGGATCGTCGAACAGGTTCGCCCACGCGGCGGCCGTCGCGGCGGCCGAGGCGCCGGGCAAGGCGTACAACCCGCTGGTCATCCACGGCGATTCCGGCCTCGGCAAGACGCACCTGCTGCACGCCATCGGCCACTACGTCATCAACCTCTACCCGTCGTCACGCGTCCGATACGTCAGCAGCGAGGAGTTCGTGAACGACGTCATCAATGCCATCGGAGAGAACCGCACGCCCGCACTGCGACGCAAGTACCGCGAGATCGACGTGCTGCTGGTCGACGACATCCAATTCATCGAGAACAAGGACGCGACCCAGGAGGAGTTCTTCCACACCTTCAACGCGCTGCACAACGAGAACAAGCAGATCGTCATGACCTCGGACCGGCCGCCGTCAGAACTGCGGACGCTCGAGGAACGGCTGCGCAACCGGTTCAGCTGGGGACTGCAGACCGAGATGCTCCCGCCCGACCTCGAGACCCGGATCGCGATCCTGCGCAAGAAGGCCGCCACCGAGAAGCTCACCGCGCCGGCCGACGTCCTCGAATTCATCGCCAGCAAGGTCCAAACGAACATCCGTGAACTCGAGGGTGCACTCATCCGCGCCACGGCCTTCGCGAATCTCAACGGCACCACCGTCGATCTGCAACTCGCGCAGATCGTCCTGAAGGACCTGATCGCCGAGGGCGACGACCCCGAGATCACCGCCGGCATGATCATGGCCCAGACGGCTGCCTACTCCGAATTCACGATTGAGGAGCTCTGCGGTCCGAACCGCACCCGCAACCTGGTGCTCGCTCGGCAGATCGCGATGTACCTGTGCCGCGAACTCACCGAGATGTCCCTGCCCCAGATCGGCGCCGAATTCGGTGGACGCGACCACACCACCGTCATGCATGCCGAACGCAAGATCCGCAAACTGATGGCCGAGAAGCACGCCGTGTACAACCAGGTCACCGAGTTGACGGCCCGCATCCGTCAGCAAGCTCGACAGTCCTGAGCCGGCCGCCCACGAAAACGTGTTCCCACACCTGGGGACACGCCTGTGTATGACTGACCGAAATCGGTGCACGAACGCGGACCGCATGTGAATGGGATGTGAATGACAAAAGTTCTTCCACAGGACACCCTCGTCCCCCCAGTGCTCCGACCACACCTTCGTCCACGTACCCAAAGCCCCCTGACCTGCACAAACAGCAGTTGTCCACAGGATCCACAGGACCTACGACTACGACGACAAAGATCAAGAACCAGAACCGAGTAGAAGTCACGACGACCCATGGGTGTGGAATACCGCTCACCGTGGCAGGATTCGACTGACGAATGAGAGGCCCACGCACGTGAAGTTCCGCATCGATCGCGACACCCTCGCCGACGCCGTCGGCTGGACCGCCCGCAGCTTGCCGACCCGTCCGAGCGTTCCGGTCCTGACCGGTCTGCTCCTCGAGACCATCGGCGACGAGTTGCAGTTGTCCGGATTCGACTACGACACCTCGACGCGTGCCACCCTGCCCGCCGAGGTGAACGACGAAGGCAAGGCGCTCGTGTCCGGGCGGCTGCTCGCCGAGATCGTCCGGGCCCTGCCGGCCGGCAAGCCGGTCGATGTGGTTCACGACGGCACCAAGGTCCAGGTCACGTGCGGAAACGCCCGCTTCAGCCTGCAGACGATGCCGGTCGACGAGTACCCTCAACTGCCCTCGATGCCCACGTCCTCGGGCACCGTCAAGGGTGACGACTTCGCCACGGCGGTCAGTCAGGCCAGTGCCGCCGCCTCGCGTGACGAGATGCTGCCGCTGCTGACCGGTATCCGGCTCGAACTCGAGGGTTCGACCATCTCACTCATGGCGACCGACCGGTTCCGCGCCAGCCTGCGCGATCTGGACTGGTATCCCGAGGTTTCCGACATCTCCGCGCGGGCCCTGGTCCCGGCGCGCGTGCTGTCCGACACCGCCAAGGCCCTCGTCGCGGGCAGTGACATCACGATCGCGGTGTCGACCAGTGAGACCGGTGACGGCCTGATCGGTTTCGAAGGCACGGTGGCCGGCGGCGTCCGCCGCACCACCACGCGCCTGCTCGAAGGTGACTTCCCGCGCGTGCGACAGTTGTTCACGGCGCAGGCCGAGACGGTGGCGTACGTCAGCACCCAAACCCTCGTCGACGCGGTCAAGCGCGTGGCCCTCGTGGCCGAGCGCAATACGCCCGTGCGCCTGTCGTTCTCCGAGGGACAGGTCCTGCTCGAGGCTGGCAGTGGCGACGAGGCCCAGGCCTCGGAGAGCATCGAGGCCACGATCGAGGGCAACGACATCTCGATCGGATTCAACCCGAACTACATGCTCGAAGGGCTCTCGGTCATGACCGAGCCCGTCGTGCACCTGTCGTTCACCCAGCACACCAAGCCTGCCGCGATGTCCGGCGTCGCAGAGGTGGGGGCGGACCCCGACGGGGCTTTCCGCTATCTGATCATGCCGGTACGGCTGCAGAACTGACCTGCGCCGCGACGTCAGGAGGCGCCATGCACATCGGACTCGTCGGACTCGGGAA
>CAYYQO010000225.1:0-2075 GCA_964473845.1 uncultured Aeromicrobium sp.
GACATCAATCTGAGTCCGACCACGGCCGCCTCGATCGCCAAGCCGATCGACCAGGGCTTTGGTCGGGTCCACGTCGACCTCACCACGATCACCGACCAAGAGTCGTTGACCGGCCGTACGCTCGAGATCCGCAACGGTGTCGGGCAGACGGTCGTGATCGTCCCGGACGGTCTCGACGTGGCCGTCGATGCCTCGCTGTCCGCCGGCGGCCGGGTCGAGGTCTTCAATCAGGTCAACGACAGTGCCAATCCTTCGATCACCAGGTCCTCCGACGCCCCCGGGGCCTATCGCATCGAGATCAACGGAACGGTGGGCGAGATCGTGGTGATGCGCCAATGAACACCCATCCGCTGCGCTGGGACGCGCTGGTCTTCGGCGTCCTGTTCGCGCTCGTCGTCGCCGCATGGGCCGGTCTGGAGTACGACGTCCTGAGTTTCCACGAACTCGTGATCGCCGGTCCCATCGCCCTCATCATCGCCGGAATCGCCGGCATCGCCCTGACCCTCAGGAGGAAGTCATGAGCAACCCGAACAACGGCCCCAAGCGGCTGACCCGCAGCACGACCGACAAGTGGCTCGGAGGTGTGTGCGGCGGCTTGGCCGAGTACACCGGCGTGGACGCCACGCTCATCCGGATCATCACGATCGTGCTGATCGTCCTGGGCATCGGGACGACGGTGCTGGTCTATCTCGCGGCATGGCTGCTGATGCCTCAGGGCGTTACGAACCAGCCCTACCCGCCCGCGCCAGGTGGGTACGACGTGCCTCCACCGCCGTCTGAGTGAAATCCGAGAACACCCCGTCGACCCCGGCGGCGTAGAAGGCCAGCAGTTCGGCCGTCGCGTCTCCGGGGTCGGCCTTGTTCGTGCCCGTCCGGTGCTGCAGCGGCAGGAAGTTGTTCTCGTTGCGCATCGTCCAGATGTGCACGAACAGGCCCACGTCGTGGGCGTCGCGCACCAGGCCCGTCTCGTCGAGCAGATGGTGGTGCTTGTCGCGGGCGATCACGAGGCTCTTGTTCGGGCCGATGCCGTTCGCGTACTCGGCGATCTTCGCCAGTTCCGTGGGTGCAGTCAGCGCCGCGTAGTCGCGGGGGTCGTACGTGGCGACGAGGTCGTAGGGTCCGCCCATGCGCTCCATCAACTGGACGAGCGGTAGCGGCGTGCGATCGCGCAACGCCCTGAGGTTGGCGGTCTCCATCGACTGGATCACGACCTTGGCGCCGCCGTGGTCGAGTCCACGCCGCTCCAGCACTTCGAGCAGGAGGTCGTTCAGGTCCAGCCCGATCGAGCGGAAGTACGTCGGGTGTTTCGTCTCGACGTAGACACCGACCGGCTCGGCGTCCGGCCCGCGCCGGGCGTTCTCTGCCTCGGCGATGTCGATGACCTCGTCGAACGTCAGGATCTGTTCGGTGTCGTTGAGTCCGATGTTCTGGGGCCGCAACTGGGGCAGCCGTTCGCGGCCGCGCAGGGTCTTGATCTCCTTGAGGGTGAAGTCCTCGGTGAACCAACCGGTCTGCGCCACGCCGTCGACGAACTTCGTGGTGCGCAGATGCGCGAACTCGGGGTGGTCGGCCACGTCGGTGGTGCCGCCGATCTCGTTCTCGTGCCGCACGACGAGCACGCCGTCCTTCGTCGCGACGACGTCGGGCTCGATGAAGTCGGCGCCCTGCTCGATCCCCAGCAGGTACGAGGGGCGGGTGTGTTCCAGTCGCGAGCCCGGCACTCCCCGGTGCGCGATGACGACGGGCTCTGCCACGAGCGAAGCGGTCATTGAGACAGCGTAAAGGAGCTCCTGCTGCTGGAGCCTGAGGTGGATCCGATCACGTGGTCAGGACATCCACGAGCGTGTCACGTGATCATCAGTGCCCGGGTGGCAGAGCGAGTCAAGGCGTGTGATGCCCGAGTGCTCATTGTCCCTGTGCGTAGCCTCGTGACTCGGGCGAATGGACGAGGTAGTTGAACATGCGCTCGGACAGGGCCCTGACATCGGTACGGACCTCGGCGATGTCGGACTTCAGCTCGGCGCGGACCTCGGCGATGTCGGACTTCAGCTCGGTGCGGACCTCGGCGATGTCGG
>CAYYQO010000225.1:2175-4430 GCA_964473845.1 uncultured Aeromicrobium sp.
GCGGACCTCGGCGATGTCGGACTTCAGCTCGGTGCGGACCTCGGCGATGTCGGTCTTCAGTTCGGTGCGGACCTCGTGGAGTTCGGTGCGCACGTTGGCGATGTCGGTCTTCAGTTCGGTGCGGACGCCGGTGATGTCGGTCTTGAGTTCGACACGTGCGGTGTCGATCTTCCTGGTGAGGACGGTCAGAATGGTGATTCCGGTTGCGATCATCGTCGCGATCGAGGTCCAAGTCTGGATGTCCAAGGTGAGCACGCCTCCAGTGTGTCAGGGGTGGAGCAGCGACGCTACTGCGTTCGAGTGTGCAGTGCAGCAGGATTTCTTGGCCTGTGGAAACAGCGACGCGCCGTCAGATGGTGTGGACAACCATCGGTCTGGCGGGCTCCCGGGTCGGTGCTCAGCGGGACCCGGAGGAGACGCGGTAGGTCAGGTGGGCGAACTGGCCCCGCTTCTCGACGTCGGCCAGGTGGAGGCGGGCGGACCCGAGGCGGCGGGGGAGCAGCGGTGCACCGGCGCCGAGGGTCGCCGGGGCGATGCTGACCTGGATCTCGTCGAGGGCGCCGGCATCGGCAAACTGGCCCACCAGGTCGCCGCCTCCCATGACCCAGACGTCTCCGTCGCCGGCGCGGTCACGGATGGCGTCAAGGTGGTCGCTGACGGAGCCGGACACGATGGTCAGGTCGGCCCCTTCGGGGACGGGTAGGTCGCGTGAGGTGAACAGGAACGCGGGTTTGCCGGAGATCGCCTCGGCCCAGGCCTCGGGCTTGTCCAGCGCGCCGGTCTCGCGCAGCACCCATTCGTAGGTCGAGGACCCCAGTACCGTCACGCCGATCTGCTCGACGAAGGCCGAGAAGTGATCAGCGTGTTCGGGCGCGTCCAGGTCGCTGCCCTCCACCTCGAACAGCCAACTGAGGGAGTGGTCGGGGTCGGCCAGGTAGCCGTCCAGTGTGGCGGCCGTGTTGAAGACGAAGCGGGTCATGGGGTCGATCTTCGTCGCGGAGCGTGCGTCTCGACAAGTGCTCGCCGGGCCGCACGCGGGCGTGACGGGTGTCGCACGACCCCAGCGGAATCCTCGGTGCCCCTGCGGCCTTGAATCTCTGTGTGACCACACGAACCGAACCCGCCGCACGGACACGCCATGTCGCCCTCGCCCTGCTGGCACTCGCGCTGGGCGGATTCGCGATCGGCACGACCGAGTTCGTGACGATGGGATTGCTGCCCGACGTCGCGGACAGCATCGACCGGGACATCCCCACGACCGGCCACATCATCTCGGCCTATGCCGTCGGTGTGGTGGTGGGAGCTCCGCTCATCGTGTCCTTCGGGGCGCGGCTCCCGAAGCGGGCGCTGCTGCTGTGGCTGCTGGCCGCCGTGGCGGTCGGCAACATGCTCACCGCCCTCGCGAGTGGGTATGTGCCGGTCCTGCTCGCGCGGTTCATCGCCGGATTGCCCCATGGAGCGTACTTCGGCGTCGCGTCACTCGTGGCCGCATCCCTCGTACCTGCCGGACGGCGAGGGCGGGCCGTCAGCATGGTCATGATGGGACTCTCCGCCGCCACGGTGGCCGGTGTTCCCGCCAGCGCGTGGCTCGGACAACTGTTGTCCTGGCAGGCGGCCTACGTCGCAGTCGTGGTGATCGCCGTGGTCGCTGCCGTTCTCGTCCTGGCGTTCGTGCCGTCGTTGCCGGGCGACCCCACCGCCAGCGTGCGTGGCGAACTCGTCGCGCTGCGCAACCCGGCGGTGATCGCGGCGTTCCTCACGGGCGTCGTCGGATTCGGCGGCCTGTTCGCGATGTACAGCTACATCGCCCCGATCGTCACCGACGTCGTGGACCTGCCGGCCGGCGCCATCCCCGTCTTCCTGCTCGCGTTCGGTGTGGGCTCGGTCGTCGGCACGTTGCTGGCCGGCCGACTCGCCGACTGGGACAACGTGCGGCAGGTGATCGGCGGCCTGTTCGCGACGGTCGTCGTGTTGCTGGTCTTCCACGCCCTGGCCGGATTCGCGCCGGTGGCGCTCGTGGGGGTCTTCCTCGTGGGCGGCCTGGGCAGCGTGGTCGCGGTGGGCCTGCAGATCCGGCTCATGGTCGCGGCCGGTGACGCGCAGATGTTCGGTGCCGCCCTGAACCACGCGAGCCTCAACATCGCCAACGGCCTCGGCGCCTGGCTCGGTGGACTCGTGATCGCCGCCGGGGCCGGCTACCTGGCCCCGGCACTCGTCGGCGCCGGGTTGGCGGGGGCCGGTCTGCTGGTGTTCCT
>CAYYQO010000226.1:0-4380 GCA_964473845.1 uncultured Aeromicrobium sp.
ACGCGATGATGCTCGACATGAAGACGACCTTCGACGAGGTCGTCGAGGCGCACGCCTCGCCCCAGAAGGCCGCCGAGATCCTGGCGAACCCGTTCTATGTCGCACTGTCGAGCTCGTTCGCGGGCACGCAGGAGTACATGGCGATGGAGAAGCTCGGGCAGCTGCACGCCGAGGGCCGCTGGGACCTGATCGTGGTCGACACTCCTCCGTCGAGGTCGGCGCTGGACTTCCTCGACGCGCCGGAGCGGCTCTCCTCGCTGCTCGACGGGCGCTTCATCAGGTTGTTGTTGGCGCCTGCGCGGGGTCCGGCGCGATTGTTGTCGGCGGGACTCGGCATCGTCACCGCCGCGCTCAACAAGGTGCTCGGGGCGCAGGTCCTGACGGACATGCAGACGTTCGTGGCAGCGTTCGACACGCTGTTCGGCGGGTTCCGGCAGCGGGCCGAGGCGACCTTCTCGCTGCTGCAGGCCGAAGGAACGGCGTTCCTCGTGGTGGCGGCGCCCGAATCCGCGGCGATGCGCGAGGCCGCCTACTTCGTCGAGCGGCTCGCGGCCGATCGGATGCCGTTGGCGGGACTGGTGGTGAACCGCGTGCACGACGAGAACGCGGCGGGCGTCAGCGCGGCCGATGCCGAGTCGGCGTCACCGCGGCTGGCCGGTGGCACGGCGGCCCAGCGTCGGACGGCGGAGTTGCTGGACGTGCACGCGGAGCGGATGCGGCTCGCCGAACGCGAGAATCGGCTGCGTGACCGGTTCACCGCTTCGCACGGATCGGTCAAGGTCGTTCCGGTCCCGGCGCTCGACACCGACGTGCACGACCTGGCCGGGCTGCGGCTCATCGGTCAGTACCTCGGCTCCGACGCCTGACCTCGTCCGGTGGTGCTGGGGAGCGGTGACTGAGCGTCCATTTCGCTCACCCCGAACGGCCGCTGGTTCACCGCCACGAAGGCGGACCGCGGTGATCGCGGTGGCTTGGCGGCCGTTTGCCGACGGGGAAACGGACGCAGACTCACCGCTCCCCGGCGACCCAGGGATCAGCTGGCGGCAGGGATCAGCAGGTCGCGCCACTTGCGGACCTGCGGCTTGCGGCGCAGCAGCGCCCGGCGCTCGCGCTCGGTCATGCCGCCCCACACGCCCCACTCGATCCGGTTGTCCAACGCTTCGGCCAGGCACTCGGCCCGGACGCTGCAGCCGTTGCACATGAGTTTGGCGCGATTCTGCTCGGCACCCTTGACGAACAGGTCGTCGGACTTACCCAAGCAGGCGGCCTCTTGAGACCAGTTTTCGTTCCACATGGCAGAGACCTTTCCCGAGAGCCTCCCGGTCCCCGTGACCGGAAGAAGAAGTTGTTTCTGCAGTCTCAGCCTAGGGATTGCAGGGACAACCGGACAGAGCCGGACCGGGTAGTTACTGCATAGTCCGAAATAGTCACGACGGTCACGAGGAACCTGTGAGATCCGTGGGGCCAGCGGTGCCGGGAAGCCTTGCCGAACTCCCGTATCCTCGTGCTCATGGCGTGGCATGATGTGGGCGATTCGATCAAGAAGGTCGCCGAGAGCGAACCGAAGCCGACCTCCAAGGTGGGAGCGATCGGCACGATCGCGTGGCTCTCGGTGCTGGCCGGCGTGATCGTCGCGGCCGTCTTCGTGCCCGGCACCGCGTTCCTGGCCTCGACCTCGAACAAGGTCAGCAAGGACATCGTCGACCTCCCGCTGGCCCTGCAGGACCTGCCGAACCCCCAGACCACCCGTTTGCTGGCGTCGAACGGCCGGCGCATCGCGTACTTCTACGAGGAGAACCGCCAGGACGTCTCGCTGGACCGGATCGCGCCGGTGATGAAGGACGCGATCATCTCGATCGAGGACTACCGCTTCTACGAGCACGGTGCGCTCGACCTCAAGGGCACGATGCGCGCGCTCATGAACAACGCCTCCGACGGCAACACCCAGGGTGGCTCCTCGATCACCCAGCAGCTCGTCAAGTTGACGCTGGTCCAGCAGGCGACCACGAAGGAACAGCGCGCCGCCGCGACCGAGGTGTCCACGGCCCGCAAGATCCGTGAGCTCAAGCTGGCCATCAACTACGAGAAGAAGTACGAGAAGGACGAGATCCTCGAGCACTACCTGAACATCGCGTACTTCGGCGATGGTGCCTACGGCGTCAACGCGGCGGCCTACCACTACTTCTCGGTCAGCCCCGACAAGCTCTCGACGGCCCAGGCGGCGACGCTGGCCGGACTGGTCCAGAACCCCGAACAGTTCAACCCGCGCGTGTACCCCGAGCGGGCGCTGCAGCGTCGCAACATCGTGCTGGGCGTGATGGCACGCCTGGGCAAGGTCCCGGCGGCCGAGGCCGAGGAACTCAGCACCACCTCGATCGGCCTGAAGATCACCTCGTTCCCGAACGGCTGCGTCGATTCGTCCGCGTCCTTCTCGTGCGACTACATCCGTCGTTACCTGCTGCAGGAGCCCGCGCTGGGTGACACGGTCGAGCAGCGTCAGGCGATGCTCGAGCGCGGTGGCCTGACGATCAAGTCGAACATCGACTTGTCCATGCAGAAGGCCGTCAACAGCGCCGTGACCAAGTACGTCGGTCCGACCGACAAAGCCATCGGCTCGCTCGCGCTGGTCGAACCCGGCACCGGCAAGGTCCGGGCGCTCGGCCAGTCGCGCGCGATGGGCAAGAAGAAGGGTCAGTCGTACATCAACTACTCGGTCCCCAAGAAGTACGGTGACTCCAACGGCTTCCAGGCTGGATCGACCTTCAAGATGTTCACGGCGGCCGCGGCGATCCAGGACGGGATCTCGACGGCGAAGTCCTTCAACTCTCCGCAGACGATGACTGTTCCCGCCGGTACGTACTTCGACTGCGACGGCGGAGGTACCTCGGCGTGGCCGGTCAAGAACTCGACGGGCGCGGGAACGTTCGACATGGTGCGCGGACTGCGCCAGTCGGTCAACACGTACTTCGCCCAACTCGAGAAAGAGGTCGGGTTGTGCGAGTCGGTGAAGATGGCCGAGAAGATGGGCCTGGACGTGCCGTACCGCAAGGCGGACGGGTCCCCGCGACCTGACAACGCGGTCACTCCGTCGTTCACGCTCGGGACGATGGACGTCAGCACGCTGGACATGGCTGCTGCCTACGCGACTCCCGCCGCAGGGGGCGTCTACTGCGAGCCGACGCCGGTGGCCGAGATCCTCGATCGCAACGGTAAGTCGATCAAGAAGTACAAGTCCACGTGCAAGCGTGCGATGAGCAAGGAGACCGCTGCGAAGGTCAACGCAATTCTGGTGGGATTGCAGCAGCCGGGCGGCTTCGGCTACAGCAACGGCACGGGGCTGAACATCCCGTCTGCGGCGAAGACCGGTACGACGAACTCGTCCAAGGCGGTCTGGTACGTGGGTTACACCCCCGAGATCTCCGCCGCGTCGATGATCGCGGGAATCAATGGCAAGGGCCAACCGGCGGGTCTGGTCAACACGACCCTGAGGGGCACACCGGTGAGCTTCAACCAAGCCGGCGGTTCGTCACTGGCCGGTCCGCAGTGGAAGGCCGCGATGGGCCCGATCTCGGAGAACCTCACTCCGGCGAAGTTCGACTCGGTGACGCTTGAGGTCGCCAAGCCGGCGGCTAAGAAGACCAAGAAGAACGACGATCGCGGTGGCGGGAACGACCGACGCCGCGGCGGCCGCGACGACGACTGAGAATCAGGCGCCCAAGCGGCGCTTGACCTCGGCGGCCACTGCGCCGCCGTCGGCGCGGCCCTTGGTCTTCGCCTGGACGATGCCCATGACCTTGCCCATCGCCTTCATGCCCTCGCCGGCCGCGCCGGTCTGCTCGATCGCCTCGGTGATGATCGCGTCGATCTCGTCATCGCTCAGTGCGGCGGGCAGGTAGTCGGCCAGGATCTCGGCTTCGGCCCGCTCCTTGGCGGCGAGTTCCGGCCGAGCGCCCTCGTCGAACGCGGTGGCGGACTCGCGCCGCTTCTTCGCCTCGGACGACAGCACTCCCAGCACGTCCTCGTCGCTCAGTTCACGGGCTTCCTTGCCGGCGACCTCGGCGTTCGTGATGGCCGCCAGCGCCATCCGGATCACCGAGGTGCGCAGGCTGTCGCGGGCCTTGAGGGCGGTGTTGAGGTCGCTGCGGAGCTGATCCTTGAGAGCTGACATGGAACCATTCTCCCACCTTCGGTGATCTCCTAGGGATCTCTCTGGGTTCGCGCTGGTGGGCGGGTGTGGCGTGGGTCTGGCCTTTCAGACAGGCATGGACCACGGTGTGCTCCGGTGGCGGTGAGTCATCACCCGAACCCCGTCGGCAGCGGTGGGCCATCAACCGAACCCCGTCGGCAGCGGTGGGCCATCAACCTTCTCGGCTCGGTGTC
>CAYYQO010000227.1:0-4374 GCA_964473845.1 uncultured Aeromicrobium sp.
GGTCGATGAGAGCGTGCTTGGCCACGCGCACGGGCACGCCCGGCCGGTTCGGCGAGATCGCGGCGATCTGGCCCGCGTCGTTGTACGACACGTCATAGAACTTCGGCACGTAGACGCCACCGGAGGCGGCCAGCCGGGCCAGCACCTCGTCGCGTCCGCCGGGGCATCCTTCGATCTTCCACTCGCGGACGACCTCGCTGATCGCCAGCACGACCTCCTCGCCGTCGCCCATGACGGCGGCATCGACGAAGTCGGCGATCGGCTCGGGGTTGAACGCGCTGTGCCCGCCCGAGATCACGATGGGGTGGGTGTCGTCGCGGTCGACGGCGCGCAACGGGATGCCGGCCAGGTCCAACGCGGTCAGCAGGTTCGTGTAGCCCAGTTCGGTCGCGAAGCTGATGCCGAACAGGTCGAAGGCCCCGACCGGCCGGTGCGCGTCGACGGTGAACTGCGGGATGTCGTGTTCGCGCAGCACGGCCTCCATGTCGGGCATGACGGCATACGTGCGCTCGGCCAAGATGCCCTCGCGCTCGTTGAGGACCTCGTACAGGATCTGGACGCCCTGGTTGGGCAGGCCGACCTCGTAGGCGTCGGGGTACATCAACGCCCAGCGGACGTCAGCCTCGTCCCAGTCCTTGACGGTCGAGTTCAACTCGCCGCCGATGTACTGGATCGGCTTGGAAACGCCGGAGAGAAGCGGTTCAAGTCGGGCGTAGACGGAGTCGACAGGCATGGCACCCAGCGTACGTGCCCGGCGCAGCCGGGTCTCGCCTACTTCTTGACGGTCAGCGTGAGCACAGCCGTCGTGGACGGCTCGAGCAGGTCCGTGCCGCCGAAGGTCGCCGTGAGCTTGTGGGCACCGATGGTGGTGAGTTTCGGCAAGGTGAGCGCAACCGTCCCGTTCCTGGCGGGAGCCAGCGTCGCCGAGGCGATCTGCTTCGCACCGTCACGGACCACGATCGTGCCCGTCGGCGCAGCGACGAGCGCGGCCGAACGGACCGTGATCGTCAGGCGGGCCTGCTCCGTCGGCTTGACCGTGGTCTTGGCGAGGGCGGCCGTCGTCGTGGACGGCTCCATCACCAGCACCGGTTGCGCGGCGCTCGTCGATGCGAGCTGGAACGCCGATCCCCGGTAGGTGGCGGAGATCTGACGGGTTCCGGGCGCCAGCACGGGCAGTGCGATCGTCACGGTGCCGTTTGCCACGGGCGTCAGGGGCGTGGCGGCCACCTTGACGCCGTCGGCCAGCACCCACACCTCTCCGGTGGTCGGGGCCACTCCCCGCGCTGTCGCGACCTTCGCCGTGAGCGACACCGACTCCTGCGAACCGACCTTCGACTTCGCCGCGGCCGAGGTGATCGTGGTCTGTTCGGCGACCGCGAACGTCGTCGCCTTCGCCTGGGACCGACGGACGGGCTTGCTGCCCCAGTAGGTCGCGCGGATCGTGTGGTTGCCCGGGGCGAGCGCCGGCAGTCGGACCGTGACCTTTCCCTTGTTCTTCTTGGTGACGCGGGGGGCGGCGATCAGCTTGCCGTCGACATAGACCGAGACCTTGTTGGTCATGGCCCGACCGTCCGTCGCCCGGACCGTGACGGCGGCGACGGGCCGCGTGCCCGTGAGAATGGTGCCCTTCGGCAGGGCGACCGTGGTCTTCGACGAGACCACCTTGGGCGGTTTCGTGACGGTGACCTTGATCGTGCGACTGGTGGACGCCTTCGCCGCCGGGCTGCCGGCGTACACCGCCGAGATCCACTGTTTGCCCCGCTTCATGCGCGGGATCTTGACCTTGACGGTCCCCTTCGAGGCGGCGGTGACGTTCGCCGTCGCCACGATGCGGCCGCCGCGGCGGACCCGCACCGTGCCCTGCGGGAGCACGCCACCGGCCGCGGTGACCTTGACCGTGACCGTCGGCGCGACCCGGGTACTGACCTTCGCCGGTCCGGAGACACTGATCTTCGATGTCACCACCTTGGCCGGCGTCGGTGCGGGGGCCGGTGCCGGTGCCGGAGTCGGAGTCGGAGTCGGCGCGGGCGTCGTGGTCCCCGGCGTGAGGAAATGGATGAACCGCTCGGGGTACCAGGAGTCCGTCGTCAATGCCTTGTAGCGGCGGTAGACCTTCGAGGAGTAGCTGTCCTCGGACAGGATCAGGTAGCCCGCTCCCACCTCTTCGACGTAGGCGACGTGATTCGCCGACTTCGACCACTGTGCGATCGCGCCGACGGCGGGCTGGGAATTGACGGTGTAGCCGAGTTTGGCGGCGTTCGTGTGCCAGTCCCGCGCGTTGCCCAGCAGGATCTTCGGCTCGGGAACGCCCGCCCGCTGCATGCGGTAGGCCGCATAGTTCGTGCAGTTGTGTCCGCCATACATCCGCCAGTGCATCTTGGTGTAGACCTCGGCGTACCCAGAGGTATCGCACGCGGCGATCTGCGCCTTGGTCTTGGCCGAGCAGGTGAGGGTAAAGGCGTTGGCCGGAGTGCTGATGACGGTGAGTCCGGCCATCAGCAACAGGCACACGAATCCCACCAGTCCCAAGCGACGCATGAGCGACAGCCTAGGGCACGCGACACGCCGATGTGAACCTAAACCCGAACTTTAGGATTTGGGCATGCTAATGACACGGCTGTGATTCAGGCCGGCTCACCAGTCCATCAACGTCTTGCCGTAGACGAAGCCACCCTCGAACGAGACTGTCATGTAGTCGTACTTGTCACACGTCTTGTACTCGCGAAGGACGTATCCGCCCGACGAGAACGTCACCTTGCCCTTGTTCTGCATGATCCGGCGGACCGTCGTCACGCTCATGCCGTTCCTGACCTTGCGAATATCGGATGGCTTGGAACAACCGCGAGGCTTCGGGTGCTGACGAATCGTCAGCACCTGGCTGCGCTTCTTCGTCTTCACGCCGCTGTACGACCTGTACTTCTGCGACTCGTAGAGCGCCGAGGGTGCCACGAACGATTCAAGCTCGTCCAGCGTGTCGCCCACCTCCGGCAGCAAGACGTCCCGGAACGTCTGGCCGGCCACGGCGATGTCGGCGAAGAACCCATAGTCGTCCTGCGTGAACGTGCCTCGGAACGTGTACGAGCCCAAGCTCTTCGCGTCGTACTCATTCACCATCCGATGGACTGGGCAATTCACCGTGAGCGTCCCACCGCCGCTCTCGACCGCGGTGTATGTGCAGGATTCGAAGTACGGTCCGACCGGGTCGTCGTACCAAGCGCTTTTGCTCAGCCAGGTACCTGCGGCCACGACGCGGACGGAGCGAGTCGCAAAGGAGAACGTGCGGTATGTCAGCGTCTGTGTCACGCGGTACTTCCCCGCTTTCAGCGCGGCGGAGGCCTTGTTCCGAGCCACGGTCTTGCTGCCCTTCTTCACCGTCAGGCGAGCCTTTGACACCTGAGCGCCCGAAGGCACCAGGTACGAAGGTTTGATCCGGACGCTTCCCTGGTACTCGGCCGTCGCCGCCTTGATGGGCCGGATGCTCGGCGAGGCCGCCTCAGCAGACACTCCCGTTCCAACGACGAGCGCCAAGCCGAGGACGGGAGCAAGCAGGCAGACTCGGGAGTACACGGGCGACCCTTTCAACGGAGCAGATGGTGCGAACATTACGGTCGTTCGGGCGCGCGCAGGGGCCTTTCCCACGATTGCCCTGGTTCTGTCCACAGCTTTCCCACAGCCAAGACTCAGGCGATCTTCCGTCACGCGCGGGACACTGGGAGACATGAACACTGCGTCTCCCCTCACCCGAACCGACGGCACGCGCCTGCGCGTCCTCGTCGTGGACGACGAACCGAACATCGCCGAACTCCTGCAGATGGCGCTGCGCTACGAGGGCTTCGAGGTGCTCACGGCAGGGACCGGTCGCAAGGCCGTCGCCGCGGCTCGCGAGTTCGGGCCCGACGCGATGATCCTGGACTGGATGCTGCCGGACTACGACGGCCTCGAGGTGCTGGCCAAGGTGCGGGCCTTCTCCCCCGATGTACCGGTGATCTTCCTGACCGCGCGCGATTCCGTCGAGGACCGGGTGGCGGGCCTGACGGCCGGTGGCGACGACTACGTCACCAAGCCGTTCAGCCTCGAGGAGGTCGTCGCGCGGCTGCACGGACTGCTGCGCCGCGCCGGCGGTCACCGCCAGGCCGAGAGCCCCACCCTCGTGGTCGGCGACCTGGAACTGGACGAGGACAGTCGCGACGTCACCCGCGGCGGCACGCACATCGAACTGACGGCGACAGAGTTCGAACTGCTGCGGTTCCTGATGCGCAACGAGCGCCGGGTGTTGTCGAAGGCGCAGATCCTCGACCGCGTGTGGGACTACGACTTCGGCGGCAACGACAACATCGTCGAGCTCTACATCTCCTACCTGCGCAAGAAGATCGA
>CAYYQO010000228.1:0-4337 GCA_964473845.1 uncultured Aeromicrobium sp.
CGAGGACCTGCGTCCGCACGGCGAGAGCCACGGACAGTGGGAGTGTCGCAGCTGTCTGCGCGCCTTCAACCTCAAGTTCTTGGGCCACTTGGCCCCGACCCGCAACACCAACACCCACACAGAAACACCCCAGGAAGGGAGGAAAGCACGATGACCGCACCCGCACTCGTCGCCCTGGCACATGGCAGCCGCGACCCGCGATCGGCCAAGACCATCAACGCCCTCACGGAGGTGGTGGCGTGCATGCGTCCCGACCTGCGTGTCGAGACCGCCTTCCTCGACCTGTGCGGCCCCAGCTTCGATGAGGTCGTCGCCCAGCTGGTCGCCGAGGGCTTCAGCGAGATCGTCGTGGTCCCGCTGCTGCTGACCGAGGCGTACCACGCCAAGGTCGACGTGCCCCACGCCGCGAAGGCAGCGGCAGCCAAGCACGACGTCCGCATCGAGGTCACCGACGTCCTGGGCATCGAGGGCACGTTCCTCAACGTCCTCGACCGACGCCTGCGTGAGGCGCTGAGCAAGAATCGTGTCCGCGAACTCGATGCTCTCGTGCTCGCCGGTGCCGGTTCCTCCGACCCGTTGGCCAACGCGATGATCGCGCGGGCCGCTCGGGCCTGGGGCGCCCACCACAAGCTGCCCACGATCGCGGCGTTCGCCTCGGCGGCGCCGCCGGCGGCCAGCGAGGCAGTGCGCACGCACCGCGCCGACGGCCGCCGTCACATCGCCGTGGGCATGCTGTTCCTGGCTCCGGGCGTCCTGCCCGATCGGGTCAAGGAGCTGGCGCTCGAGGCCGGAGCCGTCGCGGTCGCCGAACCGCTCGGCTTCGCCGACGAGGTCGCCGAGGTCGTGCTGGCGCGCTACGCCGTCGGTGCCGTCGACCTGGTGCCGTTGGACTCGCTGTTCGCCGACGTCTGAGTCCCACACCCCGGAGGCGCCTGGTCACATCGTGGCCAGGCGCTTCCGTTCTGCCTCGACGTCGAAATCGGCGGCCGGCCAGTCCAGTCCCAACTCGGTCAAGGTCTCCCCGAGCATCGTGGCGATCGCCCAGTTGCGATACCACTTGCGCCCGGCCGGAACGACGTACCACGGCGCGTGGTCGGTCGAGCACCGTTCGAGCACGATCTCGTAGGCGGCCTGATAGTCCGGCCACAACGCTCGCTCATCGAGGTCGCCGGGGTTGTACTTCCAATACTTGGTCGGATCGTGGAGCCGTTCGTCCAACCGCTCGGCCTGATCCTCGGGGCTGATGTGCAGGAAGCACTTCAGCAGGACTCCCCCGTCGTCGACGAACGCCCGCTCGAACTCGTTGATCGCGTCGTAGCGGCGTTCGATCTCGCCGGCCGGGGCCAGTTCGCGGACTCGTCCGATCAGCACATCCTCGTAGTGCGATCTGTCGAAGACGCCGATCATGCCCGCCGGCGGCAGTTGGTTCTCGACCCGCCACAGGAAATCGTGCTCGAGTTCCTCCTTCGACGGTGCTTTGAACGCCGTGATCTTGAGCCCTTGCGGGTCGACCAGGCCCGCGACGGCGCGCAACGTTCCGCCTTTCCCCGCGGTGTCCATGCCTTGCAGCAACAGCAGGATCTTGCGGTCGGTCGAATCGGCCCGGCCGTTGGCGAACAGCAGTTCCTGGGTCTGCATCAGCTGCTCGCCCAGCTCGGCCAACTGCTGCTTGGCGTCCTTCTTGTCACCGTCGAAACCCGGCGTGTCGCCCGATGCCCGGGTCGACAGATCGATCGGTCCGGAGGTGGCCAAGGTCGAGCGCAGGTCCGTCATGTCGGCAGTATGCCGCAGCCACCTCTACCTTGGAAGGCATGCCCGATCTGAGCGAGCTCGCCGACCTGTACGCCTATCCCAACAGTGCCGCGCCGTGGGTGCGCACGAACTTCGTCGCATCGATCGACGGTGCCGTCCAGGATGCGCACGGCGTCTCGGGCGATCTGGGCGGAGAGCCGGACCACCGCGCCTTCAAGGTCCTGCGCAGCCTGTGCGACGTCGTCATGGTGGGCGCGGGAACGACCCGGGCCGAGGGGTACCAGCCGATCACGGCCGGCTCCGTGCACCACTCGCTGCGGGAGGGTCGGCCGGACGTTCCTCTCCTCGCGGTCGTCAGCCGGCGTCTCGACGTCCCCGAGGCCCTGCTGGCCCCCGGGGTCATGGTCATCACGTGTGGTGCCGCGCCGACGGCCGAACGTGAACGGCTCGCGGGGAGCGTGGACGTCGTCGTGGCCGGCGACGACGAGATCCACTGGCCCGCTGTCCTGGACTCGTTCGCGACCCGCGGACTGACCCGGATCCTGTGCGAGGGCGGACCGACGTTGCACGGCACGCTCGTCGAACTCGATCTGGTGGACGAGGCCTGCGTGACGATCTCACCCCACCTGCTCGGTGGGAACAGCAAGCGGATCACCGAGGGTGCGAGCACCGCCGAACGCTCGATGCGACTCGGTCATGCCGTCGAGGACGAAGGCGTCCTGCTGACGAGGTGGGTACGCGACCGCGAAGCGGCCTAGTCTGGGGACATGTACAACGTGGCCTTGCTGGTCGAACGCCAGCTCATCGACGTCGACGCCGATCAGATCCTCTCCCTGCACGAGGGCGTGGACGACGACGTCACGTATCACATGCTGCTGCCGGTGGATTCGTCCCCGGCTGCGCTCAGCGCGTCCATGACGGCGTTCGGCGGGGCCCAGTTCGTCCCCCTCGAGGAACCCGCCGCCTACACCCGGATCGAGGACGAATTGCGACTGGAAGGTCAGCAGGAGCTCGACGCCTCGGCCGCGCTGCTCATCGCGCGGGGTCAGACCGTCCTGACGACCCTCGTCGAGTACGACCCCATCGACGCGTTGGCCGAGGTCGTGAACGAGAAGGCGATCGACGAAGTCATCATCCTGACCGACCCGCACGTCGTCCGCGAGTTCCTCCACCTGGACTGGACGTCGCGCGCGAGAAGAAAACTGGACGTCCCGACGTTGCACCTGTTGGAGCACTACACCTTCGAGGAGCAGACAGAACTGTGAGCGACGCCAAGTCCTACCCCGCCGACCAGCCCGACGACCTGTGGCGCAACAAGCTGAGCGCGGCCGAATACCACGTCCTGCGCCAGGCCGGCACCGAGCGACCCTTCAGCAGTGAGTACGAGAAGGACCCCACGGTCGGCGTCTACCGGTGTCGCGCGTGCGATGCCGAGTTGTTCCGCAGCGAGACGAAGTTCGACGCCCAGTGCGGCTGGCCCTCCTTCTACTCCCCCTTGGCCGAGGACCGCGTCGAGTACATCGAGGACGTCACCTTGGGCATGAAGCGCACCGAGGTCCGGTGCGCCAACTGCGGTTCGCACCTGGGCCACGTCTTCTCCGGCGAAGGCTTCGGCACCCCCACCGACCTGCGCTATTGCATCAACGGCATCGCGCTGTCCCTCGACGCCGACTGACTCGCGCCTTCGGCGCGCGAGATGCTCGGGTCGTTCGATGGTTGTCCACAGCGGTGAGACTGGGGGCTGACGAGCTTCTCCCCGCTCGCTAGGGTTCGGTAACTCGGGTTGACGCAGCGTGGTCAACCCATGGAGTCGGGGGGAAGAATGCGGCGACTGGCCTGTGCCTTGTTCGTGGGTGCGCTCGTGCTGGCTGGGTGTGGCGGCGAGGATCCGCCTGCCCCGGTTCCGACGTCTGTAGCGACGACCCCGGCGAACCCGGGGGTGACGCTGCCGCCGATGCCGGAGCGCGCCGACGAGTTCAGCCCCACGGGCGCGAACCGGTTCGTCACGTACTACGTCAGTTTGCTCAACTACGCCTCCAAGACCGGGGATGTCGAGGAACTGACCCGCGTTTCCGATCCGGACTGCGGCGGGTGCAGCGACTACATCTCCTTTTACGAAAGTACCTACGCTGACGGCGGTTGGATCAAGGGTCGGGACTGGGAACGAGCGAACATTAAACTGTGGTTCGACGACCGCGATGGCGGCGAGTCGCGAGCAACCACGCGCCTGTCCATTGCTGCTGGAACGCTAAAGCTGAGCGGTAACGCAGTCGAAACAGCCGCTCCGGCATCGGACCACGTCGTCACTCTTGGGCTCCGCTTCGACGGCGTCTGGTCCATGACTCAGTTGGTCGCAGGTGACCCAACGTGATGTACGCAGTTGTACTTCTGGTTGCAGCGCTGCTGCCCTCGGAAATTGAGGTGTCTCCAGCACCTGACGTGCCTGACGCCATCGTTCGCGACCGAGTCTGGAGGCCGGCACCACCTCGGACGCCGATCCCGATCTGGAATCCCGGCGCCGAACCTACCCCTCCGCCGACCGAACGCGTTCCCGAACCGCTCTACTGCCGGGTCGAGGCACCGTT
>CAYYQO010000229.1:0-4326 GCA_964473845.1 uncultured Aeromicrobium sp.
CTTGTCGGCCTCCTCCGAACCCACCGGGAGGTAGGACACGAGCACGTCGGCCTGGGTGTCCTTGAGGACCTGGACGACATCGACCGGCTCGGCGTCGGACTGCTCGATCGTCTCGAGGTAGTACTTGCCCAGACCGTCGAGCGTCGGACCACGCTGGACCGTCACGCCGAGCGGCGGGACGTCGGTGATCTTGATCGTGTTGTTCTCGCTGGCCTGAGTGGCCTCGGACAGGTCGAAACCGACCTTCTTGGCGTCGACGTCGAACGCGGCGACGAACTCGACGTCACCGACGTGGTATTTACCGAACTTGACGTGCATGAGACCGGGGACGGTGCCCTCCGGATCGGCGTTCTTGTAGTACTCGACGCCCTGGACCAGGGACGTGGCGCAGTTTCCAACGCCGACGATGGCCACGCGGACCTTGTTCTCCGAACTCATGGAGACCTCACTTTTCCTTGTCTGTCGTGCTGTTGTCTTCGTGCTCCGTGAACGCGTCGGCGCGCTCGCGGTCGATCAACTCGGTCAGCCAGCTGATCTCGCGTTCCACGGACTCAAGACCGTGGCGCTGAAGTTCGCGGGTGTAGGCGTCCATCCGTTCGCGGCGATTGACCGCGGCCGTCCGGACGTTCTCGAGTCGTTCCTCGAGCCGGGACCGCCGGCCTTCGAGGATGCGGACCCGGGTCGGGGAACTGGTGCGCGCGAACAACGCAAACCGGACCCCGAAGTTCTCGTCGTCCCACGCCGACGGACCGCCGTCCTCGAGCAGCGAGGTGAAGTACTCCTTGCCGTCGGCGGTCAGGCGGTACACGATCCGAGGCCGCTTGCCGCGCGGCGGGATCTCGGTGTCGGCGGCGATCATGCCGGTGCGGGTCAACTGCTTGAGGCAGGGGTAGAGCGTGCCGTACGACAGCAGCCGGGTCCACCCGAACAGCCCGTTGACGTGCTTGCGCAGCTCGTATCCGTGCATGGGCGAATCAGCCAGGAGGCCGAGTACGGCCAACTCCAGCGCAGCTCCTCGTCGGGCCATCATCGCCCCCTCTCACGGACTCGTTGTGTTCGATGCCACGAATGGCTATATCGATACGATACATCGAGTCGCCCCCATCGCCACCCCCGGACCGGCCCCCGGTCATGGATTTCTCAGGAACACCCGTCAGACTGGGTCGCTGGTAGGCGTCGTTGGAAAGGAACCGATTCGTGGCGAGAACTCGCACGAAAAACAAGCAGAGCTGGTTCTCGCGGCTCGTCCGCAGGATCGGAGGCACGGGCTCATGGCCCGTGCGGGTGCTGCGTTGGCTGTTGTTTCTGGCGGTATCCGGCTTCATCCTCGGGGCGATCTTCGTGGCGGCTCTCTATGCCACGACGGACATCCCCGACCCGAACGCCGACTTCCAGACCGAGACGACGAACGTCTACTACTCCGACGGCAAGTCCAAGATCGGCAGCTTCGCCACCCAGAACCGCGACAGCCTCGACTACGATGAGATCCCCGAGGTCATGCGCGACGCCGTGGTCGCTGCCGAGGACCGGACCTTCTGGGAGAACCGCGGCATCGACTTCAAGGGCATCGTCCGCGCAGCCCGCAACAATGCCACGAGCGGTCAGATCACCGGCGGCGGCTCGACCATCACTCAGCAGTACGTCAAGATCCTCTACCTGAACCAGGAGCGGTCCTACGTCCGCAAGGCGAAGGAAGCGATTCTCTCGGTCAAGATCCACAGCGAACTGAGCAAACAGGAGATCCTCGGCGGCTACCTCAACACGATCTACTACGGCAACGGGTCGTACGGGGTCGAGGTCGCGTCACAGACCTACTTCGGCAAGTCCGCCTCCGACCTCACCGCTCGCCAGGCGGCCTTCCTCGCCACGGTCATCAACAACCCTTCCTACTTCGACCCCTACACCGACGGCGCCACGGAGCGGATCCTGCCGCGCTACAACTACGTCATCGACGGCATGTTGAAGGAAGGTGCGATCACCGCCGAGCAGGCGGCCAAGCTGACCGGAACGCTGCCGAAGTTCAAGAAACAGAAGGCCAACCAGCGCTTCGGAGGCCCCAAGGGTCACCTGCTGGAACTGGTCAAGCAGCAGATGCGCGCCGAGGGATTCCTCGACTCCGAGATCGAGGGCGGCGGCTTCAAGATCATCACGACGTTCGACAAGGACAAGCAGGCTGCTGCTGTCGACGCCGTCAAGGAAGTCCGTCCCGATGGTCTGGACGAGTTGAACACGGCCGTCGTCTCGGTCGAACCCGGCACGGGTGCGGTGCGCTCGATGTATGGCGGCCCCGACTACGTGAAGAACCAGTTGAACTGGGCCACGCTGGGCACGCAGCCCGGCTCGACGTTCAAGGTGTTCGGCGTCGTCGCCGCCCTCGAGAACGGTTACAGCCTGCAGACCCGCCTGAACGGCAACGCGCCGCTGACCATCGGTGACGACAAGATCGAGAACCAGGGCGACAGCGGAGGCCGGTCGTACGGCTACATCAACCTGGAGCGGGCCACCGAGTTCTCGGTGAACACCGCGTTCGTCGACCTGACCGACCAGATGGAGGACGGCCCGGAGAAGATCCTCGCGGCCGCCCGCGAGGCCGGTGTGCCCGAGAAGACGATCGAGACGATCTCCCCGGTGCTGGGTGTCTCGCTGGGCTACGCCCCCGTGGCTCCGATCGACATGGCCAACGCGTACGCGACCTTGGCCGCCGAGGGCAAGCGCGCCGATTGGTACGTCATCGAGAAGGTCGACGACTCGCGCGGAAGCCAGATCTACCAGCACGGCGTCTCGACGACACAGGCAATCGACGAGGACGTCGCGGCCGACACCATGGCTGCCTTGCAGACCGTCGTCCGAGGCGGATCGGGTACGAAGGCCCGCACGTTCTGCCCCACCGCCGGCAAGACCGGCACGGCGACTGCCACGGATGCCGACGACAACCAGCGCGTCTCGTCATCGTGGTTCGTCGGCGCGACCCCGAAGCTGGCCACGGCCGTCATGTACAACCGCGGCAAGGGCAACGAAGAACTCGAGGGGTACATGCTGCCCTTCTTCGGCGGCACCTACCCGGCCATGACGTTCCAGAACTACATGAACGCCGCGTTGGAGGGCTCCGAGTGCGGCACGTTCGCTCCGCGCGCGAACATCAAGGGCGAGAAGGGCACGTCGATCGCCAATCCTGCCCCGGCTAAGAAGAAGGAGAAGAAGAAGGAGAAGAAGACCGAGCCGACCAAACCGCCCGCGACGCGGACGCCCCGGCCGACGACTCCTCCGCCGGCGACCACACCGCCGCCGGCCACGACTCCTCCGCCGGCGACCACACCGCCGCCGACGCCCGCACCGACGCCCGACCCGCCGGAACCGACGCTGCCGGAAGGCCCTGAGGGCGACTGACTGCCGGCCCGGCGGATCAGACCTCGGTGATCGCGTCGAACGCCGCGATCGTGTACCGCACCTGGGCCGGCAGGCGGTCGCCCACGGAAGGCACGCGAGCTCCTTCGGGCAGCAGGATCATGCTGGCCTGCATGTGCGGCGGTTCGACGAACCAGCGCTGTTTGCCGTCGATCGTGAAGGGCGACAGCGCGAGTCCGGCTGCCGCCAATCCGCCCTTGGCCGCGGCCTTGCCCCGCCCGGCGATCCCGGCGACGGCGCGAGGTGCCTCGAGTCCGATCCCGTGGCTGGTGCCTCCGGCCACGATCAGCACGTGTCCGGCACGCGGGACGCGACCCTGGCGGTAGCCGACACGTTCGCCACGCTGGATCGTGTGGACGTCCAGAACGGTCGATTGCACCGACAGCGCCTCCAGGCGGCCCAGCCACAGTGACGTCCCGACGCGAGGCCGGATCGCCAGGTTGGGCCGCGCGGCTCGGAGCTGCTCCAGTTCGGGCACGGTCAGGTGGGAACAGAACACGGTCGTCGCGGTGAGTGCGGAGGCCTCGAGCACGGCGCACCAGGTCTGGGCCTCGGCGAGATTTCCGCCCGACATCGGCAGGTGGATCGCGAACCCGTCGACCGACAGGTCGCTGTCCGCGATCGCTCGCGCAGCATCGGCCAACTGGTGGCGGTCCAGCCCGTGGCGAGCCATCGAGGTCTCGGCCTCGACGACGACGCGCGCCGTGGGCAGGCTGCGTGCGAGTTCGGCGATGTCCTCGACCCGGCTGACGGTGTGGACGAGGCGTGGGTCGGCGATGCGTGGGGAGAACGGCCGCCACGGGGTCAGGACCTGGACGTCACCGGTGAAGGCTCCGAGTAGTTCGGCGGCCTCCTCGTACGTGCCGACCGCAATCATGTCGCTGCCCAGGCGTCCGGCTTCCGCGGCCAGGCGCCGGCGAC
>CAYYQO010000230.1:0-4294 GCA_964473845.1 uncultured Aeromicrobium sp.
TGGACGTGAGGTGGTCGGTGCGTCTGGTCCGACCGGCTCGGGTGGTCGGTGCGTCTGGTCCGACCGGCTCGGGTGGTCGGTGCGTCAGGTCCGACCAACCGGGCGCGGGTGGGACCTGACGCACCGGACCAGCCAGCTCAGAACTCGCGTGAGAGCTCCGGACGCCGGCAGCATCCATCTGACAAGCGAGTGAACTACCCAGGAGATCAGGGGCTCCGTCAGTTCACCAGGCGGTCGCGGCCGGTCCAGTACTGTTCGCGCAGCTTGAACTTCTGCAACTTGCCCGTGGCGGTGCGGGACAGTTCCGCGCGGAACTCGACCCGCTTGGGCACCTTGTAGCCGGCGAGTCGGTCGCGGGCGTGACCGCGCAACTCGTCCTCGGTCACGTCCCCGTCGACCACGACGAGCGCCAGCACGGCTTCGCCCCATTTGTCGTCGGGCACGCCGATCACGGCCACCTCGCGGACGGCCGGGTGCGAGGCGAGGGCATCCTCGACCTCGATCGACGAGACGTTCTCGCCGCCCGACACGATGACGTCCTTCTTGCGGTCGGCGATCGTGACGTAGCCGTCCTCGTAGACGCCGCCGTCGCCGGTGTGGAACCAGCCGCCGCTCAGTGCCTCGTCGGTGGCTTCGGGGTTCTCCCAGTACGACTCCAGCACGGTGTTGCTGCGCGCCAGGATCTCGCCCTGGTCGTCGACCATGATCCGCGTGCCGATCGTGGGGGCACCGGCCCGGGAGAGCAGTCGGGCCTGTTCCTCGCCGTCGAGGTCGTCCCACTCCTCGCGCATGCGCGACATCGTCAACAGCGGAGCCGTCTCGGTCAGGCCGTAGATCTGGATGAACTCCCAGCCCAGTTCCTCGCGGACCCGCTGGATCGTGCGGGTAGGCGGGGGAGCGCCGGCCACGATGCATCGGACGCGGTCGCGACCCGTGCCGCCGTCCCAGTCCGACAACGCATCGAGCGTCGCGTTCAGGACGGCTGGTGCGCAGGCCAGCACGGTGACGCCGTGCTCCTCTATCCGGCGGAGGATCTCGGTGCCGTCGATCTGACGGATGACGACCTGCTGGGCGCCGACGCCGGTGGCCGAGTACAGCAGGCCCCAGCCGTCGCAGTGGAACATCGGCAACGTGTGCAGGTAGACGTCGCGGTCGGTCAGCGTCGCGTGCCAGCCGAAGGTCGTGGCGTTGACCCACCGCGCGCGGTGCGTCTGCTGCACGCCCTTGGGGCGCGCGGTCGTGCCGGACGTGTAGTTGATCGTCGCGGTCGCGTTCTCATCCGGTTCCCACTCGCGGGGCTCGGCCCTCGAAGCCCAGATCCGGTCGTCGTCACGGCCCAGGACGAACACGTGCTCGGCCGACGAGCAGGCATCGACGAGATGCTCGAGTTCGGGGTCGAGCATGACGACTTCGGCGCCGCTGTGCTCGATGATGTACTCGACCTCGGCGGGCGCCAGCCGGAAGTTCACGGGTACGAAGATGCGTCCCCAGTTCGCCACGCCGTAGAACGACGCCATGAGCCGCGCCGCGTTGTGCGACACCATCGCCACCCGTGCGCCCTGGGCGATGCCGAGTTCGTCCAGCGTCGCGGCCTGACTGCGGGCCTTCGCGTACAGCTGGGCGTAGGTCACCGCCCCCCAGGAGTCCGCCACCTGGTTCGGTTCGTCGACGACGGCGATCCGATCGGGATAGACGGTGCGGGCGCGGTCGAGGAAGTCGCGCAGGGTCAGCGGGACGTTCATGGAGCCTCCTGTGAGAAATGTCAGTCCCCATCGTGCACCGCGAGACGTTCACCACGCAGCCCGGTTTCGTCGGGCGGTGCGATGGTGCGGCAGACGGTCGCGCTCAGGAGGGCCCACCCCGGTGGGTAGCCTCGTTCCGGTGAGCTGGGAAGAGATGTTCAAAGGTGACTTCGCCGCCGACGACGTGCGTGCGTACGGCGAGCTGGTGAGGAATCTGCACGGTGTGCAGAACGCCTTGGCGTCACTGTCGATGGATCGGGAGGCGATCGACGGTCTCTCCGTCGACCTGGCTCGGTGGCGCGATCGTCTCGAGCAGTCGACGACCGACGAACTTCACCAGGTCAACGGACGCGTGGCCGACCTGCCGGTCCGTGGTCATGCGATGCTGCCCGAGCTCGTCGTCACGTCTCGCACGGCGGACCGGGTCGAGGGAACCGTGCGCTTCGGCCGGTGGTTCATGGGTGGCGGGATGGCCGTGCACGGCGGTGTCGTCAGCCTGTTGTTCGACGAGGTGCTCGGCATTCTGGCGGCGCTCGCGGCCGGCGGGATCTCCCGCACCGCCTATCTCAACACTGACTACCGGGCCCTGACCCCGATCGACACCGACCTGGAGGTCGTCGCTTGGATCGAACGCGTCGAGGGCCGCAAATGGACGGTCCGTGGCGAGATCCGCCACGGCAACGTCGTGTGCGCCGAGGCCGAGGGCCTGTTCATCAAGCTGCTGCCCGAGCAGGGCCTGGGCAAGCGCTCGACTGACTGAGCGAAAGATCCGCTCAGTTGTACGGGTAGAAGCCGTGGCCCGACTTCTTGCCCAGCAGGCCGGCGTCGACCATGCGGTCCAGCAGCGGCGGAGGCGAGTACAGCGGCTCCTTGAACTCCTCGTACATCGAGACGCCGATGGCACGAACGGTGTCGAGCCCGATCAGGTCCGACAGCGCGAGTGGACCCATGGGGTGACCGCAGCCCAGCACCATGCCCCGGTCGATGTCGTCGGCCGACGCGTAGCCGGCCTCGTACATCCGGATGGCCGAGAGCAGGTACGGGACGAGCAACGAGTTCACGACGAAACCGGCGCGGTCGGTGGCGTCGATCGGCTTCTTGCCGAGATCGTCCGAGACCCAGCCGCGCATCCGGTCGAGCGTCTCGGGGGCCGTCGTCAGCGAAGGGATCAGTTCGACGAGCTGCATGACGGGAGCCGGGTTGAAGAAGTGCACGCCCATGACGTGGTCCGCGCGACCCGACACGGCGCCGAGCTTGACGATCGGGATCGACGAGGTGTTCGACGCCAGGATCGCGTCGTCCTTGGTCAGGATGGTGCCGAGCTGCCGGAAGAGTTCGAGTTTCGTCGCCTCGTCCTCGCTGGCCGCCTCGACCACGAGATCTCGGTCGGCGAGCGCGTCGAGCGAGTCGACGAAACGGATCCGCTCGAGCACGTCGGCAGCGTCCGCCTCGTCGAGCTTGCCGCGGGACACCGCACGGTCGAGCGATCCTCGGACGCGTTCCTCGGCCGCCTTCGCGGCATCAGAGGAGATCTCGACGTTGACGACATTGCCGCCCGCGCGCGCCACCACCTCGACGATGCCGGAGCCCATGAGGCCCCCACCGATCACGCCGACCTTGTCGATTCCACTCATGCCGTCCTCATCCGTTCAGAGATCTGGTACTAAGTACCTTAGAGACGGTACGGCGTACTCTCAAGTAGCTCCAGGAGGTGTCAGCAGTGGTGAAGGTGACCGCTCCCATCGGTGACCGGCTGGTCAGCGCGGCCTTCGAGCTGTTCGACGAGCGTGGGTACGACGACACGACCGTCGATGACATCGCGGCCCGGGCCGGTGTCGGCCGGACGACGTTCTTCCGGTACTACGGCTCGAAGGAGGCTGTGATCTTCCCGGCCCACGACGAACTGCTGGCCCGCATCACGGATCGACTGGAATCGGCGTCAGCCTCCACCCGGGACCTCGCCGTCGCGGAGGCCGCGCGCATCGTGTTGCGCTACTACGTCGCCGAAGGGGACCGGGCGCGCCAGCGCTATCGGTTGATCGGCCAGGTGCCCGCACTGCGGGACCGCGAGATGGCGGGGCAGCGCCAGTACCAACGCGCGTTCGCCACGGGGCTGGCCGGCCGGTGGGCCGGTGATCCCGACGCCGGCCTACGGGCCGAACTGCTGGCGGCCGGCGTGGTGGCCGCCCACAACCACGTGCTGCGCGGCTGGTTGCGCGGCGACACCGACGACCCTGAAGGTGACCTCGATCGGGCGATGGATCTGGTGACCGCCCAGGCGACCGGAGGGGACGCGGCCACCTCGGTCGTCGTGATCCGGTCCACGCGCAGTGCGGACGACGTGGCCGAGCGGGTTCGCCAGGCGCTCAGCGACTGATCGTGGATCGGGATCTCGATACGCCTGCTCGTTCCTCGCAGCGCTACTCGATCGGCGGGTCCGGTGATCGAGTGCCGGCGAGCGCAGCGAGCGGCGTATCGAGTTGGTGGGAGGCTGCGTCTCGCCATGGGGGAAGTGTCGGGTCGGCGGTGAGCGGTGCGGTCAGGGGGTGTGG
>CAYYQO010000231.1:0-4290 GCA_964473845.1 uncultured Aeromicrobium sp.
TCCAGCACGGCGTTCTGCAGGGCCGAGAGGACCAGGACCGAGACGGTCCACCAGTGGAGGTGCTCGGGGCTGGGAATGATCTCGGCGTTGAGTCCGAGTGCGCGCCCGCCGAAGTAGACGCCCAGGCCGGGAATGCCGATGATGGCCGCGAGGGTGGCGCCGAAGGCCAGGTCCCGCCACGGCTGGACGGTGTCGAGTCCGAGCCGCTTCAAGACCGGAGGTGAGTCCTGGTCGAGGCTCAGCAGGTACAGCGCGAGCGCGACGGGCACGAGGGCGAACCCGATCGCGAGCAATTGATAGGTCAGGTCCAGCCAGGGCACGCTGTCGCGCGACTGGTTCAACCCCGCCGTCGAGTCGCGCAGGGATCCTTGGCTGAGCTTGCGGATCAAGCTCATGGCCGCATAGACGGCCGACTGTCCCAGTGACAGGCCGAGGACGATCCAGACCTCGGCGCGCAGGCGCCGAGTCACGCGATCACAGGTCGTTCGTGGCGAAGGTGTCGCACGAGTTCAGGTTGCCGGATTCGTATCCGGTCTCGAACCAGCGCTGACGCGATTCGCTGGAGCCGTGGGTCCAGGAGTCCTGGTTGACCCGGCCGCCGCCGAGCGTCTCCTGGATGTGGTCGTCGCCGACCGCTGCCGCCGCGGACAGCGCGGACCGGATGTCGGCCTGGGTGAGCGGCTGGAGCAGCGTGGTGCCCTCGGAGTCCTGCGTGTTGGCCGCGTTGTGGGCCCACACGCCGGCGAAGCAGTCGGCCATCAGTTCGATCCGGACGCCGCCGCTGAGCGGGCCGGTCTTGCCGTCCTGGCCCTGGGCGAGGATGCCGAGGATGTTCTGGACGTGGTGGCCGTACTCGTGCGCGACGACGTACATCTGGGCGAGGTTGCCGCCGTCGGCGCCGAAGTTCTTCGTGAGTTCGTCGAAGAACGCGGCGTCGATGTAGACCCGCTCGTCGGACGGGCAGTAGAACGGGCCGGTCGCGTTGGAGGCCGTGCCGCAGGGCGACTGCGTGGCGCCGGAGTAGATGACGGTCTGGGCCTGGCGGTACTGGCGGTTGATGTCCGCGGGAAGCGCGTCGGTCCAGTAGTCCTGGGCGCTGTTGACGGTGCCGATGATCCGGCACACGTCGTTCTCGTTCGCGTCGGCGCCGGTCTGGCACTGGCTGACGTCGATCGAGGAACCCTGGGCGCCGCCGGTGAGGATCTGGTTGACGTCGAACGCCGACGAGGATCCGCCGCCGAGCGGGTTGCCGCCCAGGAACACGACGAGCAACATCAGCAGCAGCCCGCCGATGCCGCCACCGACGGCTGCACCGGCCTTGCCGCCGCCGGTGACCTGGCTCGTGTCGAGGCGTGCGCCCTCGTTGAACGTCATGCGCCAGATTCTAGAGCCCGGCGCAGACTCAGCGCTTGCCGCCGCCCAGCAGGCCGCCGAGCAGATCGCCGAGGCCGCCGCCGCTGCTCTTGCCGCCACCGCCGCCGAGCAGGCCGCCGATCAGGTCGTCGAGACCGCCGGCCGAGGACGACGAGCCGCCGCCGAGCAATCCACCGAGCAGGTCCTGGATGCCGCCGCCGCTGGGCAGGGAGCTCTGCTTTCCGCCGCTCGTGGCGTTCTTGGCGAGGTAGGCCAGCACGATCGGGGCGAGGATCGGCAGCAGCTTCTTGACCAGGCCCGCGTCCTGGGCGCCGTTGGCAGCGCCGAGGGCGACTGCGACGTCGTCGGTCTTGTCGCCGAACACGTTCTTGACGATCTTCGCGCCGTCGGCCGTGTCGATCGCCTTGACGTCGACGCCACCGTCGATGAGGGAGGCGTCCTTCTTCGCGATCGCGCTGCCGAGGGAGGCGGCACCGGCCGGATCCTTCGCGTTGGCGCCCAGCCCGCCGAGGATCGCGGGAAGCGCCGCCTCGATGCCTTGCTGGGCGACCGCGGGCTCGACACCGAGTTGCTTCGCGATGTCGTTCACGGGGATCAGGTCGAGAAGCTCGTTGAGGCCGGCCATGAGGACTCCTTCGTCAGGGTGGGTCCGAGATGACCCGCGTTGCGATCGTAGCGCCGATGGTCGTCCTGCCTAGGGTTGCGCCATGACAGATGTGACCAGTCCGTCCCTGGCCGTGCTGGGCGACGACGAGGCCCGGCGATCGGGACTGCGCAGGATGCGCACGCTCGCCACGTCGTTGTTGGTGCTGGCGGCGATCGTGTTCGCGGTGACGCACGGGCGTGACGGCGGATGGGGGTATGTGAATGCCGCCTCGGAAGCGGCCATGGTCGGTGCGATCGCGGACTGGTTCGCGGTGACGGCGCTGTTCCGTCATCCGTTGCGGCTGCCGATCCCGCACACGGCGCTGATTCCCAGGAAGAAGGATCAGCTCGCGGCGAGCCTGCAGGACTTCGTCTCCGAGAACTTCCTGCGCGAGGACGTCATTCGTGACCGGATCGGCTCGGCCGCCCCGGCCGAGCGCATCGGCCGGTGGCTCGGCGCGCCGGGGCGGGCGCACCGCCTCGTGGACGAGGGCTCGCGGATCACGTCCGACCTGCTCGGGCGGGTGAAGGAGGAGGATGTCTCGGCAGTGATCACCGAGATGATCGTGCCGCGGATGATCGAGGAGCCGCTCAGCCCGGCTGCGGGCCAGTTGCTGGCCGAGGTCCTCGACGAGGGGGCGCACACCGGCATCGTCGATCTGGGACTGGACGAGCTGTGCGGGTGGTTGGACCGTCATCCGGAGCGGATCACCGACCTGATCAAGCAGCGTGCGCCGGACTGGTCACCGAACTGGGCCAGCAACCTCGTGGCGGACAAGTTGTTCCGTGAGGCGCTGTCGTGGGTGCAGGACATTCGTGACGATCCTCAGCATGACGCCCGCCGGACGTTGGACGCATGGCTCGTGCAGTTGGCCGACAACCTGCAGCACGATCCGGACACGATGGAGCGTGCCGAACGGTTGAAGGAGCGGCTGCTGACCCAGCCGAAGGCCGCCACGACGGCGGTCCGGCTGTGGGATTCGTTCCGTCGTGGTCTGATCGAGGCGCTCGAGGCCGAGGACGGCCTGCTGCGGCGCCGCGTCGTAGAGGAGATCGAGGGCCTGGGGGAGCGGCTGGTGTCGGACCCGGCGCTCGCGGCCAAGGTCGACCGCTGGGCCGAGGACGCCGCCGCGTACGTCGTGAACCACTACGGCTCCGAGGTCGCGACCGTGATTTCGTCGACGGTCGAGCGTTGGGACGGCGACGAGACCGCCGAGCGGATCGAGCTCTATGTCGGCCGCGATCTGCAGTTCATCCGGATCAACGGCACGGTCGTCGGCGGCCTGGCCGGCGTGGTGATCCACGCCTTCTCGCAGCTGTTGTGAATCCACAGCTGTGGATGAAGCATGTGGATGACCTGTGGACGTGAGCGTGCCGATGTGTGGACAAGCTGTGGACGCAGAAATCCCTGGAATATCTTTCCGAAAAGGTCTTGTGTCGTGCGTCACTCTCCCGTAGAAATGACCTACGCACTCCTCCGGGAGAGCGGGAAGGAATCCCAGATTCACTTCACGCAGAAGGCGCAAGCCGGACGCAAGCCGCTGGTGATGCAGAGGCGAAGAGGACACCACGGGAGACCGGATCGAGAGCAGACATCACACACCCTCGAAATTGAAGGCCCCGGGAACTCATACTTCCCGGGGCCTTCTCCATGGTGCCATGTGGAGTTTGCTAGAGTTCAGTGCTGCACGAAAATGCACCCACGTCCGGGTGGCGGAATTGGTAGACGCGCTAGCTTGAGGTGCTAGTGCCCTGTTAGGGGCATGGGGGTTCAAGTCCCCCCTCGGACACTGCAGGACCCTCGTACTCTCGCCGGTACGGGGGTTTTGTGTTGCTGGGACTGGGTGAGTTCAGGCGAGGGCTTCGCTTGACGAGTGCCAACGAAACGCTGGGCAGTCCCGTGTGTTGTTCTCGTCGGTCATAGCGCGGTCATCCTGTGGAGGTCAGACAGGTCGCATGGCCGACGTGGGCACACCAATAGTCCCGGATGTGGCCGACAGTTCGGGCTGCAAGCGAAGGATCGAGCGATGGCCATGCGCCGAACGGCTATGCAGCGGCCAAGGACGAATGTGCGACATAGCCGCGATTGGCGCGGATTCTTTGGTGATAATGGTGCCTTATGGCAATGTTGTCGGAGTATCGGGCGGCGCGGCGGAATGAGGACGTTGCGCGGTTGCGGCGCGTGTTGGCGCTGCGAGCCATGGCGGCTTTGGGGATGAGTCAGCGTCAAATCGCTCAGCGTGTGGGGATTAGTCAGCCGGCGGTGAGTCG
>CAYYQO010000232.1:0-4229 GCA_964473845.1 uncultured Aeromicrobium sp.
GTGCCCGCCTCGGCGCACACGTCGCGATCATCGGCCACGCCGGCGACGGCAACATGCACCCGACGATCATCTTCGACGCGAGCGATCCCGAGCAGGCCGCCACGGCCTACCGCACGTTCGAGGAGATCGGGCTCCTCGGCCTGCGGCTCGGCGGGACGATCACCGGCGAGCACGGGGTCGGCCTGCTCAAGTCCGGCCTGCTCGAGACCGAGCTCGGCGAGGTCGCACTCGACATGCATCGTGCGATCAAGCAGGCGCTCGACCCGCTGTTCCTCATGAACCCGGGCAAGGTCTTCGCCCTGCCCGCCCCCTCACCCGGCGTCGACGAGAGTCGCGACACCACCACAGAAGGAGAAGCACGATGATGGATTCTGCGTACTACATCGAGGCTGGCACCGGCCCGAACGTCATCATGACCCACGGCACGATGATGGACTGGACGATGTTCAGCAGCCAGGTCGAGGCGCTGTCCAAGGACAATCACGTCATCGCGTACAACCACCGCGCCGCGACGGACCGGTACGCCGAGAGCTACGACCTGCACGATCTCTCCGACGACTGCATCGCGGTCGCCGACGAGGCCGGCATGGAGAAATTCACCCTCGTGGGCATGTCGATGGGCGGCTTCATGGCGCTCGAGCTCGCGCTGAAGTACCAGGACCGCCTGGAGGCCATCATCCTGGTCGACACGATGGCCCGCGCCTACACGCCCGAGCAGCAGGTCGAGTTCGGCAAGGAGTTCGACAAGCTGGACACCGACGGCCCCCTTCCGCGTGCCTTCGGCGAGTGGTGCATCCCGCTCGTGTTCGGCGAGTACACGATCGCCAACAACCAGCCACTCGTCGATGAGTGGCTGGCGCGCTGGGACGACCGTCCGGCCCGCTCGGTCTACGGCGAGTACCGCTCGTGGATCCAGAAGGACGACCTGATGGATCGCCTCGCCGAGATCACGGTTCCCGTGCTGATCGTCCACGGCCAGCAGGACAACGTCCTGCCGCTGTCGGACTGTGGCCTCCCGATGCACGAGGGCCTGCCCAACTCGCGTCTGGAGATCATCGAGAACGCCGGCCACACCTCGAACTGCGAACAGCCCGAAGCCGTCAACCGCGTCATGATCGACTTCCTGGCCGGTATCGAACGTGGCTGACGCCCCAGTCGCGCTTGTCACCGGTGCCGCTTCGGGCATAGGCCGGGCGTCTGCCGCCCTGTTGCGCGACCAGGGCTACGTCGTGGTACCGGTCGACCGCGTCGACGCCCCCCACAACGGTGGGCCGGCCACGGTCGTCGGTGACATCGGCGACGAGGCCACCGCGCGGCGAGCGGCCGAGGTGGCGGTAGGATTCGGACCTGTCCGTGTCTTGATGAACATCGCGGGCGTCACGGGTCCGGTCGGGTCGATCGAGGCCCTAGCGCTCGCCGACATCGAGCAGATCCTGTCGGTCAACGTGACGGGCACGGCCCTGATGCTGAAGCACGTCCTTCCGCTCATGGCGGACGGCGCCAGCGTGGTCAACATGTCCTCGGCGATCGGGCTGGTCGGCGGGCCGTCGCAGTCCGTGTACTCCGCGAGCAAGCACGCCGTGGTCGGCCTGACCCGCAGCGTCGCGCTGGACGTCGCCGCCCGGGGCATCCGCGTCAACTGCCTGTGCCCCGGGATCGTCGACACGCAGATGTCGTCCGCGGCCGGTGACGGCGACGACCTGCGGGCGGCGTGGGCGGCGGCGCACCCGCTGGGCCGTTTCGCCCAGCCCGAGGAGATCGCGACCGTCGCGGCCTGGCTCTGCACCGATGCGGCATCGTTCATCACGGGGGCAGCGATCCCCGTCGACGGCGGGTACGTGGCGCGATGACTCGACGACGGCCCGGTGTGCCCTGCTGGCTCGAGCTGGGTGGCGCCCCGGACAGCGAGGTCCTGGACTTCTGGGTCGACGTCCTCGGGTGGACCCTCGACGAGAACCGCCTGGTCGCCGGCTATCGGCGAAGTCATGCGGGGGGTGCGAAGGTCGCGGGGTTCGGTGGTTCTGCGGCACCCGTCGTCCCTCGTGGCTGGCGCGTGTACCTCAGCGTCGACGCCCTCGACGAGGTCCTGGCGGCGGCGATCGCGGCCGGCGCCGAGCAGCTGGGCGAGGTCGTGCAGGCCGGGCCCGACGGCCGGTTCGCCTGGATCCGTGACCCGCACGGCCTCGCGACGGGCTTCTTCGAGCCCACCGACGATCCCGGGACGTCGCGCGAGCCAGGTGCCGGTCGCGTCGCCGGCTGGGCGATCGAGACTCCAGCCCCGGAGGGCACGGGTGCGTTCTACGCGTCGCTCTTCCCGGGGTTCGAGCAGCACGTCGACATCGTGGCGGCCCCGATCGCCCGCTGGATCGTGTCGGTGGACCCTGGCAGCGACCGGGGAAGCGGCGACGTCGAGGACCCGCGCGGCAACGTCCTGCGCCTCGGGACCTCCGCACGCACGCGACGGGAGCCCTGAGATGGGCGGCCCGCGGGACGAAGGGGACCGGGTCGAGCGGTCGATCGCCCAGTGGGCGATGGTGGCGCCCGGCCTCGACGTCTCGCCGATGGAAGTCTTCGGGCGCGTCCACCGGGTCTTCGCGCTCTACAGCGCGCACATCAACCGGGTGTTCGCCCAGCACGGGATGAGCGCCGCGGGGTTTGAGGTGCTGGCCGCGCTCTTCCGTGCCGGGGCCCCCTACCGGCTGACGGTCAGTCAGCTGACTCACGAGACGCTGATCTCCTCCGGCGGGATGACGATGCGGCTCGACCGGCTCGAGCGGGACGGTCTCGTCATGCGTGAGCGGGCTCTGGACGACCGCCGGATCGTGTTCGCCTCGCTCACCGAGGGTGGAGTCAAGCTCGTCGCGGAGGTCGCGGCGCTGCACTTCGCGAACGAGGCCGACCTCCTGGAAGGTCTCGACCAGGACGGACGCAAGCACCTCTCAGGTCTGCTGGCCGATCTTGAGCGGGCCATGCGCGACGCGCAGGGCAGGACGTGACGATCGCGCTCGGGTGCGGCGAAGATGCCTTGTTTCAAAGATATTAATTCCGGCTACGATTTCGACCACCCTTGTTAAATCAGGGTTCGTTGCCTTGTCGTCTCCAGCAGTGCTTGCTATCTTAGAGCTAAGATATTGAGCAGATAGGCAAAACGGTGACCGACGACGTGCGTATTCCAGCCGACCAGATCCTGGTGGGCGGACAGTGGCGACAAGGTGGGGGCCAGGTGTCCACGCCGATGAACCCGTTCGACGGCTCCCGGCTGGGCGAGCTGCACGGCGCCAGCCCGGCGGACGTGGCGGAGGCCGCCGCCGCAGGTCTGCAGGCTGCGGCCGCCAGCGGGTGGCGTGACCTGCTGCCGCACCAGCGGGCGGCCCACCTCCACCGCATCGCCGACGCTGTCGAGGCGCGGGGCGACCATCTCGCGACCCTCCAGTCGCTCAACACCGGAAAGACGTTCGCCGAGACGCGTGCGCTGGTGGCCAGTGCCGTCGGCACGTTCCGGTACTTCGGCGCCTGCGCGGAGACGTTCGACGAGGATCTGACGGCCCGTCGCGGCCCGTATCTCACGCTGAGCGTCCAGGAGCCCATCGGCGTCATCGGCGCGATCAACGCATGGAACTCGCCCGTCGCGAGCGACGCCCAGAAGATCGCTCCCGCCCTCGCGGCCGGCAACGCCGTCGTGCTGAAGCCGGCGGAGTGGACCCCCTACGTGTCGCTGGAGCTCGGTCGCATCATCACCGAGACCGGCCTGCCCGACGGCCTGCTGTCGATCCTGCCCGGCAAGGGCTCGATCGTCGGGGCGGCGATCATGGACGATCCCTCGATTGGCAAGGTCGTCTTCACCGGCGGCACCAGCACCGGGCGCCGGCTGGCCGTCCAGGCGGCGCAGCGGCTCATGCCCATCTCGCTGGAGCTCGGCGGCAAGTCCCCCACGATCGTGTTCGACGACTGCGACGTCGACGAGGCCGTGGCGGGTGTGCTGTTCGGCATCTTCTCCTCGTCCGGCCAGAGCTGCATCGCCGGATCGCGGCTGTTCGTCCAGCGTGACCTGTACGACGTGTTCCTCGAGCGCCTGGTCGCCGCGACCAGGGCCCTTCGCCTCGGCGACGGGATGGACCCCGGGACGCAGGTCGGTCCGTTGGTGCACCCCCTCCACCGCGACTCGGTGGCTGAGTTCGTCGACCGCGCCCGGGCCGATGGCGGGACGATCGAGTGTGGAGGCCGCGCGC
>CAYYQO010000233.1:0-4223 GCA_964473845.1 uncultured Aeromicrobium sp.
CCGGCCAACTCTGAACTGCTGAGACTCACTGAAACATCGACCCGCACCACATGGAGGAAAAGCATGGCTGACATCACTGCCGTCACCGACGCGGACTTCGAGTCCACCGTCCTCAAGGCCGACGGACCCGTCCTGGTCGACTTCTGGGCCGACTGGTGCGGTCCGTGCCGCCAGTTGGCTCCGATCCTCGAGGAGATCGCCACCGAGAAGGACGGCGCACTGACCATCGTCAAGATGGACGCCGACGCCAACCCGGTGACGCCTGCCCAATATCGTGTGACCGGCCTGCCGACGATGAACCTGTACTACCAAGGCGAACTGGTTCGCTCGATCGTCGGTGTGCGTCCCAAGTCGGCGATCCTCAACGAACTCTCGGAGTTTGTTTCCTGATCCATCTTCATCAACAAAGCCACTTGTCGACAAATAGACAAGTGGCTTTGTTGATTCTAGCTGTGCTCAGGACTCCGTCGGCGTGGGCGAGCTCGGGTCCATCAGGCCGACGATCCGCTCGAGGTCGCCTATCGTGGCGAACTCAACGATGATCTTGCCCTTCGACTTGCCGAAGTCGACCTTGACCCGGGTGTCGAATCGCTCCGACAGACGATGCGCGAGCTCACCCAGCCGCGGCGACGTGGGACGTGTCGAGAGCTTTCGCGCGGCAGGCGTCGCATCCTCATCCCCGAACCGGACAATCTCCTCCAACTGGCGGACCGAGATGCCCTCGGCGACAACCCGAGAGGCGAGTCGGTCCTGCAGTTCGGGATTCGGGACGGCCAGCAGTGCGCGCGCATGGCCGGCCGACAGCACTCCGGCCGCGACCCGGCGCTGGACCGCGGGCGGCAGCTTCAGCAGACGGATCGTGTTGGTGATCTGAGGGCGGGACCGACCGATCTTCTCGGACAGTTCCTCCTGGGTGCAGCCGAAGTCCTCCAGCAACTGCTGATAGGCTGCGGCTTCCTCCAAGGGATTCAGTTCAGATCGGTGCAGGTTCTCGAGCAACGCATCGCGCAGGAGATCTTCGTCCGTGGTCTCACGGACGACCGCCGTGATGGTCGGCAGTTCTGCCTTCTGGTGGGCGCGCCAGCGGCGCTCCCCCATGATCAGTTCGTACGTCTGCGGCGCCGTCTCGCGGACCACGATCGGCTGGAGGAGACCGATCTCCTTGATCGAGTGCACCAGTTCCGCCATCGCCTCTTCGTCGAACACCTGCCGCGGCTGGCGCGGGTTCGGTGAGATCTGCCCGACAGGGATGTCCCGCAGTCGTGCGCCCTGCACCTCGGTCAGACCTGACTCCTTGGCCTGGGCAGGCGATGTGGGAATCAGGGCCGAGAGTCCCCGGCCAAGTCCCGGACGTGGATTGCTCATGACTGTCCTCCTGAGGCTGCGCCTCGTTCGGTGATCTCGCGGGCGGCTTCCAGGTAGGACAGGGCGCCCGTCGAGCTTGGATCGTACGTGATGATGCTCTGTTGATATCCCGGCGCCTCGCTGATCCGCACGGACCGAGGGATCGCCGTCGACAGGACCCGATCGCCGAAGTGGCCCCGCACCTCGGCGGCGACACTGGAGGAGAGGTTGGTCCGCGCGTCGTGCATGGTCAGCAGAATGGTCGAGACATCCAGTTCAGTGTTGATGTGCTGCTGCACGAGCTCGATGTTCCGGACGAGTTGGCTCAGCCCTTCCAGCGCGTAGTACTCGCACTGAATCGGGATCAGCACCTCACGCGCGGCCGCCATGGCGTTGACGGTCAGCAGTCCCAACGAGGGCGGGCAATCGATGAAGACGTAGTCGACATCGGAGCCCGCGCCGGCCAGGTAACGATCAATCGCCGTCCGGAGTCGGCGTTCACGGTGTTCGACGCCGACCAGTTCGATCTCGGCGCCCGCCAGGTCGATGGTCGCCGGCACCACGCGCATCTCCGGGACATCAGGACTGTGCTGCACGGCATCTTCGATGGGCAATTCGTCGAGCAGGACCTCATAGGTGCCGGGTGTTCCCGACGCGTGGGGGATTCCACCGGCCGTCGATGCGTTGCCCTGCGGATCCAGGTCGATCAGCAGTACCTTCAGCCCCCGGGCTGCCATGGCCGCGGCGAGGTTCACCGAGGTGGTGGTCTTGCCAACCCCACCCTTCTGGTTCGCCACGACGAATACTCGGGTCGCCGCCGGCCGTTCATACCGGCCGGTGCGCGCCAAGCGCTCCATCAACTCCACGTGGTATCCCGCTTGGTCGGCGAGCGGCGTCGACGCGGAGAGGTCGATGGGTTCGTCGGCAAAGTCCGCGGCAGTCGGAATCGTCACTACTGCTCCTGTCATGTTTCACGTGAAACGGCAGTCATTCCACGGAGTGGCCATGTTTCACGTGAAACACAGCCACGCGTTGTCACCGGCGTTGGACCTCGACGACAGTGGTGGGGACATCGAGTCCCCAATCCTCGCCGTACGTCGCCACCACGATATCGCCGGCGCCCAGCCGGGCAAGGGTGGCGCGCGCAGTAGCGACCTCATCGGCGGCAGTGCGGCCCTTGAGTGCCAGGAGCATTCCGCCCGGTCGAACCAACGGCATGCACCAGCGAGCAAGTTTGTCCAAGGCTGCGACGGCCCGAGCGGTGACGACGTCGTACCGCGACGTCACATCCTCGGCACGTGATCGCAGCACAGACATGTTGTCGAGACCCAACTCGACAGCGATCTCTTCCAAGAACATCGTGCGACGAAGGAGTGGCTCGATCATCGTGACCTGCAGATCAGGACGTGCGATCGCCCACACGACCCCGGGCAGTCCGGCACCGGAACCGACGTCGGCCACCGAGGAGTTGTGGGGGACACGAACCACTGGAGCAGCACAATTGAACAGATGCCGTTCCCACAGGCGATCGACTTCACGCGGACCGATCAGGCCACGCTCGACTCCAGCCGTCGCGAGAAGCTCGGCGTAACGCTCGGCCTTCGGAAGCTGCGCACCAAAGACCGTTTCACGTGAAACAGTCACTCGGCCGGGAGGATGACGACATGCCGGTCAGGACCGGCGCCTTCAGACTCACTGCGGAGACCGGCATCCGCCACCGCGTCATGGACCACCTTGCGTTCGAACGGCGACATCGGCTCGAGACTGACGGACTCCGTCCCAGCCCTGACCTGCTCGATCGCAGCGGCCGCGACCTCAACGAGTTCCGCCCTGCGTCGAGCTCGGTGGCCAGCCACGTCCAGCATCAATCGGCTGCGAGCGCCGGTCTCGCGATACACGGCAAGGCGAGTCAACTCCTGGAGAGCGTCCAGGACCTCACCGTCAGAGCCCACCAGGTGGGTCAATTCTCCCCCGATGATCTCGATGGCAGCGCGATCGCCGTCCACGTCGATGTCGATGTCCCCGTCGAGATCGGCGATGTCGAGCAGTTCCTCGAGAAAGTCGGCCGCGATGTCACCCTCGCGCTCCAGATCGGTATCACTCATCGGAATCCTCCTCGTCAGACTTCTTCGGCTGTGGCTGCCCACCGGACTTACGCCGTTGATCGCGGCTCTTGCGCTGGGGCTGTTGGCGCTTCGGCTTCTTCTCTTCAACCTCGGTCTCGGCCTTGGCCTTGGCCTTGGCCACCGGATCCTCGGTCACCACCTTGCCCTTGGCTCGCTCACGTTCCTGCTTCGCGACGAAGGCAGGCGTACCCGGAGCGGGGTTGTTCCGGATGACCCAGAACTGCTGACCCATGGTCCAGAGGTTCGACGTCGTCCAGTACACCAGCACGCCGAGCGGGAAGGCCACGCCAGAGACAGCGAAGACGACCGGCAGCAGGTACAACAACATCTTCTGCTGCTGCGCGAACGGACCGTTCAGCGCCTCCGGGGTCATGTTCTTGGTCATCAACTGCTTCTGCGTCAGGAACTGCGTGGCGCACATGGCGACGACCATGATCATCGCAATGATCTTCGTCTCGAGGTGATCGCTCGAGATGAACGTGTCGGCAATCTTGCCGCCCAACCACTGCGCCTGCTGCAACGACTCGGCATGGTCGCGGTCCAGGAAGCCCTTGGCACCGTCACCACCCTTGCGGGAAGCCTGATCGATCATCCGGAACAGCGCGAAGAAGATCGGCATCTGCAGCAGCAGCGGCATGCACGAGGAGAACGGATTCGTGCCCGTGTCCTGGAACAGCTTCATCTGCTCCTGGGCAAAGCGCTCACGGTCATGCCCGTACTTCTTGCGCAGTTCCTGCAACTGAGGCTGGATCA
>CAYYQO010000234.1:0-4202 GCA_964473845.1 uncultured Aeromicrobium sp.
CCTGAGCGGCCTGTGCCGCCTCGATGACGCGGCGCTCGATCTCGGGCTTGATCTGAGAGATCTTCGACAACAGGCCGTTGATGAACTTGGGCGACTCGTCGGTCGACAGATCGGTGGCCAGTTCGACGGCTTCGCTGATCGCGACGGCGTCGGGAACGTCGTCGACGTACAGGATCTCGTAGACGCCGATGCGCAACAGATTGCGGTCCACGGCCGGCATGCGATCGAGCGACCACGCAAAGGAGTGCTCCTCCAGCAACGCGTCGATCTGTCCGGCATGAGCGGCGACACCCTCGACCAAGGACACCGTGTACGGGTTGACCGGCGGGTCGTTCACCTCGAGCCGATCAGCCAGCGTCCCGTCGCTGGAGAGCCCACGGGACTCGGACTCGAACAGGATGTCCAGAGCCCGCTTACGGTACTTGGTACGTGCGCCCATCAGGCCTTCACGCGACCGAGGTAGCTTCCATCGCGTGTGTCGACCTTGATCTTCTCGCCCGAGTTCAGGAACAGCGGGACCTGGATCTCCTTGCCGGTCTCGAGCCGACCCGGCTTGGTGCCACCGCTGGAGCGGTCGCCCTGCAGACCCGGCTCGGTGTGCTCGAGGATCAGCTCGACCGACGCCGGCAGTTCGACGTACAGCACGCGGCCGTCGTTCGTGGCGACCACGGCGTTCTGGTTCTCGAGCAGGTAGTCGACCGTGCTCCCCATGATCTCGGGCGTGACCTCGATCTGGTCGTACGTCGAAATGTCCATGAAGACGTAACTGCTGCCGTCGTTGTACAGGTACTGCATGTCGCGCTTGTCGACGTTGGCCGTCTCGACCTTGGTGCCGGCGTTGAAGGTGCGGTCGAGCGTCTTGCCGGACTCGACGTCCTTGAGCTTCGTGCGGACGAAGGCGGGGCCCTTGCCCGGCTTGACGTGCTGGAACTCCGTGACGGCCAGCAACTTGCCGTCGATCTTGAGGACCATGCCGTTCTTGAGGTCGTTCGTCGTTGCCATCAGTCGATCTCCAGGAGTTCTTTCGTCATATCGGTGAGCACGTCTGGCTCACCGCCGTGGTCGGGGTCGGTGACGAGGACGGTGTCCTCGATGCGTACGCCCCCACGGCCAGGAAGGTAGATCCCCGGTTCCATCGTCAGGACGGTGCGGCTGGCAAGTCTACCGGGGTGCGCCGAGGAGATGAACGGGTCCTCGTGGATCTGCAGTCCGACCCCGTGGCCGAGGCCCGTCGTGAAGGCGTCCAGCCAGCCGGAACGCTCCAGTGAGCCGCGTGCCGCTTCGTCCGCATCCGCGATCGGGACATCGGCGCGGAGCCGGTCCAGCCCGGCCGCCTGGGACTCGCGGACCGCCGCGTGGATCTCGCGCTGCCAGTCGGCCGGCTTGCCGATCACGACGGTGCGGGTGCAGTCGGCGTGGTAGCCGTCGACCTTCGCCCCGAAGTCGATCTTGATCAGGTCGCCGGGACCGATCTCACGGTCGGTCGGGTTGTGGTGCGGGATCGCCGTGTTCTCGCCCGAGGCGAGAATCGTGTCGAAAGCCTTGTCCTCGGCCCCAAGTTCGAGCATCCGCCATTCCAGGTCGCGGGCCACCTCGCGTTCGGTGCGTCCGGCCAGCGGTCCGACCAACAGCGCCTCCAGCGCCTCGCACGAGATCTCGCACGCGCGACGCAGGGCGGCGATCTCGGTGTCGTCCTTGAGCTGGCGCAGCTTCTCGACCAACCGGCCGGACGCCTCCGGGCGATCCAGTTGCTGCCACGAATCGACGTCCAGCAGGTGCGTCTCGGCCACGAGGTCGGCCGGAGCTCGACCGGCAGCCACACCGGTGAGATCGCGGGTGATCACGATCTCGACGTCCGGCAGTCCGGCCTCGCCGAGTTCCGCAGCAGCCTGGTCGCGGTAACGGCCATCGGTGAGGAACACCGGGTCATGGCCGGTGGACACCAGCAGGGCGCCGTTCGATCCGGTGAATCCGGTCAGGTAGCGGACGTTCACCAGGTCCGAGACGTACATCGCGGCATGGCCGGCCTCGCGCAGCAGGTCCTGCAGGCGCTCGATCCTGGTCACGTCAGCCACGAATCGACTCCCAACTGCCACGGAGCACTGATTCCTCCGGTCCCGCGACGATCTGCGGATTGGCGAGTCCGTCCAGCACGACGAACCTCAACTGGTCACCACGGGTCTTCTTGTCCAGCCGCATCCCCGCGAGCAGTTCCTCGAACGTCGCATCGTCATACCTGGTCGGCAGGCCCACGAGACCCAGAATGTCACGGTGTCGCGCCAACAGCGCGTCGTCGATCGAGCCCGTGCGGTGCGCCAGCTCGGCGGCGAACACCATACCGACGCTGATGCCCTCACCGTGCCGGATCCGGTAGTGCTCGTGCCGCTCGATCGCGTGCCCGAGGGTGTGCCCGTAGTTGAGCGCCTCTCGGCCGATCGAACCGCCCGCTCCCGTCTCGCGCAGATCGGTGGCGACGGTCGCTGCCTTGACGGCGATACCGCGCGTGACCAGATCGGCCAGCAGGTCGTCGGCCGGGTCGAGCGCGCGTTCGGGCGACGCCTCGACGTCCGCCAAGATCGACGGGTCGGCGATGAAGCCGCACTTGATGACCTCGGCCAGTCCCCCGCGCAGTTCGCGGGCCGGCAGGTCGGCCAACGAGGCCAGGTCACACAGGACGCCGATCGGTTCGTGGAACGCACCGACGAGGTTCTTTCCCGCCGCGACGTTGATGCCCGTCTTGCCGCCGACGGCCGCATCGACCATACCCAGCACCGTGGTGGGAACAGTCACGAAACGGACGCCTCGCAACCAGCTCGCGGCGACGAAGCCGGCCAGATCGGTCGTGGCCCCTCCCCCGACGCCGACGATGAGATCGGAGCGCGTGAAACCGTGCAGGCCGAGCTGGTCCCAGCAATGTGTCAGGAACTCGACCGTCTTGGCCTGCTCACCGTCGGGCGCCTCGATCAGGAGCACCTCACGACCCGGCAGGTGTTGGGCCAGGCCCTCGGCGATGCCCAGCACCGGACCGGCATGGATGATCGCGACCCGCAGGGCATCGGCAGGAGCCAGTAGTTCGAGTTGGCCCAGCACGTGGTGGCCGATGACGACGTCGTACGGCTGGGCCGTGGCCACGTGGACGCGGCGGCTCATGCGCCCAGCTCCGCGATCACGCGATCGGCGACGTCCTCGGGAGTGAGCTCGTTCGTGTCGATCGTGAAGGTCGCGACCTCGCCGTAGAGCGGACGGCGGGCGTCCATGAGCTTCTTGAGCCGGCCGCGGATGTTGCCCAGCAACAGGGGGCGACCGGAGTTCATGCCGACGCGGGCGGCCGCCTGGGCCAGCCCGACGTCGAGGTGAACCACGGTGTGATCGGCCAGCAGCGCACGTGTCTTCTCGTCGATCACGGCCCCACCGCCGAGCGCCAGCACACCCGCATGGGTGCTGAGTGCCTTGGCCACGGCGGCGGCCTCGAGTTCGCGGAAAGCGGGCTCGCCACGGCTGACGAAGATGTCCTGGATGCTCTCGCCCTGGGCCGCCTCGACATCCTGGTCGGTGTCGCGGACCTCGAGTCCGAGACGCGCGGCCACCAGTTCGGCGACCGTCGTCTTGCCGGCTCCGGGCGGACCGACCACGACGACGACCGGCCGGACTCCGGTCACCGGTACCTCAGGTTCTCGAGGTAGGTACGGACGTTGCGGCTGGTCTCGCCGACCGAGTCCCCACCGAACTTCTCGACGATCGCGTTGGCCACGACGAGTGCGACCATCGCCTCGGCGACGATGCCGGCCGCGGGAACGGCACACACGTCGGACCGCTGGTGATGGGCGCGCGTCTCCTCGCCGGTCTGGACGTCGACCGTGCGCAGCGCCCGCGGCACGGTGGCGATCGGCTTCATCGCGGCGCGGACACGCAGCAACTCACCCGTCGTCATGCCGCCCTCGGTGCCGCCGGAGCGACCCGAGACGCGGCGCAGACGATCGTCGGACTTCACGATCTCGTCGTGCGCGGCCGAACCACGGGTGCGCGCGAGCTCGAAACCGTCCCCCACCTCGACGCCCTTGATCGCCTGGATGCCCATGAGCGCGGCGGCCAGGCGACTGTCGAGACGGCTGTCCCACTGGGTGTGCGAGCCGAGTCCGGGGGGCAGGCCCTCGACGATCCCCTCGACGACGCCACCGAGCGTGTCGCCGTCCTTGTGGGCC
>CAYYQO010000235.1:0-4197 GCA_964473845.1 uncultured Aeromicrobium sp.
CGTCGGAATCGCCCAGGATCGCCACGGTCTCGACGAGCCCGTCGTAGTCATCGGCTCCGACGAGAACCGCCACCCGGCTCCCGTTGCGGGTCACTTCGAAACGCTCATGCGTCGTTGATGCGGACTCGACGAGTTGGGAGAAACTCGCACGCGCATCGGCAATCGAAATGGTGGTCATGTACAGAATTCTAGCGCACTGATGGAGATCCTGGGTGGACAACTCAACTCCGGGATTCCCGAGTGGCGCAGGAATGCCCGCCACTCGGCGAGTGGCGGGCGAATGTGCGCCACTCGCGGTCAGGCGCGGGAGAACAGCCGGCGCTTGATCCGGCCGAGCCTGCGGCGGACCCGGACGAGCAGGGTCGGCGGCGGGCCCTCGCGGCGCTCGAGTTCAGCGCGCAGCAGTTCCGTCGGAGCGCTGGAGACGCCCGGGTACTGCTTGAGGCTCGCGTTCGTGGGGTACTTCTCGCGCAGCAGGTCCGCGCCACCGCCGCGCATGGCACCGATGACGGCCCGGACGGCGATGTCCATGTCCACCGACGTCACCGGCACCTGGTCATCGGCCGGATCGGTCGACGCCGAGACGAGCGACTCGAGATCGCCGATCACGTGGACCCCCGCGGCATCGATCGCGGCGATCATCTCGCGGGAGATCTCGTTGGCCCGTTCGATCGCCCATGCCGGCATGGCCAGCTTCGGTTCGTCGGGTCCGGGACGGCGTCCCTGCAGATTGCGCACCGCGCCCATGCGCACGAAACGCGCCTGGATCGCCGGGGGCCACTTGCGCGCCTTGATCTGCTCGTTGACCTGCCGCACCAGCTCGATCTCGGGCTGCGTGAACGACCGGTTCACCGTCGACCGCTTCGGCTGCAGGAAGTCTCGCGGCAACTCCAGCAGGTCCTCGAACGTGTCGAACAGGCGCCGGGGCACGCGCTTGTCCGTCATGACGACGTGCACGCGGTCCGGGCCCACGACCTCGGCCCACCGCTGGACCTGGTGGTCGAACCGCTGACGCAGCCAGAACACGGCCGGGTCCCTCGCGGTGGGCTCGTCGAACACCTTCGTCAGCCAGTCCTCGAGCGACAACCGCGTGTTCGACCGGACGGCCTGCTGCCACGACGACGGCATGACCGACGCCAACGGGGACGCCGTGATGACCACGTCGACCGCGTCTCCACCGAGCTCGGCCACGATCTCGCGACCGCGGTCCGGCAGCACGACGTCGAAGTACTCGCTGCTGATCACGACGCGCCCGGGGGCCGCCGCCACCTCGGCGACCAGGTCGTCCCAGTGCCGCCGCGGGGGCAGCGCCGAACCGATCGGACTGGCGAATCCCGAGGCGACCCGAGCCGCGTCAGCCTGCGACCGCGTCTTGCCCGGATACAGCACCCCGCGCGCCGCGAGTTCCTCACGAGCGGCCGCCAGAGCCCCCTGGATCGCCGTCGTTCCCGTCTTGTGTGGGCCGACGTGCAACAGGACACCCCGTGGGCCGATCGGCACGACTGCGTCTGAATTGGTCATCGACGTCATCCTACGTAGCTGCTCGGGCGACTCAGCGGGACCGTGGAGCGCCTCCGCCGGATCGGCCTCCACCACTGGGCGGACCACCCACGCCGCCCCCGGTCAACGACCGTACGTCGGCCGTGTCACTGCTCGGCAGTGCTGCTTCGAGGTCGGCCACGACCACGCGCTGACCGGCCGTGATCCCGTCCGTCACCGCGATCGACGTGTCACCCATCGCACCCAGGGTGACCTGGCTGCGCGACACCTTGCCGTCATCGCCCAGTACCAACACCGTCCCCTGCGTCGCCGTCCGGCGCGTCACGGCCGACGTCGGCAAGGTCACGACGCCGGCGGCCGTGCCGGTCACGAGCGCGACCGACGCCGCGGATCCCTCGGGAGCGGCGATGTCGCCATCGATCCGGACAGTCACCCGATAGGTTGTCGCGGAGGATTGGTCGTCCGAGGCCTCCGGCGTGAGGCCGATCGACGACACCTCTCCCTCGACGGTCGCGGCCGCACCTGGCGTGATCTTCGCGGCCTGGCCCACCTCGATGCCGGGCAGGTCGTCGACGGGAACGCTGAGCGTCGCGGTGTTGTCACCGTCGCCGATCAGGACGAACGCACGATCCGACGTCGACACGGAGTCACCGGCGGTCACGTCTGCCGCCATGATCGTGCCGCCGAACGGCGCCGTCAGCGTCGCGGCGGCCAGGTCGGCCTGGGCCTCGGCCAACGCGGACTTCGCCGAATCGACATCGGCCTGCGCTGGTCGAGCGGGCGCTTCACCGTGTCGGAGGCATCGGCCTGCGCGGACGCGAGATCGGCTGCCGTGGCCGTGGTGCCGGAGGAGCCGGAACCGCCCGGTACCTGACCCGACTGCCCGCCACCGGACGGTGCATCCCTCTCGGACTGCTCCGGGGCCGACCTCTCGGTCTGCTTCTCGTTCTTCCCCTCGGTCGTCCCATCCGTGCCGGTTCCGGAATCGGGCGACGGCGTCGGCTCAGTCGCGTCGCCGGAATCCGAGTCCGACTTGAGCTGCGCCACGGCTGCGTTCAGGGTCTCCCCGAGCACACCCAGGGCGCTCTGCAGGGCGTCCTGCTTCTCGGCCACGACGTCCTGCGCGGCCTGGACGGCCTGCAACGCGTCGCGGCACTCCTGCGACAGGCCACTCCCGGCCGTCGCGTCCTCATCCACCGCGTCCGCGGAGGATTCGTCTTCGCACGCCTCTTGTTGAGCCGCGAGGGCTGACTTGGCATCGGCAATCGCCGACGTCGCCTCGCTCTGCGAGTTCTTGACCGCTTCCTGCTGGGCGGTCAGTTCGGCGAGCTTCGCCGTCAGTCCGTCGCTCGTCGCGGCGACGGTCGTCGTCGACGTGCCGGCCGACACGACGTAGACCGCTGCGGTCACGGTGCCGGTGCTGGAGGCCGAGGCCGCCGAGGCGGTCCCGCCGCCGTTGGCGCGCTTGACCGTGTCGATCTGGCCGTCCTCGACGTCGTCGAGATAGGCCTCGGCCTCGGCCAGGTCGGCCTCGGCCTTCGTGACTGCCGCCTCGAGAGCCGTCGCGTCGAGCGTGGCGAGCACGTCACCGGCCTCGACCTCGTCACCCACCTCGGTCCTGACCTCGAGCACGGTGCCGTCCGTCGCGAACACGAGGTCCGAACGGTTCGACGCCGCGATCGTGCCGTCGAAGGTCACGGTCTGCTCGACGTCTCCCTGCGCGGCGACGACCGTGCGGTACCTGCTCTCCCCCGCGTTGGACGACACCGTGAACAGACCCACGGCCACGGCGGTCGTCGCGGCGACTCCGACCGCCATCGCTCGGCGACTGAGGTGGATCACTGCGACCCCTCCGCGTCCTGCGCGGCACCCCGGCGACCGGGACCCGTCGAGCACTCACCGTCCGTCGCCTGACTGATTTGGATCGAGCTCGCGGCGACGGCGCCGGTCGAATCGGACTCGCCCCGGGTCTGCAGGCACACGCCCACCTTGACGTCATCGGCGGTCGCCTCGGCCGAGGTCAGGTAGGTCGTGTCCGAGCCGACGGCCACCGTGACCGTGGTGGTCTCGTCCGAGCCGGGCCGCGAGGCATCGACCGTGAATCCCGAATCGGTCACAGCCGTGACGACGCCCGAGGTCATGCCGCCACCCTGGCCGCCCTGGGGGCGCTGGGAGCTGCCGTCCGGGCGATCGGTGGGCAGATCGCTGGGCCGATCCGAGGGGCGGTTGGTCGGCATGTCCGTCGGACGCTCACCACCGCCACCGAAGCCGCTGCTGCACTCCCCGTCGACGGCCTCGCTGATGCGCACGGTCGAAGCGGTCACGGCAGCGGAGTCCGAGTCGGCATCCGACCCGTCTCCCATGACCAGGACGCACGCGCCCTGCGTGAGGTCGTCGACTGAGCCCGAGACCTGCTGTGTGAAGGTCGTCGAGTCGCTCCACGACACAGCGGTCTGGCTGCCGGAACCCTGCACCTGCGCGGTCGATCCGTCGACGGCCGCGACCTTGCCCGATCCGGGCTGCTGCGACGGCATGCCGCCACCACGCTGCTGCGACTGCTGTTCGGCCGAGGCGTTCTGGGGGTCCTGCTCCTCGTCCCCGCACGCTGCGAGGGAGAGCGCGAGCGTGAGGGCGGTGATGGACAGGGCGATCGTGCGTTTCATGGTGACTCCAGTCAGAGAGGGGTTCATTCGCTTC
>CAYYQO010000236.1:0-4152 GCA_964473845.1 uncultured Aeromicrobium sp.
GTGGTGCGCCGGCGATAGATCAGCACGCCGATTCCGACCAGGGTCGCCACGCCCGCGATCGAGCCGAAGAACAGGGCGTTGAAGTGGTACATCCCCTCACTGATGCCGAGCGCCTCTGTCCAGCTCTCGGGGATCAGCAGTCCGCCCACGTGGCCGAACGCGACCATCAGGATCCCGATGTGGAACAGCGGTGAGCCGATCCGCAGGAGCCGGGACTCGTACAACTGCGACGAGCGCGTCGTCCAGCCGAACTTGTCGTAGCGGTACCGCCAGGCGGTGCCGCCGATCAGCACCGCCAGACACAGGTAGGGCAGCACGCCCCACAGCAGGACGTCCATCAGCGCGCTCCTTCCGGCTGCACCTGCGGCAACAGCCGCGGGTCGAACGGCTCCAGCCCGACCGATTCGGTCGGTTGCACCGGGCCGGCGAGCGCCATCGCCTCGGCCGTCGTGCGCGGCGAGGCGCCGGGAAGCGTGCGGCACACGGCGCGCACCGCCGGGGCCCACGGCGAGCCGTCCGCCTCCAGCGCGAGTCGCAGCAGTTCGAGGCTGGGCCGGTAGCGCTGCAACAGGTCGGTGCCGGCGGCCGGGTCGACCACGGCGGCGAACTCCAGCACGACCGGCAGGTGGTCGGGCAGTTCACCGTCGAGCCGGACCACCCAGCCGCTGTCGCGGTAGACCTGCTTGAAGCCGGCCAGCACCTCGCCGCGGCGCCGGGTGTCGCCGTCGGTCCAGTACGACAGGTGCAGGGCGTGGCGGCGGGCCAGGTCGAAGGTCTCGACGTAGTCGTGGCGCAACCGATGGGCGTCGGCGACGGAGAGATGTTCGACGACCGCCAGCAGGTCGTCGACCGCCTCGCTCCGGCGCTGCTCGGTGAGGGCGGACGCGAGCGTCGGCAGGGCCGCCACCAGTTCGTCATCGGGGTACGAGAGCACCCAGGACGCCACCTGGCGGACCACCACGTCGCTCATGAGTCGTCCCCTCGCTTCGGGAACAGGCCCGGCGGTGCGCCGTTGCCGTCCCAGTTGAGCAGGTTGACCCGGTCACGCAACTGGCTCGAACTGCTCGCCGTATCGGACTCCTGGCGATTCTTCAGGGCGTGGAACGTCTCGACCGCGACCGGCGTGGGCGTGCCACTGGCCTCACCGAACGGGCCGGACCCGCCCATGCCGGGGCCCTCGTCGAAGTCGAGCGAGCACCCGATCTCCTCGAGGTCGTGCGCCTGCTCGGCGTGCGCGGTCGGGATGACGTAGCGCTCCTCGTACTTCGCGATCGCCATGAGTCGGTACATCTCGTACATCGACTCCTCGGTCATGCCGACGGCCTCGGGGATGGAGGCGTCGCTCTCGCGACCGAGCGTGATGTCACGCATGTACGCGCGCATGGCGGCCAACTTGTTCAGCACCTCGTTGATGACCTGGGTGTCGCCCGCGGTGAACAGTTCGGCGAGGTACTCCACGGGGATCCGCAGGGCGTCGATCGCCCCGAACAGGGTGCCCGCCGCCTCGGCGTCGTGGCCCTGTTCGCGCAACAGGTCGACGATCGGCGAGAGCGGCGGGACGTACCAGACCATCGGCATCGTGCGGTACTCCGGATGCAACGGCAGGGCCACCCGGTACTTCTTGGCCAACGCGTACACCGGCGAGCGGCGGGCCGCGTCCAGCCAGTCCTCGGGGATCCCCTGTTCTCGGGCCGCGCGTGCCACCTCGGGGTCGTCCGGATCGAGGATCACGTCCATCTGGGCCTGGTAGAGGTCCTTCGGATCGGGGACCGCGGCAGCGTCGGTGACGGCGTCCGCGTCGTAGAGGAACAGGCCCAGATAGCGCAGTCGGCCGACGCACGTCTCGGCGCAGACGGTGGGCAGGCCGACCTCGACGCGCGGGTAGCAGAACGTGCACTTCTCGGCCTTGCCCGACTTGTGGTTGAAGTAGATCTTCTTGTACGGGCAGCCCGTGATGCACTGGCGCCAGCCGCGGCACCGGTCCTGGTCCACCAGGACGATGCCGTCCTCCTCGCGCTTGTAGATCGCACCGGACGGGCACGAAGCCATGCACGAGGGATTCAGGCAGTGCTCGCAGATCCGCGGCAGGTAGAACATGAAGGTCTGCTCGAACTCGAACGTGATCCGGTCCTCGCTCTCACGCCGGACCTTCTCGACGATGGGGTCGAGGTGACCCATCTCGCTCGTGCCGGCCAGGTCGTCGTCCCAGTTGGCCGACCACGTGACCTTGGTGTCTTCGCCCGTGATGAGCGACTTCGGTCGCGCCACGGGGAAGTCGTCGCCCAGCGGAGCTTCGATGAGGGTGGAGTAGTCGTACGTCCACGGCTCGTAGTAGTCGCTCAGCTCGGGCTGGATCGGGCTCGCGAAGATCCCGAACAGTTTCTTGAGCCGGCCACCGGCCTTGAGCACCAGGTTCCCGCGGCGGTTGAGTTCCCAACCGCCCTTCCACTGCTCCTGGTCCTCGTAACGCCGCGGGTAGCCCTGCCCGGGCCGCGTCTCGACGTTGTTGAACCACACGTACTCGGTCCCGGCCCGGTTCGTCCACGCCTGCTTGCACGTGACCGAGCACGTCTGGCAGCCGATGCACTTGTCGAGGTTCATCACCATGCCCATCTGGGCCATGACTCGCATCAGTAGGTCACCTCCTGCGACCGGCGACGGATCGTCGCGATGATGTCCCGCTGGTTCCCGGTGGGACCGAGGTAGTTGAACGCGTAGGACAACTGCGCGTAGCCACCGATCATGTGCGTCGGTTTCACCAGGACGCGGGTGACGCTGTTGTGGATGCCGCCGCGGCGCCCGGTGTGTTCGGACTTCGGCACGTCGATCGTGCGCTCCTGCGCGTGGTGCACGTACGTGACGCCCTCGGGGATGCGGTGACTGACGATCGCCCGGGCGACGAAGACGCCGTTGGCGTTCGTGCACTCGATCCACTCGTTGTCCTTGGCGCCGATCGCGTCGGCATCGGCCGGGCTGAGCCACGCCGTAGGACCTCCACGCGACAGCGACAGCATCAGCAGGTTGTCCTGGTACTCGGAGTGGATCGACCACTTCGAGTGCGGTGTCAGGTAGCGCAGGGTGATCTCACGATCGCCGTTCGGTCCGAGTCGTGGACCGCCGAACAACCGCGCCATGTCCAGCGGTGGCCGGTAGATCGGCATCGCCTCGCCCAGATCGCGCATCCAGTCGTGGTCGAGGAAGAAGTGCATGCGGCCGGTCAGCGTGTGGAACGGTTTGAGCCGCTCGATGTTGACCGTGAACGGCGCGTACCGCCTGCCCCCGGTCTCCGAACCCGACCACTCCGGAGAGGTGATGACCGGAACGGGCGCCGCCTGGGTCTGGGCGAAAGTGATCCGCTTCTCCTCCGATCCCTCGGCGAGGTCCGCCAACTTCTTGCCCACCCGCTTCTCCAGGGTGTGGAAGCCCTGCGTCGCCAGTTCCCCGTTCGTCGTCCCCGACAGGGTCAGGATCGCCTCTGCGAACTTCGAGTCGGTGTCGATCGCCGGCCGCCCGGCGGCCGGACCGGAGTCGAACACGCCGCCCGAGGCGGCCAGGAGGTCCAACGCCTTCGTGAGGTCGAACGTCACGTTCTTGACGCCGAACCCCAAGCGGTCCGCGAGCGGCCCGATCGCCTTGAGCTTGTCGGCGACGGCCGTGTAGTCGCGCTCGATGACCTGCAGCACCGGCATCGTCTTGCCGGGGATCGGCTCGACGTCGCCGCGCTTCCAGTCCAGGACGACACCGCCGGGCTGGGACGTCTCGCCGGGGGTGTCGTGCTGCATCGGCACAGCGACAATGTCGCGGCGCGTACCCAGGTGCGTCGTGGCGAGTTCAGAGAACTTGCGCGCGACGTGGTGGAACATCTCGAAGTCGGTCCTGGCCTCCCACGGCGGATCGATCGCCGGGGTGAAGGCGTGCACGAACGGGTGCATGTCGGTCGAGGACAGGTCGTGCTTCTCGTACCAGGTCGCCGCCGGGAAGACGATGTCCGACAGCAACGTCGTCGAGGTCATGCGGAAGTCGGCTGAGACCAACAGGTCGAGCTTGCCCTCGGGCGCCTCGGCCCGCCAGCGGACGTCATTCGGCCGGACGGCGGGTTCACCGTCGGCGGCAGTCGCGTTGTTGTGCGTGCCCAACAGGTGCTTGAGGAAG
>CAYYQO010000237.1:0-2521 GCA_964473845.1 uncultured Aeromicrobium sp.
GGGGGGAGCAGCTGGGTTGGGGCGCACCGGACTACCAGCCACGCGGACGAGGAGGGCAGCCCACGACGCGGGGTGGCGGCCGCATAAGATTTCACCTTCAGCGTGCCCAAGTCGGTGTCGGTGCTGTGGGGTGTGGCGGATGTGGGCACCCAGGCGCGGATCGTCGAGGCTCATCACTAATCGGTGGCGGACGTGCTTGCGTTCATGGAGCGCGAGGTGGCGGCAACCAGGACGGGCGTCAACGCCGGCGACGGCGCAGTCACGCAGGCGGACATCGTCGGGATCGTAGCAACCGAATCCGACCACTGGGACTTTAGGACGGGCGACCCTCAGCTCCATACGCACGTCGTGATCTCGAACAAGGTGCAGACGACTTTCGACCGGCGGCGGCGAAGCCTGGACGGGCGCCCCTGCATGCTGTCGTCGTCGCGATCTCCGAGCACTACAACGCTGTGCTTGCCGATCGCCCGGCCGCGCAGTCGGGTGTCGAGTGGGAAGAGCGGGACCGAGGCGCTAATCACAATCCGGCGTGGGAGGTGGCCTGTGTCAGCGAGGAGCTGATCGGCGAGTTCTCAAGCCGATCGCGCGCGATCGAGATCGAGACCAACCGGCGCGTGTCCGACCAGATCGCGGTGCATCGCACCCGCCCGTCCTCGACGCGGATCATCCGGCTGCGGGCCCAGGCCAGGATGTCGACCCGGCCGGAGGAGCAGATTCGTGCTCTGGCTGATTGACGGATGGGTGGAGGGGACGGGCGGCCCGGGTCCTTGTGACGGGCGCCCCATCGGCATGGGCTGCGAAGGCGACGTCTGGCTCAGCGCGACCGTCTTTTTTGAGACGGGGACATGGCAAATAGGTTAATGACAGCTGCCATCAGTCTGACTGATAGATAGATGCTTCTAGCCTGGACAGAAGCGTCGCCAAGGTGAGTTGATCATCAGGATTCAGCTCGCTGATCATGGCGGCTTCGTTCGCGAAGTGATCGTCGATCGCCTCGTCGATCAGTGCGCGGCCCGTCTGCGTGGGTTCGATGTAGACCACGCGGCGGGCCTCGCCAGTGCGCTGACGCCGGACGAATCCGGCGGTCTCGAGGCGGTCGACTCTGAGGGTGATGCCGCCGGTGCTCACGAGCGATGCGCTGGCCAGCTCTCCGGCAGTCATGCGAAACGGTTCGCCGGACCTGCGCAGTGTTGCCAGCACATCGAAGGCTGGCACATTGAGGCCGTGACGCTCGAAGACGGCGGCGATGGATGTCAGATAGATCGAGTAGCTGCGGTGGAGCCGGCCCAGGACGTGTAGTGGACTGGCGTCGACATCGGGTCGCTCAGCGCTCCATTGGGCGACGATCTCGTCGACGGCGTCAGTGGGACGGTCGAGAGGTTCGAGCATGAAAGCCTCCTGTGGTGAGCGGTGGAACAGAATCTAGGGGCTTGATTATTTAGCGTTCAGTAAACTACAGATGCACTACTCGTGGGCGAAAATTCGGGTATTGGAGCCTTTGTGTCGCAATTCGGCGGTCACGTAACAAGCCTGTGTCGGAATGTGTCCCACAAATTAAGTTAGTTCAAAGTTGTTGACATGTAAGAGAACTCCCGCTGAACTATCTCCATGAATGCAGCGATAGGCACGACCGCGTCCGACCGCGGCGTCTCGGCTCCCAGTCTTGACGCCGGTGTTCCGGTGGCTGTCCGGGGCGCGTCGAAGACCTTCGGCGGCAACGTTGCGCTGCAGGACGTGTCGCTGACGCTGCGTGCCGGAGAGATCCACGTGATCGCCGGCGAGAACGGTTCTGGCAAGTCGACGCTGCTCGCGTGCGTGGCCGGCGCCCTGGCCGGCGACAGCGGTTCGCTCGTCCTGGACGGCGTCGAGCATCCGTGGTGGAAGTCGGTCCGCGAGGCCGCGCGCAGCGGTATCGCCCTCGTCAGCCAGGAGCTGACGCTGGTGCCCGACATGTCGATCGCCGCCAATGTCGCCCTGGCCCTCGCTCGTCCGTCGCGGTCGTGGACCCTCTCTCCGCGCAGCACGCTGCGTGCCGTCGCCCCCGTGCTCGAGCGGGTTGGCCTCGACCACGTCGACGCCCGCCTCCCCGTCGCGGAGCTGCCGATCCACCTGCAGCAGCTCGTCGAGATCGCCCGGGCACTGTCGGCCGATCCCCGGGTCCTGCTGCTCGACGAACCCACGTCGTCGCTCGAGCGCGACGAGGCGACAGCCGTCCTCGACCTGGCCCGCCAGCTGACCGGCGAGGGCATGGCCGTCGCCCTCATCACCCACCGCATGCGCGAGCTGACGCAGTTCGCTGACCGCGTCACGGTGCTGCGCGACGGCCACCTGATCTCCGGCGACTCGCCGCGAGGCAGTTGGACGGCCGAGAGCATCACGCAGGAGATGGTCGGTCGTGCGATCGACGTCAGCCAGCGCGCCGGGGAGTTGGCGCCCAGCCCCGTGGTCCTCGCGGTGAACGACCTGCGCGATCACGACGGGCGCGTCCGCGGCGTCGACCTCGAGGTGCGGGCCGGCGAGA
>CAYYQO010000237.1:2531-4137 GCA_964473845.1 uncultured Aeromicrobium sp.
CGAGGCCGACGATCTCGCCGGCCTCGCCGGACTGGTCGGCGCGGGACGCACGGAGCTTCTGGAGACGATGTACGGCGTCCGCCGGCGGAGTGCCGGGACGGTCTCGGTGAGCGGGGAATCGCGATCAGGGTCGATCCGCGACATGATGCTGGCCGGCGTCCGTCTCGTGCCCGACGACCGGCTGGGCAAGGCGCTCATCCCCGGAATGACGGTGTCGGAGAACCTTGACCTGAGCTGGACCCCGCGATCGACGTTCATGCACCCCCGCGCCCAGCGCGCCGAGGCGCGTCGCCTCGTGGCCGAGCACAGGATCGCCACGTCCTCGATCGACCAGGTCATCCGTTCGCTGTCCGGCGGCAACCAGCAGAAGGCGATCTTCGCCCGCCAGCTCAAGTCGTCCCCCGAGGTCCTGCTCCTCGACGAACCCACCCGGGGAGTCGACGTCGGCGCGAAGGCCGATGTCTACGACCTGCTGCGCAGCAGTGCTGCAAACGGGGCCTGTGTCCTGGTCGCATCATCCGAACTAGAGGAGCTGATCCAGTTGTGCCACCGCGTGTACGTCATGTTCGAAGGCCAGATCGTCGCCGAGTTCGGCCGTCATGAGCTCGACGAAGAACGTATGGCCGCCGCCGCGACAGGAATGGCGTCATGACGATCTCCGACCTGACCCCGTCGTCCGTCGTCCGTCGCCGACCCACCGCGGCCAGCCTCCCGCCCTACACTGGCGTCGCCGGTCTGCTCGCGATCCTGGTCATCTACTTCTCGATCAACGCCGACGGCTTCCTCACCACGGGCAACGTCAACAGCCTGCTGGGTGACGCGTCCGTCACGGCGATCCTTGCGATCGGCCTCACACCAACCATCATCAGCGGCGGCATCGACCTGTCCGTCGCGTCGAACGCCCTGTTGTGCGCGGTCGTCGCGGTCTGGACGGCAGAGCACGTCGGGACCTTCGCGGCGGTCGTCGCTGCCATCGTCGTGGGCTCGCTCGTAGGAGCCGTCAACGGCGTCCTCATCGCACGGTTCGGGCTCAACCCGTTCGTCGTCACCCTCGCCGCGCTGCAGGTGTGGCGCGGATTCTCCCGCCTGCTGGTGGACGACACGACGCAGTCGATGACGACCTTCACGTTCAGCTCGTTCACGAGCTGGGCGGTCGGCCCGCTCAACGCGCCCATCGTGCTGACACTGATCCTCGCCGTGATCGCCACCTGGTTGCTGCGACGCACCTACTTCGGCCGCAACGTCTACGCGATCGGCGGCAACCAGAAGGCCGCGCGCATCGCCGGCCTCCCCGTCGAGCGGTCGACGATCCTCGTGTACGTCTGGTCGGGCATGTGTGCCGGCATCGCGAGCCTGTTGCTGGTCGGCTTCAACGCGGACTCGGTCTCTCCCACGGTGCTCTCGGGCGCAGAGCTGACCGTCGCCGCCGCCGTCCTGCTCGGCGGGACGTCGCTCATCGGCGGCGCAGGGACGATCACCGGCAGTGTCATTGCCGCGCTGTTCTTCTCTGTCCTGTCAAAGGGTCTCAACCTCAACGGCGTCACCGCCTCCTACTGGCAGCTCATCGTCACCGGCGTCCTCCTGGTCGTCGCGATCGTGATCGACA
>CAYYQO010000238.1:0-4131 GCA_964473845.1 uncultured Aeromicrobium sp.
GCGACCGGGTTCGACGCGATCAGCCCCGAGGACGTCCTGGCTGACGCCTGAACGTCGACCGTGCCGGCGACAGGACTCGAACCGGCACGTCCCTGAGGACCTGAAACCGACCGCCGCGCGTCGTGGGCAGATGACGGGCGGTCTCACGCAGGGTGCGTCAGCTTCCCGCCATGATGAGGCAGGTGGCGATCGCATGGCCGATGACTCGGCCTGTGGTGTCGGTGATTTCGGCTTCGGCGGTGGCTGCGCGGCGTCCGATGGTGAGGACGCGTCCTTCGCAGGTGAGGGTTCCGCTGTCCAGAGTGGCTGCGCGAGTGAACTTGATGGTCAGGTCGAGTGACGTGTAGGCGGTGCCTGCTTTCAATTTGGTGTGCACTGCGCAACCAAAGGCTGAATCGGCGAGGGTCGCGAGGATGCCGCCGTGCACGGTGCCGATCGGGTTGTAGTGCCACTCCTGGGGTGTGAGCGCGAAGACGGCGCGACCTTCACTGACTTCGACCAAGCTCATGCCGAGTGTCTGGTTGATCGGGGGCGGCGGGAACGTGGCATCTCCCAGTTGTCCGACGAAGTCGATCCCGTCGAGTTCCCGGGCGGCGGCGGCGAGGACCTGGGGGTCAGCCCACGAGTAGGTGCGTTCGCGCACTGTTTCACCGTGTTGAGTCTGTTTGATGGTCGTGTTCTGGGGCATTGAAGTCCTTCTGGTTTCAGGTCAGCGAGGCGCGACCATGAGCGGTTGGGTGACGGTGGCGAATCTGCCGTGTTCGTCGGCCATGTCACCTTGGGCCAGGCCGATACCGTCCGGCCCGATGGTGCTGTGCGCGTCGAGCAGCATCCATTCGCCCACCGGTGGTCGCTCGATGGTGACGGTCACCGTCGGCGGGATGAAGTACCACTGATTCATGGGCAGAGGCCCGGAAAGGCCGTTGGTGGAGTCGGCCACGGTCAACAGGCGCTGAACCGGGGATGCCGATTCGCCCGCAACGAGGGGGACACGTAGGCGCGCCCACACCATCGCCGGGCCTGGCTCGTAGCCTCCACTGACGAACCGCCAGTCGATCGCGCGGCCGTACCCCCAGTCCGGGCTGACTCCCTCGAAGAATTGTTCGGGTGAGGTCGTCGGGATGGCCGGTACCGTTGCCGCTGGGTGCCAGTGTTCGTGGGTCGACCCCCGCGTTGCGCGGATCAGCCAGGCGCTGGCCTTGACGGCGAGCAGGTCGCCGACCCACAACGAGGCCTCGATGAGTTCGACGCGGCGGCCCGGTCGAACGACGCGGGTCTCGATGCGCATTGTGCCCTGGGGAATGCCGCCGAGCATGTCGGCGGTGAATCGGGCGATGGACAGCGCGGGGTCCGAGCGTACTGATTCGATGGCCCGGGCCAGCAGCGCTGCGGGCGGCCCGCCGTGCTGCAGCGACTGGTCCCAGGGGCTGGCCGTCGCGGGAGTCGACTCGAGGATGTCGCCGTCGCCGGTCGGCAGGTAGAAGGCCTCGAAATCGGTGGTCATCAGCGTCTCCTGGAGGTTGATCGTGTGTCGGGCGTGGTCATGGTCATGACTGGGCGAGGACGGGGTAGTCGGTGTAGCCGCGGCTGCCGCCCGAGTACAGCGTGTCCGCCAGCGCGAGGTGGTGCGGCAGCGAGATCCTCCCGACCGTGAATGGTTCCCAGAGGGCAGGACTGAGAGTCATGGAGAACTCCTTGGCTGATGGAGGTAGTGGGATGGATCGGATTGGGTCAGCGACTCAGTTGGGGATAGAGCGCCTCAATCGGCTGGGAGAGGGCGGCTTTGATGTCGATGCTCAGCTGGTCGGCAAGGATCTCGTAGGCGTCGGCATGGAGGCCGTCGTAGGCGCTGCGGACCACATCGGCGGGGTCGTTCTTCGGGCCGGCGACTCCGGCTGTCATCGGGGTGTCGGTGTACCCCAAGTGCAAGGACGCGACGTGGATGCCATCGCTCGCCAAGGCGAGGCGTTGGGTGTTGGTCGCCGACCACAGTGCGGCCTTGGTGGCGCTGTACCCGTCGCCGACGCCATACCAGCTCAGCACCGACAGCACGTTGAGGATGCTCCCGCCGTTGGCACGCAGCGCAGGCAGGAAGGCGTTCGTGACATCGAGCGCGCCCCAGAAGTTGGTGTCGAGGAGCTCGCGCGCTGCGACGAGGTCGCCCAGCACACTGGCGCCGTTGGCGCCGCCGGCGTTGTTGATCACGACCGTGACGTCGTCGGCCGCCTCGGCCGCCGCGATCACCGAGTCGTGGTCGGTCACGTCGAGCCGCAGCGGAGCGATCCGCGGATCGTCCCACTCGCGGGGATTGCGGGCGGCGGCGTACACCTTGGTGGCACCACGCTCCAGCGCCTGGCTGACGAAGTGTGTTCCGAGGCCTCCGTTGGCCCCGGTCACCAACACGACCGCGTTGGCGAGTGTGGGCATGTGGTTCTCCTGATTCGAGGGCACGGACACTTCTCCGCGCGAGTTGGTATTTCCAACGTACTAGGGTTGGTTTGATTTTCCAACTTGGCTACGATGGAGGCATGGAAACTCAGGTGCGTGAGTGCTCAGTGGCTCGTACGCTTGAGCTCGTCGGTTCCAAGTGGACCTTGCTGGTGGTGCGCGAGTTGCTTCTCGGGAGCCGCAGGTTCGAGGAGATCGTGCGGTACACCGGAGGTCCGCGCGACATCCTCACCGACCGGCTGCGCAGGCTCGAGGCACACGGACTGGTGACTCGGGTCCAGTACGTGGAACGCCCCCCGAGATTCGAATACCACCTGACCGACCTCGGGCGGTCTCTTGCGCCGATCGTCGCCACGATGAGGGAGTTCGGCGACCGCTACCTGGCCGGCAACGATGGCCCGCCGCTGCGGTTCGATCACACCTGCGGTGCGGCCTATCACCCTGTGCTGGCCTGCAAGGCCTGCGGTCAAGTCATTCGCCGGGACGAGATCGCGGTGGTAGACAGTTCGGCCTGACCGGGTCCGCCCGAGCGGCCGCTGGTTCAGCGCTCGGACCAGATCACGAGATCCTGACCACCATCGCCTCGAGCAGGGAGCACTGATGAAGGCATTCGTAGTGACCGCGTACGGCCCCGACGGGCTCCACGCGGCCGACATCGACGACCCCGAGGTCGGGGCCCGCGACGTCCTCATCGACGTCCGCGCGGCCAGCGTCAACCCGCTCGACACCATGGTCCGCAACGGCGAGTTCAAGCAACTCCTGAGGTACAAGACGCCGTTCGTGCTCGGCCACGACGTCGCGGGCGTCATCACCCAGGTTGGCTCGGCCGTGAAGGAATTCAAGGTCGGTGACGAGGTCTTCTCCCGTCCCCGCGACCTGCGCATCGGTACGTTCGCCGAGTCCATCGCTGTCGACCACGCAGATGTGGCACTGAAGCCTGCCAGTCTCTCGTTCGCGGAGGCCGGGGCGGTGCCCCTGGTCGCCCTCGCTGCGTGGCAGGCGCTGGTCGACGTCGCCCAGGTCAAGCCCGGCCAGCGGGTGCTCGTGCACGCGGGGGCCGGAGGTCTCGGCTCAACGGTCATCCAGGTGGCCAAGCATCTCGGTGCCCACGTCGCCACCACCGTCAGCACCAAGGACCTGGATCGCGTCAAGGAATTGGGCGCCGACGAGGTCGTGGACTACACAGCCCAGGACTTCTCCGCCGTGCTGAGCGGCTACGACGTCGTCCTCGACTCACTCGGTGGGGAAAACCTGGACAAATCGTTGACCATCCTCAAGCCCGGCGGGCTTGCTGTCAGCGTGGTGGGCCCGCCCGATCCGGACTTCGCCGCCCAGCTCGGCAAACCCTTGCTCAAGCCAGTCATGGCCCTGATGAGCCGCAAGGTGCGCGCCCGGGCCAAGAAGCTCGGCGCGCGCTACGCCTTCTTCTTCATGCAAGCCAACGGCGACCAACTCAAGCAACTGGCCGACCTTTATGACAGTGGCGTCGTGAAACCGGTCCTCGACCGCACGTTCGCCTTCGACGACACCCTCGAGGCCGTCGCCCATGTCGAGCAGGGCAAGGCCAACGGCAAGATCGTCACGACCAGGGGAGACCACGCGTGACCTCGCATCCGCACTTCACCACTGTGCCGGTGACAGGACTCGAACCTGCACGTCCCTGAGGACACCAGGACCTAAACC
>CAYYQO010000239.1:0-4076 GCA_964473845.1 uncultured Aeromicrobium sp.
GTTGATGACTCACCGCCACCGGAGCACACCGTGGTCCATGCCCGTCTGAAAGGCCCGACCCACGCCACACCCGCCCACCAGCGCGAACCCAGAGAGATCCCTAGGAGATCACGGAATCAGTCGAACGGCAGGACGTCGGGCGACAGGGCGCCGGCCTGGGCGCGGGCGGCCGTCATCCGTTTGCGGTGATGGCGTCGGCACAGCACCTCGTACCCGACCTGCGGCGTTGGACGATCGGGATCCTCGACGTCGCCGACGACGATGACCTCGCCCTCGGTGACCATCTCGCCGTCCTCGGTGCGGGCGTTGTGGGTCGCGCGGGCACCGCACCAGCACAACGCCTCGACCTGCAGCGTCAGCACGCGGTCGGCCAGCTCGACCAAGCGCAGGGAACCGTCGAACAACTGGGTGCGGAAGTCCGTCAGGATGCCGAAACAGAAGACGTCGATCGCGAGTTCGTCGGCGATCTTGGCCAACTGGTCGATCTGGTCGGAGGTGTAGAACTGGGCCTCGTCGCACACCAGGTAGTCGACCCGACCGCCGGACGTCAACTCCCCCACGACGTCGGTCCAGAAGTTCAGGTCCTCGGAGACCTCGATGGCCGGCGTAGACAGGCCGAGCCGGCTGGACAGCATCGCTTCACCCGCCCGGTCGCGTGAGGAGTAGGTACGCCCGACCCGCCCGCGCGCGCGGTGGTTGTGATCGAGTTGGAGGGCCAGGGTGCTCTTGCCCGAGTCCATGGTTCCGGAATAGAAGACCAGCTCTGCCACGACGTCAGTCTGCCTCAGCCGGCGACGAGAACGGGAATGCGACGCTCGCGTTCCGTGATGGATCCGTGGAAGCCCCGCAATTGCAGTTCGATGCTGAACGTGTCGGAGGCGAAGACCGCGAAATCATCGAGGGCGGCGACGACGACATCGCCGAAACGACCTCGGACGGCGGGATCGAGCGGACCGAACCACTCCTGCGCATCGTCGCGCAGCCGGACCTCGGCACGGTCACCGAGCGCTCGGCGCCACCGTTTCGCCACGGCGGCCTCGGCACCAGACCGCGTGTGGACGTGCCGGAAACGTGCCTCGCCTGCGACGAGGACCACGTCGTCGCGCAGTCGCGGGTGATCGACCAGGTCGAAGCGGTTCTCGACCGGGACGTCGACCATGCCGTGGTCGGCCGTGACCAGCAGGACGACGTCGGCGGGCAGGGCCGCCCGCAGGTCGGCGACATCGCGATCGACCTGGGTCAGGGCGTCACGCCAGTCCTGCGAGTCGACGCCATGTCCGTGGCCCGTGTGGTCGACCGCCGACTCGTAGGCGTAGACGAGCGAGCGGTCACTGCGCTCGACGGCCTCGACGACGGCCGCCAACCGGGACCACGCGTGGTTGGCGCCGACGTACGGCACTCCACGCTGGCTGACCCGGGTCAGGCCACTGTCCTCGAACCGCGCGTCGTTGACGACCGTCACCGCGATCTGCTGATCGCTCAACTGTTGCAGGACGTTTCGATGGGGCTGCCACTGCACGGGATCGACCCGGTGGTCCCACTGCAGGGTGTTGAGAAAACGAGAGGTGCCCGGGATGCGACACGTGTAGCCCGCCATCCCGTGCTGGCCGGGCCGCAATCCGGTGCCCAGGGACGTGAGGCTGACGGAGGTCGTCGACGGAATGCCCGACAGCACGTCCTCGACATTGGTCAGCGCGGACAGGAACGGCGCGAGCTCAGCGTGCTCGCGCAGCATCTCCAGCCCCATGCCGTCGACGACCATGACCACGTAGCGATTCGCCCGGGGAAGGCCGAGCACGTCGGTGAAGCCCGTCGCTCCGAGAGCAGCGCCCACCGAGGTCATGACCTCGTGGATCAGCGCACGAGGCGAGCTCATGCCGTCGTGGCCGCAGTCAGCGCCCGGGCGAACTCCAGCAGACCCTGGACGGCGGAACCGCCCTCGGCGGCGGCGCTGAGCCGCAGCGAGAAGTCGTCGCCGGTGATGGTGCCCGTGTAACCGTGATCGGCCTCGCACTCCGGATCGTCGCAGCGCGCGGGCTCGAGCTCGACCCGCGACACGGCACCCCACGAGATCGTCAGCAGCGCCTCTTCGAGCTGCTGGGTCTGGGCCGACACCATGCGCGTCACGACCACTCCGGCCACCCGGGACAGCGGAACCGCCTCGACCGAGGTGGAGGTGTACGGCTTCGGCAGCAGGGTGTCGCCGGGGTGTTCGTCCGTGTGGGTCAGCAGCAGCCGCGAGGGCGTGAGAACCAGCACCGACATGTGGCGGCGGATCTCCTCGCGGTCGAACGTCGGCTCGTGGTGGACGACGAAGGAGGCGGTGGGCTCACCGGCCAACGCGTCGCGCAGGGCACCGGAAACGATCTCGGGGTAGTACCCGCTGCGCGAGATGGAGTCGTACAGCGCCTTCGTGCGGTCCTGGGTCTGCGTCACCGGCCCAGCGTATCCGCCGCGGCATCGGGCTGGCTCAAGCGCCGGACGAACCAGTCGCCCCGGCTGTCGGTGGAAGGGATGACCTTGGCGCGGGCACTCAGGGCCGTGAACCCGGTCGGACTGACCAGAACAGGCTCGAGGTCCAGCGAGACCACCTCGGGCAGATCGTCCTTGAGCGCGGCGAGCCGCAGCACGATGTCCTCGAGGCCCGCGACGTCGACCGGTTCGCTACCCCGGTAGCCGTACAGCAACGGCGCGGCTCGGATTCCGCTGATCATGGCGCGGGCGTCGACGTCCGTCAGCGGCGGGATGCCGTAACTGCGGTCCTCGAGCAGTTCGCTGGGCGCACCGGCGATCCCGAACGAGACGAGCGGGCCGAACAGGCGATCCTCCGTCGCGCGGAAGGCGACCTGGACGCCGTCGGGAGCCTGGCGCTGGACGAAGAAGGTGGTGTCGGGCCGCATCCCGTTCCAGCGGGTCAGCGTCTCCCAGGCCTCGGCCATGTCATCGGCGTTGTGGATCCCCCGCCAGACGTGCTCGAGGTCGGGGCGGGCACGCAGGTGCTCGCTGCCGGCCTTCAGCACCACGTCCCAGCCGAAACTCTCGCCCGCGGCGATCGCCTCGTCTTTGTCGTGCACGTTGATCCACGTCCACAGGTCGATGCCGTAGCAGGACAACAGATAGTGGACCTGTTCGGTCGACAACACCGCACCCCGTGGTGCGATCGTCAGCACGTCGCGGATGAGCGCCTTCGCGTCGCCGGAACGGTGCTCGGCGGCGACGTGGTACTCGCCATGGTCCCGGGCGGCCCATTCGGCGTAGTTCACGGCGCGAGCCAGGGCCTTGACAGCGGCTTCGGGGGCCGCGTACGAGGGCACGGAACCGTGTCCGGCCGATCCGCCCTGCAGGTCGGGGACGCGCAACAGCACCGGGATGCCCTTGCTGGCCAGGAAGGTCGAGACGATCGGCTTGTCGGACTGCTCACCGATCGCGGCGAGCACGTTGGCGACGGCATCGCTGTCGGTCAGGATCGGCGGGGCGTAGACCGCGACGAGGGCATCGACGTCGGGACGCGCCACGGCGGCCTCGATCGCGATCTCGAACTCCTCGGCACCGGCGTTGGCGCCCAGCGAGATCGGCGGCGCGACCTGCAGCCCTTGCGACTTCGCGGCATCGGTGACGATCAGCGCGACGGCGTCGGAGTTCCCCACGACCGCGATGCGGTTACCGCGCGGCAGCGGCTGGTGCGCCAGCAACTGGGCGACGTCGAACATCTCCTCCAGGTTGTCGACCTGGATGACACCGGCCTGGCGGAACATCGCATCGACCGCCTGCTGGGGTGCCGAGCTGCGACGCACGGTGTGGCCGACGGGAACACCCTGGGTCGACCGGCCGGACTTGACCGCGACGATCGGCTTGACCTCGGAGACCCGGCGGGCCAACCGCGAGAACTTGCGCGGGTTGCCGATGGACTCGAGGTACAACAGCACGACCTCGGTGTTGTCGTCCTGCTGCCAGTACTGCAGGAGGTCGTTGCCCGAGACGTCGGCGCGGTTGCCGGCCGAGACGAACGTCGAGAGGCCCAGACCGCGTCGCGACACCGACTCGAGGATCGCGGTGCCCAGCGCGCCGGACTGTCA
>CAYYQO010000240.1:0-4032 GCA_964473845.1 uncultured Aeromicrobium sp.
ACCTGCCGTGTGCTGGCCGATTCGGCCACCGAACCCTTCGAGCTGGTCCAGCCCGGCCATATCGTGCCCCTGCGCGCCAAGCCCGGGGGAGTGCTGGAACGCGCCGGACACACCGAGGCCGCCGTCGACTTCGCACGGCTCGCCGGACTGACCCCGGCCGGTGTCATCGGCGAGGTCATGAACGACGACGGGACGCTCAAGCGCGCGCCCGAGCTACGTGAGTTTGCGGACGAGCACGGCCTCGCGCTCGTGTCGATCGCGGACCTGCAGGTGTACCTGCGGCTGCACGAGTCCCAGGTCGAGCGGCTGGCCGAGACGCGCCTGCCCACCGAGTTCGGCGAGTTCCGTGCGCTGGGCTTCCGTGACCAGATCGAAGGGTCCGAGCACGTCGCCCTGGTCCACGGTGACCCCGGTACCGAGAACGTCCTGGTGCGGCTGCACTCCGAGTGCCTCACCGGTGACGTCTTCGGATCGCGGCGTTGCGATTGCGGCCCCCAGCTGGAGTCCGCGATGGCCTCGGTGGTCCACGAAGGCGCCGGCGTGGTGGTCTACCTGCGCGGTCACGAGGGTCGTGGGATCGGCCTGCTGCACAAGTTGCAGGCCTACGAACTGCAGGACCAGGGTCAGGACACGGTCGACGCGAACCTGACCCTCGGCTTTGGCGAGGATGAACGCGACTACGCCGCCGGCGCCCAGATCCTGCGTGACCTCGGCATCACCTCGGTGCGGTTGCTGACGAACAACCCGGACAAGTCCGAGCAGCTGGAGCAGTACGGGGTCAAGGTCGCCGAGCGCCTGCCGGTCGTGATCGCCCCCACGCCCGACAACCTGCGCTACCTGCAGACGAAGGCCGCCCGGATGGGCCACGACCTGCCCGATCTGCAGCTGGACGAGGAGAACTGAGATGGCCGGACACGGTGCACCCGAACTGAGTGTGGACGCTGCGGGCGCCCGGGTCGCGATCGTCGCGTCCAGTTGGCACACCGAGGTCATGGACGGACTGATCGCGGGAGCCGAGCGGGCCCTCAAGGCGGCCGGGGTCACGGACACGATCCTCGTCCGCGCACCGGGATCCTTCGAGCTGCCGATCATCGCGCAGGCCTACGCCCGCGACGGCTACGACGCCGTCGTGGCGCTGGGCGTCATCATTCGCGGTGGCACGCCGCACTTCGAGTACGTGTCGGCCGCCGCGACGGACGGATTGGCCCGCGTCGCCTTGGACACCGGCGTCCCGATCGGATTCGGCCTGCTCACGTGCGACACCGAACAGCAGGCCCTGGACCGGGCCGGACTGCCCGGTTCTCCCGAAGACAAGGGCCGTGAGGCGACCGAGGCCGCCCTGGCGACGTGGGTGACCGTCAAGGGTCTGCCACCTCGCGGATAGGATTGCCGTGATGAAGACGTTCGAAGGCCTGTTCGCGGAACTTTCCGAGAAGGCCACCACTCGCCCCGAGGGTTCGCGCACGGTTGCCGAACTCGATGCGGGCGTGCACGCGATCGGCAAGAAGCTCGTCGAGGAGGCCGCCGAATCGTGGATGGCCGCCGAGCATGAGGGACCTGCGCGTGCGGCCGAGGAGATCAGCCAGTTGCTGTACCACGCGCAGGTGATGATGATCGCCGCTGGCATCTCCCTCGATGACGTCTACTCACACCTCTAGGAACCCACATGCTCAAGGTTGCCGTCCCCAACAAGGGCGCCCTTTCCGAAGCCGCCGCCGCGATGCTGGCCGAAGCCGGTTATCGCCAGCGCCGCAATGCCAAGGACCTCGTCACTGTCGACGCCGACAACGACGTCGAGTTCTTCTACCTGCGTCCGCGTGACATCGCGATCTACGTGGGGGAGGGCACGCTCGACGTCGGCGTCACCGGCCGTGATCTGCTGCTCGACTCCGGTGCGAAGGCCGACGAGGTCATCGAGCTGGGCTTCGCCGGCTCCACGTTCCGGTTCGCCGCACCGACGGGTGCGCTGACCAACGAGTCCCAGCTGGCGGGCAAGCGCATCGCCACGTCCTATCCCGGCATCGTGCGCAGTCACCTGGAGAAGCTCGGCGTCGAGGCGGGTGTCGTGCGGCTCGACGGAGCGGTCGAGACCTCGATCCGGCTGGGCGTCGCCGATGCGATCGCCGACGTCGTCGAGACGGGTACGACCTTGCGTCAGGCCGGTCTGGAGGTCTTCGGCGATCCGATCCTGACGTCGCAGGCCGTGCTGATCTCGCGCGAGGGCAAGGAGCGGCCCGAGGGCTTCGACGTGTTCCTGCGCCGGCTGCAGAGCGTCCTCGTGGCGCGCACCTACGTGATGATGGACTACGACATCCGGGTCCAGAATGTCGAGGCGGCGATCGAACTGACGCCGGGCATCGAGTCGCCGACGGTCTCGCCGCTTCATCGCGAGGGCTGGGTCGCGGTGCGTTCGATGGTGCCCCGTGAGAAGTCCCAGAAGATCATGGACGAGCTGTACGCCCTCGGCGGTCGCGGCATCCTGGTGACCGATATCCTGTCATGCCGGATCTGATGATCGTGGACCGTGCTCGCCGTACCTTCCGCGCCGTCGGCGTCATTGCCGTCATGTGGGCCATCGTGGTCGTGCTGGTCGTCCTGACCGTCGCGATCGGCACGCGCCTGCCTGACGACTACCAATTCTCCGCGTCGCAGGCCGCCACGATCTGGGCGCTCATCGGCGTCGTCGCGGTGGTCGCGTTGGCCGTCACGCTCAGTCGCGTCACGGCCGACGACGATTCCCTGGTGTTCGTCAACGGCTTCCGGCGCCGGAAGCTGGCGTGGACCGAGGTGGCGGGCATCGTCATGAATCCCGGCGCGCCGTGGCCGACCGTGGTGACCCACGACGACCGCCGGTTCATCCTGTTCGCGATCCAGGGCAGCGAGGGAGCCTCGGCACGCGAAGCCGCGCTGTGGTTGGCCGGACACGCCCGATGAACCTGGCAGAGCCTGCGTTTCCCGACGACGACGGGAAGCTCGACCCGAACCTGGACCTGACCGACGACGCCACGGTGCTGGCCACGATCGGCACCTCCCGCGTGTTCGTCCCGGTGGTCGCGGTGTTGGGCGAGCAGGCGACCGACGGCAGTGACAAGAACTCCGAGATGGCCGCCGTCCTGATGACGGGTGCCGACGGCCGCACGGCCCTGCTGGCGTTCAGTTCGCTCGAGACGATGAACCGCTGGAACCCGACGTCGCGTCCGGTTCCCGTGTATGGCCGGGACGCTGCGCGAGCGGCTTCGGCCGATGGGGCGTCGGCGTTGTTGCTCGACCTGGGCCAGTCGACGTTCAGCGTGATCGAGACCGAGGACCTGGAGCACGTCGCGGCCGAGCATGTCCTGGTTCGTACCGAAACCGGCACCGCCTGGGTCAAGCCGGCTTGATCTGCGCAGGCAGGCGAACGATCTCACCGGTGTCGGGCACGAACTCCACGGCTGACTTCGGCAGGCCGGTGGCCGCCACCAGAGCAGCACGGACGGCGTCGGCGGGAAGGCCTGACACGAGATCGACTCGCAGTCCTGAACCGTCGGACTTGACGGTAATCGAGCTCACACCGACGGCTTCGGCTTCAGGGGTGTCGGCGACTCGCGCGGCGACGGCCTGGAGGTGCGCACGCCCGTACCGAGCGCCTTCCACGTTCGTGACGTGCACTCCGTCGGGCAGCGTTGCGACATAGTCCGCCACGACTGGAGGGGTGGAACCGACCCAGTGCGCGACGATCCGTCTACCGCTGTCCGAGAGCTCCAATCCCGCGAGACGCTCTCCTCCCACACCCTCGAGTTGGCCGGCGACCGCGGCGAGGCCGTCGGTCGCCTCATTCGCCGCATCAGCGTTCAGGATCCCGGCGAGCTGCGAGTCGCTCGTGTTCACAAGGCGATCATCGGGCCCTCCCGCAGCGTGGGAGACCCCAGCTGCGGCCAAGAAGGCGACGGCGACCAGACCAGTCGCGACTGAACTCGCGCGCCATCGCGAGAAGTTGTGGCATTCCATGACATCGATCATCCCACTTCCAGCGAGTAACCCCACGAATTGAGC
>CAYYQO010000241.1:0-4014 GCA_964473845.1 uncultured Aeromicrobium sp.
CGCGACGATGTCCGCGTCTTCGAGGAGTCGCACCGGCGCTGGTTCAACGCGCTCGCGCTGGCGGGCTACGGCGCCAGGGCAGTAGCGGTGGGGGACAGCGGCACACTGCAGGGCCTCGTGCGTGCCGATCCGGTCGGCGTCGCGGCCCGCGAGCTCGCCGACCGCGCCCAGACCCACCTGCCACCCGTGGGCCGGCTGGCGACCGTGGACGGGCCCGAGGCGGTCATCACCGCATTGGTCACGCACGCCTGGCCGTCCTTCGTCGATGTCCTGGGGCCCGTTCCGGTCGAACCGGGCCGCGACCGGCTGATCCTGCGCGTGCCCCGCCGTGAGGGCCTGGCCCTGGCCCGCGTGCTCAAGCAGATGGCCGCCGATCGCAGTGCTGCCAAGGAGCAGCCGCTGCGCATCCAGATCGATCCCCACGCTTTCTGAGCGTTGGACCGATATGGATGCAGTCCCTGCCATTGCCCGTGTCGTCAGTAGACCCTGCAACCAATCAAGCTTTGCCGGTAAGGCTTTTCGCCAGTATCAATCTGACCAATCACGTCAACGTCAACGTGATTGCGCCAGCTAGTCTGGGCCCTGTTGTCGCACTTGATCCGCGCGTTTGTTCGACGTCCGCTTCCACCACTGCCGGGCTGCAAGGTCTTCGTCACCGAACACTTCTTCAAACGCCACGAGTTGTCTGTGTACCACTCGTACAGACAGTTCTTGACGCGGGCAGTTGGCTTGGTACAGGTGCCCTTTCCCCACCAGCCATGACCGGAAACGTCGCCCCCGGAATAATGGGGGTTGTCTCGACCACTCACAGGCGTACATCCGATTGCTGCTATCGAGACGTTCGGTGAGATAGCTTTCCTAGACGTACTGGCGGCAGGGTCCGAAGCCTCATTGCCATCTCCTTCGAGGTAAACCTCACTGGATTCCGCCCCGGCTGGGAAAACCCCCGGTATTGCTTCTCCAGCGGTGGTGAACTGAGTTTGTGAGTACCTCTGGTCCGCAGTCGTGGGAGCCAGAGAGGCTAGACAGAGTGCCAAAAGTGCGACGGTGACAAAAATTGCGCGGCCGAGCATCGTTCCCCCTGAGTCTGAATGTGACAGGAGAGGAGATTCTCAGCAAGGTTTGATCCTGTCAAGACCCGTACCGGGGTGGATCATCGTCTTGGTTCATCGGCAGTATCGGCAGTTCCGGTTTGGTGAGGAGGCCGGTGATCATTGAAGCGGTTGCGCCGATGACTGCCCAATGCGGATCCACGTCACTGGTCATACACCAACTCCGGTCGTCGGGCCACATGAATGCTGGGGGTCTGGAACCGGACACTCCGACCTGCTCGCTCCACGTCAGCCAGTCGCTGAAGGTGCCTCTCGCAAGCGCGTACTGTCGTATGCCGAGGTCGATGCTCGGTGAGACGGGGAGCGGCATGTCCGAGTAGCCGTCCCAGATACAGAACCAGAGTTGGTTTGACGAAGGATCAGTAGCGGCCAGCATTCGAACGGTGGAAGCGACCAGGGCAACTTCGGTGGGGTGCTCGTCGGGGAGCGTGATGTCTGCCTCCGCAGCGAACCTGGTCTCGGGATCGGGGACGAAGAGCAGTCTCGCGTAGGCCTCGTAGCACATTGGCCCGGCAACGACGAGCCGATCGGGGTCGCCAATGTCGTTCAGCAGCCAATCGGCTGCTGGGGAATCGGATGGAAATTCCAGGGCCATATTCCCAACCTACAGACAGGAGTAGGGCTATTAGTGATCGCCTTTGCGCTGCCAGCATGTGTGCCGACGTCATCGCTGGAGCCAGGCGGCGTCGGCCTAGACTCGCCGAGTGAAGATCGTGTTCGCCGGGACCCCGGCTACTGCCGTACCGACGTTCGAGGCTCTCGTCGCCAGCCGCCACGAGGTCGTGGCGGTCATCACCCGCCCGGATGCGCGGGTGGGACGGGGGCGATCGCTGCAACCCTCACCGGTCGCGGTGGCCGCCGAGGCGCACGGCATCGAGGTGCTGAAGCCGGTCTCCACCTCCGATCCGGAGTTCCTCGAGGCGTTGGCGGCGACGCAGGCACGACTCGGTGTCATCGTCGCGTATGGCGCGCTGCTGCGGCGTGACGTGCTCGACGCGCTCGAGTTCGGCTGGATCAACCTGCACTACTCGGTGCTGCCGTCCTGGCGGGGTGCCGCCCCGGTCCAGCGATCGATCATGGCCGGGGACGAGATCACCGGTGCCACGGTCTTCAGCCTGGTCGAGGCGCTCGACGCCGGTCCCGTACTGGGGACCATCACCGAACGGATCCAGGACGACGACACGACCGGGACGATGCTGGACCGGCTGTCCGACGAGGGCGCGAAGCTGGTTGCCGATGTCGTCGACCACATCGAGGACGGCGACATCGGCGCGGTGCACCAGCAGGAGGAGGGCGTCTCCTACGCCCACAAGCTGACCACCGACGACGCCCGGATCGATTGGACGCGGCCCGCCTTCGCGGTCGATCGGCAGATCCGCGGCTGCACCCCGGCCCCCGGGGCGTGGACCACGGTGCTCGACGGAGAGGGCAACGACGCGCGGCTCAAGGTCGGTCCGCTCACGATCGCGGAGGAGTCGACCCTCGCGGCGGGCGTCGCCACGATCGCCAAGCGCGAGGTCCGCGTCGGGACCGCCACGAACGACGTGATCCTCGGCGAGGTCCAGCCACACGGCAAGAAGCCGATGCCCGCCGCCGACTGGGGCCGCGGCCTCGGCGGCGCCACCGAGGTCGTGTTCGCATGAGCACCGATCCCCGCGAGGTCGCCTTCGACGTCATGTCGGCCGTCCGCGTCCGCGACGCCTACGTGAACCTGCTGCTGCCGACCTTGCTCGACGACATGTCCGCCCGCGACGCGGCCCTGGCCACCGAGCTCACCCATAACACGATCCGGCGCCAGGGAACGTACGACGCGATCATCGACTCGGTCGCGACCGGGACCGTCCACCCGGCGGTGCGGGATGCGCTGCGGCTGGGCACGCACCAGCTGCTCGCGATGCGCGTCCCTCCGCACGCCGCGGTGGACACGACGGTTCGGCTGGTTCGGCGCCGGATCGGTCACAAGCCCGTCGGCTTCACGAACGCCGTGCTGCGCAAGATCGGTGGCAAGGATCTGTCGACGTGGATCGACGAACTGACCGACGGCACCGATCCGATCGACGCGCTCGCGATCCGGTACTCCCATCCGCGCTGGGTGATCGAGGGGCTGCAGGCCGTGGTCGGCGCCGACCAGGTCGAGGCGTTGCTCGAGGCCGACAATGCGCCGCCGCGCGTGACGCTCGTGGCGCGGCCCGGGCTGTGCGATCCGGAGGACCTGCCCGGAGATCCTGATCCGCTGAGCCCGTACGCCAAGGTGCTGACGGACGGGGGAGACCCGGGCCGGATCGCGGCGGTCCGCGACGGACGTGCCGGCGTCCAGGACGTCGGTTCCCAGTTGGTCGCGATCACGACGGCCGAAGCCGCCGTCGAGGGCTACGACACCCACTGGCTGGATCTGGCGGCCGGGCCCGGCGGCAAGGCCGCGCTGCTCGGAGCCCTCGCTGCCCAGCGCGGTGCCACCCTGGTCGCCAATGAGGTCCAGACCCACCGGGCCGATCTGGTGCGCCAATCGGTGCGAGCACTCAACAACGTCGAGGTCACGGTGCACGACGGTCGCGAGGGGCCGTGGGAGGAGGACTCCTTCGATCGCGTCCTGCTCGATGCGCCGTGCACCGGCCTGGGAGCGCTGCGGAGGCGACCCGAATCCCGGTGGCGACGCAAGCCCGAGGACGTCCCGGCATTGGCCGAGTTGCAACGCGAACTGCTGACCCGGTCCCTCGACCTGGTCAGGCCCGGTGGGCTTGTCGGCTACGCGACCTGCTCGCCGCTGCTGGCCGAGACCCGCGAGGTCGTGGATGCCGTCCTCGCGGACCGGACCGATGTCACGGTCGAGTCCGAGCGCCGCTGGTGGCCGCACCTCCACGGCACCGATGCGATGTACCTCGCGCTGCTGCGGAAGTCCTGA
>CAYYQO010000242.1:0-3995 GCA_964473845.1 uncultured Aeromicrobium sp.
AGTGGCGCGGCGAGACGCTGGGTTGGTTCGCCGGTTCCGACCTCGTCGGCGTGGGACTGGTGTTGTACCGGCAGGTCCCGAAACTCAAGCGGTATCTGGCCTACCTGCCCGAGGGACCGGTGCTGGACTGGAGCGGCGACGTCGACCTAGCGCTCGACGCACTGCGCATCCACCTCAAGGCGAACGGCGCGTTCGGCATCCGCATCGGACCGCCGGTCGTGACCCGACGCTGGGAGGCCGCGACCCTCAAGGCTGCGCTGGCCGACGACGTTCTGACCCGGCTGGGCGACGTTCCCGCCGACCATCGCGACGACTCCGCGATCGAACTGGGCGCCCGCCTGCGTCGGCTGGGCTGGCGCGAACAGGCCGCGGAGGGTGGCTTCTCCGCGGGCCAGCCGAAGTACAACTTCCAGATCCCCTTGGCCGGCCGTACCGAGGAAGACGTCCTGGCCGGCATGAACCAGTTGTGGCGGCGCAACATCCGCAAGGCCGCCAAGCAGGGCGTCGAGGTCACGTTGGGAGAGCGCGACAATCTGACCGATTTCCATCGCGTGTATGCCGAGACCGCCGAGCGCGACCACTTCACGCCGCGGCCGCTGTCGTACTTCCAGACCATGTGGGACGCCATGACCGGTGAGGATCCCCAGCGCTTGCGGCTCTACCTCGCGCGGCACGACGGCGACCTCGTCGCGGCAACGACGTTGGTCCGGGTCGGCACCCATGCCTGGTACTCGTACGGCGCATCGACGACGGCCAAGCGCGAGGTGCGCGGCTCGAATGCCATCCAGTGGAGGATGATCAGCGACTCCCTGGCCGGCGGCGCCGAGATCTACGACATGCGCGGCATCACCGACACGCTCGACACCGAGGATCCCCACGTCGGTCTCCTGCAGTTCAAGGTCGGCACCGGCGGCGAGGCGGTCGAGTACCTCGGCGAGTGGGACCTGGCGATCAATCGCCCGCTGTACGCCGCCTTCACGGCCTACATGCGCCGCCGCGGCTGAACCCGGCCCGCCGCCCGCCGGCCCCGCCCTCTCGCGGTCCCCGCCCCCCACTTTTGGTACGGGATGCACGCTCTTGGGCTGAACTTGGGTGGATCCCGTACCAAAAGTGGGGCAGGGGCGGCGGTCGTGAGCCCACGGAACCCGGCGCACCGCGGGCGGCCCGACCGGCATCCGGCAGGATGGAACCATGGCCTTCGACCTCGAGATCCGTGCTGCTGACTGGCGGGCCCACCTGTCCACGACGGCGACCGCCCACCCCGGCCTCGTTCCCGTCATCAAGGGCAACGGTTACGGATTCGGCCGCCGGCGCCTGGCCGCCGAATCCGCACGTCTGGGCACGGACATGATCGCGGTCGGCACCTATGAGGAGGCCGCCGAACTGCTCGGCGCGTTCACCGGCGACGTCCAGGTCCTGACTCCGTGGCGTCCGTTCTCGCCACGCATCGCCGACCCCCGCCTCGTCCACACGGTCAGCCGGGTCGAGGACATCGCCGAACTCGCGCGCAGCCTGCCCTCCGCGCGCATCATCGTCGAGGCCGAGACCTCCATGGCCCGCCACGGACTCGACCGTCATCAACTGGCCGATGCCGCGCGAGCGATCGCGGACAGCAACCTGTCGGTCGACGGTTTCGCGATCCACCTGCCGATGTCGGGCGGAAACCTGACCGAGGCCCAGACCTGGTGCGCCGTGCTCGAGGCCTCCGCACTCACCGCGACGACCGTGTTCTGTTCCCACCTGACCGTGCCCGAACTGGAGCAGCTCCGAGCCGCGCGGCCCAACCTGGCGATCCGGCCTCGCGTCGGGACGTCACTGTGGCTGGGCCGCCTGGAGGCGCTGTCGGTGCAATCGACCGTTCTGGACGTCCACACGATCCAGCGTGGCGAACGTGTCGGCTACCGCCAGGGTCGCGTCCCGCGTGCCGGACACGTGCTGATCGTGGCCGGAGGCACCAGCCACGGGATCGGACTCGAGGCACCTCGCGCCGTCGCCGGGATCGCCGGGCGGGGCAAGGCCGCGGCCAAGGGCGGATTGGCGGCAGCCGGACTCGCGCTGTCGCCCTTCACGATCGACGGCAAACAGCGCTGGTTCGTCGAACCGCCGCACATGCAGGCCAGCATGATCCTGCTGCCCGAAGGAGCTCGCGTGCCTTCCGTGGGCGACCGCCTGCCGGCCCAGGTGCGGTACACGATCGCGGCGTTCGACGCGATCACCGAGGTCTGATCCGCCGGGCCGGCAGTCAGTCGCCCTCAGGGCCTTCCGGCAGCGTCGGTTCCGGCGGGTCGGGCGTCGGTGCGGGCGTCGGCGGCGGTGTGGTCGCCGGCGGAGGAGTCGTGGCCGGCGGCGGTGTGGTCGCCGGCGGAGGAGTCGTCGGCCGGGGCGTCCGCGTCGCGGGCGGTTTGGTCGGCTCGGTCTTCTTCTCCTTCTTCTTCTCCTTCTTCTTAGCCGGGGCAGGATTGGCGATCGACGTGCCCTTCTCGCCCTTGATGTTCGCGCGCGGAGCGAACGTGCCGCACTCGGAGCCCTCCAACGCGGCGTTCATGTAGTTCTGGAACGTCATGGCCGGGTAGGTGCCGCCGAAGAAGGGCAGCATGTACCCCTCGAGTTCTTCGTTGCCCTTGCCGCGGTTGTACATGACGGCCGTGGCCAGCTTCGGGGTCGCGCCGACGAACCACGATGACGAGACGCGCTGGTTGTCGTCGGCATCCGTGGCAGTCGCCGTGCCGGTCTTGCCGGCGGTGGGGCAGAACGTGCGGGCCTTCGTACCCGATCCGCCTCGGACGACGGTCTGCAAGGCAGCCATGGTGTCGGCCGCGACGTCCTCGTCGATTGCCTGTGTCGTCGAGACGCCGTGCTGGTAGATCTGGCTTCCGCGCGAGTCGTCGACCTTCTCGATGACGTACCAATCGGCGCGCTTGCCCTCGGCGGCCAAGGTCGCGTACGCGTTGGCCATGTCGATCGGAGCCACGGGGGCGTAGCCCAGCGAGACACCCAGCACCGGGGAGATCGTCTCGATCGTCTTCTCGGGGACACCGGCCTCACGCGCGGCCTCGATGATCTTCTGCGGCCCGTCCTCCATCTGGTCGGTCAGGTCGGCGAACGCGGTGTTGACCGAGAACTCGGTGGCACGCTCCAGGTTGATGTAGCCGTACGACCGTCCGCCACTGTCACCCTGGTTCTCGATCGTGTCGTTGCCGATCTTCAGCGGCGCATTGCCGTTCAGCCGGGTCTGCAGGCTGTAACCGTTCTCGAGGGCGGCGATGACGCCGAACACCTTGAAGGTCGAGCCGGGTTGCGTGCCCAGTGTGGCCCAGTTCAACTGGTTCTTCACGTAGTCGGGGCCCCCGTACATCGATCGCACGGCGCCCGTGCCGGGTTCGACCGAGACGACCGCCGTGTTCAGTTCGTCCAGACCGTCGGGACGGACTTCCTTGACGGCGTCGACAGCAGCGGCCTGCTTGTCCTTGTCGAAGGTCGTGACGATCTTGAAGCCGCCGCCCTCGATCTCGGAATCGAGGAAGCCCTCGGCGCGCATCTGCTGCTTGACCAGTTCCAGCAGGTGGCCCTTCGATCCACCGAACCGCTGGTTGGCCTTCTGCTTCTTGAACTTCGGCAGCGTCCCGGTCAGCTTGGCCGCCTGTTCGGCGGTGATCGCGCCTTCCTTCAGCATGCCGTCGATGACGTAGTTGTACCGCGGCAGGATCCGCTCGGTGGCGCCGTCGACGTACGGGTCGAAGTACGACGGGTTGTTGATGACCGTGGCGAGGAAGGCGGCTTGGCGGGCGGTGAGGTCGGAGGCGGACTTGCCGAAGTAGGTCTGCGACGCGACCTCGACCCCGTACGAGCCGTTGCCGTAGTAGATCGTGTTGAGGTACCCGCCGAGGATGTCCTGCTTGCTGAGCTCGTTGTGGATCTTGACCGAGAGGATGGCTTCCTTCGCCTTGCGGACGTAGGAGCGCTCTTGGTTCAAGTAGAGGATCTTGACGTACTGC
>CAYYQO010000243.1:0-3952 GCA_964473845.1 uncultured Aeromicrobium sp.
CCGGACTGCCCCCGGCGAACAACTGGGCCTCCTGCCGATCGAAGCCCTCGATCCGGGCACCGGCGCGATCTCCCGAGATCCGGAACCGAGACCCCTCGGCGGCCGCGTGCAGTGACGCGACGATCGTCGACCGTGCGCCACTCTCGTGCCGCAGCATGACGACGGCATCGTCCTCGCTGACCCGGTCGTCGCCCAGCACACTCAGATCGGCGAAGACCTCGCGCGCCGGACCCAGCAGGTGCACGGCCTGGTCGATCAGATGGGGACCGAGGTCGACCAGGACGCCTCCCCCACCGACCGAGTCGCTGTCGCGCATCCACCGCGGCAGGTCGGGCCGGAACCGTTCGATCCGGGACTCGAAGCGGTCGACGCGCCCGATCTCACCGTCGGCCACGAGTTTCGCGATGCTCAGGTAGTCACCGTCCCATCGACGGTTCTGGTAGACGGTCAGCACGGTGTCGGTCTGCGCCGCGACGATGCGGGCGGCGTCGTCGCGCGTCGTCGCGAAGGGCTTGTCCACCACGACGTGCAGGCCCAACTCCAACGCCTCGACGGCGAGATCGGCATGGGTTCCGGCCGGCGTCGTGATCGTCACGCCGGCCACTCCGGCATCGCGCAGGGCCCGCAGGTCGGGCGCGACCTGCAGGCCCTCGGCACGTGCCCGCTCGGCCCGCTCCGGGTTCGTCGACACCACGGACACCAGATCAAGGCCGGTCGTCGAGCGGATCAGTGGAGCGTGGAAGACGCGGCCACCGACCCCCCATCCGGCCACGGCCCAACGCACGACGTTCGCCATCGACTCACCCTTCCACTTCGGTCAGGAACCGGGCATAGCGCTCGGCCAGAGGCCCGGACTCCGCGGGCTCGATCAGGTCACCGTTCCGCTCAGGCGGAGGCGGGGCCGCCAAGCCCGCCGCACCGAAGGCCAGCTGCGCCGCTCCGACAGCGGTGGCGTCGGCCAGGTCGACACGTCGCAGGCTCCGGCCCAACACGTCGGCGAGCAGTTTCACGAAGACGGGCGAACGGGTTCCGCCTCCGGCGACCTCGATCACGGGGTCGGCCACGGCCGGCATCGACTCGACTCCACGGCGGATCGTGAAGCACAATCCCTCCAGCGCGGCGGCGAACAGGTCGGCCCGCTGCGTCTCGAGCCCGAGGCCGAACCAGCGCCCCGAACCAGCGGGGACTGTCGTGGGCAGGCGTTCTCCGGACAGGAACGGGACGAACCCGGGAATCGGCCGGTCGCGGTCGTAGTCGCGGTACAGGTCGTCCCAGGTTCCGCCCAGCAATTCGATGACGCGAGTCAACGCGATGCCGGCGTTCATGACGGCGAACATCGCGTAGGCGCCGCCATCGGCCGAGCAGTACGTGTGATGGGTGATCGGCCCGTCGTAGGACGGCGTCACTGCGGGCAGGACGATCTGCGCACCTGAACCGACGGTCACGACCAATCGCCCGGCTGCCGCCTGGGAACCGACGAGCGTCGCCGCCGCGTCGGCGCAACCGGCGACGACAGGAATGCCCGCAGGTAGGCCCCAATCCACGGCGGCGTCGGCCCCGAGGTGACCGACGACCGCGCCCGACGGAACGACCTCGGGCGCCAGGTCGGCTCGGATGCCGGTCGCAGCGAGCACATCGTCGCTCCACTCGCCGTGCTCGAGATCCCACAACAACGTCGCCGACGCATCCGAGGGATCCGTCACGAATGCACCGGGCACGAAGCGCGTCCGCAGCCAGTCCTTCGGCAACAGCAGCCGATGGGCGCGGGCCACGACGGCGGGCTCGCGCCGGGCCAGCCAACTCAGCACCGGACCGGTCATCCCGGGCACCAGCGGGTTCGCCAGGGCTCGCGCGGTCGGCAGCTCCGCCCAAACGGCCAGTTCGTCCGCCGCTCGACCGTCCGGCCACAGCACCGCGGGACGCACGGGATCACCGGACTCGTCGACGAGCACCGTTCCGTGCATCTGTCCGTCGAACCCGACGGCGACGACTTCGACGTCCGTGACGGCCAGCACCGAGGCGACCGCCTCGCGCGCCGCCGCTTCCCACTGCGCCGGATCGGTCTCGGCCCAGCGCGGGTGCGGCGAGTCGACGGCATAACCGCGATCCGCGCGCGCCAGGACCGAACCGTCCGCACCCACGAGCACCGCCTTGATGCCACTCGTGCCCAGATCGAGGCCGAGGACGGCCGGCCGGCTCACTGCCATCGGAACGTCACGCGTCGATGGAGGCGGCGGCCGCCAGGTGCGTGTCGATGAACGCATGGGCACGGCGAGCCAGATCGTCGCCGTCGGTCCACAACGAACGCCACACCGCGAGATCGTTCGACAGAGTCGGGCTGACCACGGCCGACGAGAAGCTCTCGAACGTGATCGGACCGCCGAAGTCGGCCTTCTCCAGGGCGTGGAAGAACGCCGGGAAGTCGATCGAACCCGAGCCCAAGTAGCCGCGGTGGTTCTCGCCGATGTGGACGTAACCCAAGCGGTCGCCGACCTCCAGAACCGGCGTGACGAAGTCCGATTCCTCGATGTTCATGTGGTACGTGTCGAGGTGGATGACGACGTTGTCCTCGCCGATGTCGTCGGCCAGTCGCAGGGCGTCGCGCGCCGTGTTGATGACGTTCGTCTCGTAGCGATTGCAGATCTCGAGCCCGAGGTTCACCCCGCGGCCCGCTGCCTCCTTCGCCAGATCGCGCAGCACCGTGACGACGTTCGCCCGGCCAGCGTCACTGAGCGGATGTCCGTACTTGCCCAGGGCGCTGTAGAGCGCTCCGGTCAGGATCGAACCGCCCAGGCCCGCCACGACGTCGAGGGACTCCTGCAGGATCTTCTCGCCCCGCGCCACGATCGTCGGATCGTCGCTCGAGACGTCGGCGTCGAAGGCCAGCCCGCGCGAGCAGGCCACCTGGAGTCCCGCGTCGTCCAGTGCTCGCCGGGTGTCCTCGACGTCGAGGACCTCCATCTCGTGCAACGAGAGTTCGAGCAGGTCGTAGCCGGCGTCCTTGGTCCTGCGGACGGCCTCGGCGATCTCGTCGGGCCGGGTGCCTCCGACCCACACGAGGGCGTGGACGCCGATCGGATTGCGCTGGTTCACGGTGTTCCCCTTCAAAGCAGTACTGGTGTGGTGGGTGGTCATTGCGAGATCGCGCCCGTGATGAGGCCGACGATCTCCTCGCCCGACGTCTCGGCGGTCCGGCGGCCGGCGACACAGCGGCCCGCGCGCATGACCCAGACCTGGTCGGACAGTCGCAGGACCTGGTCGAAGTTGTGGCTGATGAGCAGGACCGCATGTCCCTCGTCGCGCAGTCGCAGGATCAGTTCCTCAACCCGCGCTGTCTCCTGGACGCCGAGCGCGGCGGTTGGCTCGTCCATGATCACGAGCTTGGAACTGAAGCCCGCGGCACGGCAGATCGCGACGGCTTGGCGCTGGCCGCCGGACAGTCGGCGCACCGTCGAGGTGACCGCCGGGACGTTGACCGCGAGTTTGGACACCATCTCGGACGCGCCCGCTCGCATCTGGCGCTTCTTCAGGTACGTGAACGGACCGAATCCGCCGGTGACCTCGCGGTTGAGATAGAGGTTCTGCCACACCGTGAGGTCCTCGACGAGCGCGAGGTTCTGGTGCACGGTCTCGATCCCGGCGTTGCGGGCCTGGTCGGGCGCGGTGAACGCCACGACGTCGCCATCGAACCTGATCGTGCCCGAGTCGGCGGTGTGGACGCCAGCGACGCAGCGCACGAGCGTCGACTTGCCGGCGCCGTTGTCGCCCACGAGCGCGGTGATCTCGCCCGACCGGACGGTCACGCTGACGTCGGCCAGAGCCCGGACGGAGCCGAAGGACAGCGACAGCCCGTCGACGTCGAGCAGGACGTCGCCGTGCGGGCGGACCTGCTGTTCGGTGCTGGTGGTCGTCATTTCTCGAACCTCGTCAGGAAGGCCGCACCGACGACGAC
>CAYYQO010000244.1:0-3934 GCA_964473845.1 uncultured Aeromicrobium sp.
TCGTCATGCTGCTGCAGGGCATCGGCATCCGCGAGGCGATCCTCTTCCCCGTCCAGCGCCGGGAGTGACGAAAGGGCCGAGCAGCCCGGTATCACGACGCCTTCTCACCGTCTCCCCATGATTGTCAGTCCGTGGGGACGGCGGGCTCGGGAGCACGTTCCGACGGAACCCTGCGATGTCCCCAGGGGGACCCTCATGCTCCGCACCGACCAAGTCGAACGTCTCGAAGAACAAGGCCGCCACATCGAACCGGCGGTCACCGGCGATCCGGACCTCGGTCCCTTCACCCTCCTGCCCGGCATCTGGGCGAACGAACCCGATCTGCCCGGCCGCGGCTGGAACATGATCGCGCTGCCCTTCGGGCCTCCGCAGGGTGCCATCTTCCGGCCGCCGTACCGACTGCTGCTCAACCAGTACAACGAGCAACTGAAGTTCAGCCTCGTCGACAAGGCCGTGCCCAATCGCGGCATCGGGCCGGCCGCGAGCGGTGTCACGCCCAACGCGGACCAGCTGCTCGTCACCCTCGATTACGAGCAGGGCATCAAGCAACTCGTCGCCGACGACTTCCCGAGCTCGGGTCTGGCGGGCCCTCCCGATCTGGCGATCCATCACGAGCCCGGCCTGTTCCTGCACATGTCCGATCCGCTCGACGAGGACGTGGTCGACATCGCCCGGCTGGCCACCGTCCCCCACGGCGACTCGATCCTCGGCTTGGGCACCGCCGGGACCTCGGACGGTGCGCCCGCCATCCCTGACATCAACGCGCTGCCGCTCGGCGTCGACCAGGACATCGAGGCCAATCCGTACCTGCGGCCGTACAAGCACTTCCACGACAACCCCTTCGTGAACCTGTTCGACCCCACGGATCCGACGGAGTTGCTCAAGGTGGCGAACCAAGGCGTCAACATCGTGCGCACGACGAAACTCGAGTTCGACAGCACCGTCGCGACGGGCGGGATCTCGAACATCCCGTTCATCGTCCGCCAGGCCAACGCCAGCGAGATGAAGTCGACCTTCTGGATCCAGGAGATCGAGGAGCCGGACGGCAGCACCTCACTGCGGCTGCAGTACGCGCAGGTCGTCCAACTCGACTTCTTCGCCCGATTCGACGGGGGCCCGGGCCGCATCAAGTGGCCGCACGTCAGCATCAACACGCTCGTCAAGGTCCAGGCCGAGCCCGATCCACAGCCCGGCGACACGGCCATGCCCGAGGGGACGCTGAACAGCGGACCCGCCCGCCGCTGGAGCGGACCGGACGACGGTCCCCGCCACCGCTGAACCCGTGCGCCGATCCGGTATCAACCGCGATCGACGGCCACTCCCCGTAGGCAAGCACGCTTGGAGAGGAACACCGACATGACTGACATTCGATTCGCCGGGGACTTCCTGCATCTGGAGGCCGGCATCACGAAAGCGGAGTCGACCGACTTCATGCTCGACTCGCGGTCGAGGCGCAAGACCAACACGCCGCATCGGCGGGCTCTCGTCCACGACTTCGACGACGGCCTGACGATCAACTGGGACAACGACTACCCGGCTGGTGTCAGCGTCAACAGCTGCAAGCAGATCCTGGGTTTCAACAACCGGGACTGGCTGATCGTCCGCAGTCGGATCACGCAACAGTTCGGCACGGACTTCATGCTCGACGGTGGCTCGGCGCGCCGCGGGCGGTTGGCTCCGCTGCGACGGAACCCGTTCCGCCGCGCGCTCGTCCATGGCCCGGGAGACCAACTGGTCCTGAACTGGGATCGCGACTACACCGGGGGCGTCGTCGTCAACGGTCGAGTCTCCATGCCGAACGGTGCCGTCGTCGGCGGGGTGGACGTCGGCGCGACGTTGACGAGCCTGACCACACGCGTCAGTCAACTCACGGCCGAACTGACTGCCGCGACCGCGGCGATCGCGGCCCTGAATGCCGAAGTCACGGCGGCGACGTCCGACATCTCGGTCCTGAACGATCGGATCGAAGCGTTGGAAGCACAGGTCACGCCATGACCGTCACCTCCGTTCGACAGGCGATGTCGGCGATGGGCTTGGGAGGTGTGGGCGACCTTTCGGTCATGCACCACGTGATGGGGTTCTGGCGGGCGACGCCGCCCACGGATCCGAGCACCAACGCTCCTGTCGAGGTCCGGCTCGGCGAGGCCTTCACCGCGCTGAGCCGCAAACACGTTCACCTCAATCTGATCGAGGTCGGCTTTGACGCACCGTCCGTGGACCTGGCCGTTGCCGACGACCGGGTCGACTACGCGGTGCACCGGATCCGCCAGATCTACTCGACCGTGTCGTTCGGGCTGGGCCGGGTCCAGTACTTCTGGCTCGGTGTCGCCGACGCGAGGGGCTACGACGATCTCGGCAGCGAGTCGGAGGCAGATGACCTGTTCGACGACTTCAGCGTCAGCAACGACGGGATCGACATGTTCCTGGTCGCCAACATCAGTGATCCGGACTTCGTCGGGATCTCACCCGTGCCCGGCGACTGTTCGAAGGGTGGCAAGTCCGACGGCCTGATCGGTGGCGAGATCAATCGGGAGGCCGAGAGGTTCTCGCGCACCGCCGCGCACGAACTGGGTCACTTCTTGGATCTGTCGCACAACCACGGCGACAGTTGCCCGACGGCGGTCGCCGCCCGCAACAACCTGATGGCTCAGACCCGATGTGTGGACAGCACGCGCACCGGGGTCCTGTTGACCTCCGGGCAGGGCACGACCATGCGCGGTCGGTGCCAAGCCCGCGCGGCCCACTGAGTCGACGTCACGAAAGGACGCATCATGGCTGAACTCACACCCCTGGACCAGTGCAGCGACAGCGAGCTGACCCAGCTGGCCCGCCACTCGCGGGGCGCCATCGCGAAGGAATCGCTCGCGGCTCTCGCTCGTCGTCGTCACGATCAGGCGACTCCGATCGCGGTCGACCTGCTGACGGCACACGCCGACCCGGACGTACGGTCGCTCGCCGCGGTCACCCTGGGTCGACTTCGCGATCCGGACGCCCCGGCCGCGCTGCAGAGGGCATTGGCGGACTCCGACGCCTCGGTCGTGCGTCGCGCGGCCCAGTCCCTCGTGCGGGTCGGCGGGCCGGATGCCCTGACCGAACTGAACCGGCGTTCCCTGCCCAGGGACCCTGTGGCTGCGCGTGCGGTGTTGACCGCGCGGATGCTGCTGGGCTATCGACTCGGTCGGACGGACGCGCTTGTCACCGCGGGCGACGTCACCGATTTCGGTCGACGTCGTGGCGAGTCGATCACCTTCGGAACCCGCGCTTCGATGTCCAAGGCCGCGATCACCGCCTCGATCGAGACCGAGGTGCCGGCACTGCCGTTCTCCGCTTCGGGAGTCCGGCTCTTCGCCTGCTCGGGAGTCTCCGGTGCGCTGGCGTTGTCCGACGAGGTGGACGACGTCGACCTGTCGGCACCGCAGATGCTGGGCGTGCTGGTGCGCGAGCGTGTGTGCTCGGAGCGCTTCTCGCTGGACTGCTACCTGCTCAGCGACGACCGTGACGGAACGCGGGGGACTCAGCCCCGGCTGTGGCTCGTACGGCCGAGCGGGCGGGTCGTGCACACCGGTTCGGCGAAGGTCGAGGACGATCGGACGACGTTCGCGGTGACCGGCTCGGTCGCGCCGTACGCGAATCCGGTGAAGGTCGTCGGAACGCGCGCGGCCACGGGAACGATCACGATCGAGACGGCGCTGGTGGGCAAGCCTGCCGTGGGTGCGACCCGGGCCGTCGAGCCGTTGATCCGCGAGCGGATGGTCCGCTGAGGCCGCTCTGACCGTGCCCCGCGCTGCGCCGAGATTCCGCCGACAGCGAACAGTGGATGCGTTCATCTGCTGTGACGGTTGAGTTAAGCATCTGGACAAGACGCAGACGGTCACCGAACCCCGTCTATGCTGAATTGGACAGTCCAGCAGAGGGGACGCGACATGTTCGAACG
>CAYYQO010000245.1:0-3886 GCA_964473845.1 uncultured Aeromicrobium sp.
AGGCACTCATCCCGCTGGTGGCCAACTACCTTGAGGAACACTCGGCGGTCATCGCCCACATGGTCGAGACGGTCGAGAACACCCTGACCACCGGCACCGATTTCGTTTGGGATCTGAGGGAATCGAAAGCACCCACCGTGGAGTGGCACCCGCCCTCCGGGTCCGCCGGGCCTGTGTTCCATGGCCGAAAGATCGACTTCGCACGGCTCGACGCCGAGAACCGTGCGCGGGGCGCAGCGGGTGAATTGCGAGTTGTTCGATATGAGCAGCAGCGTCTGTCCAAGGCCGGACTCGCTGACCTCGCTCGCGATGTTGAACATGTGTCCGTGACCAGAGGTGATGGCGAGGGCTACGACGTCCGTTCATTCGATCAGGACGGCCGCGAACGGTTCATCGAGGTCAAGACGACGTTCCTCGATGCGACAGCCCCCTTCTATGCCACGAAGAACGAACTCTCCTTCAGCACCGAGAACCCCGACCAGTACGTGGTCTACCGTCTCCACGACTTCAGGCCCACGAGTCGCGTCGACTTCTTTGCCCTGCACGGCCCGCTGGACACGACCTGCCACCTGGACCCATCACAGTTCTTGGCCCGGCCGCGCGTGGCGTAGCAGGCAGCAACGTTCTGTCAGACGTGCCTGACACCATCATCCGTGCGTGTCGAACACATGTTTTAATGGACGGTTTGAAAGGATGTGTGCATGACCATTCGAGACCACGGCGTTCTGGAGATCTGCGCTGGCGCTGGCGGACAGGCAGTCGGACTCGAGGCCGCCGGATTTTCCCACGAACTCGCTGTTGAGATTGAACCCGAAGCGTGCGCGACCCTTCGGCTGAACCGCCCCCAGTGGAAGGTTCACGAAGGCGACGTCCGAGAGGTGGATGGCCGCGACTACCGCGGAATCTCGCTTGTCGCCGGCGGCGTTCCATGCCCGCCATTTTCGCTTGCGGGCAAGCAACTCGGCGCCGACGACGAACGCGACCTGTTTCCGGAAGCGTTGCGGCTGGTCCGCGAATCCGAACCCGACGCACTCATGCTCGAAAATGTCCGAGGTCTCGCTGGCGAACGTTTTGGCGACTACCGCCGCGGGATTCTGGCGGAACTCGACAAGATGGGCTACGCCCACGATTGGCAGCTTCTGAACTCGTCGTCGTACGGCGTACCGCAGCTTCGCCCCCGCTTCATCCTCGTTGCTATGAAGCCAAAGTTCTTCAGGCACTTCCATTGGCCCGAGCCCGTCGGCACGCCCCCAACGGTAGGCGACACGCTCGCCAAAATGATGGCCGCGGGAGGCTGGCCTGGAGCACTGGCATGGGCCCAGGGTGCTCAAGAGATCGCTCCGACACTCGTTGGCGGCTCGCGCAAGCACGGTGGTCCCGACTTGGGGCCCACTCGAGCCCGTGCAGCGTGGCTGAAGTTAGGCGTGAATGGAACAAGCCTCTCTAATGAGGCCCCCGGTCCCGACTTCCCCTTGGACCACATTCCACGGCTGACGGTGGAAATGGCCGCGGCGATTCAGGGTTTCCCGCCCGAGTGGCAGTTCGCGGGAAAGAAGACCGCCCGTTACCGTCAAGTAGGCAACGCCTTCCCGCCTCCCGTGGCCGAACACGTGGGTTGCGCCATTCTCGACGCACTCAATGGCGTTAAGCGCGAAATCAGGCCTGAGCCACAACTGTCACTCGTACCTGAGGCAATCTGACTCAGCGGTTGGTTGAAGGAAGCGAAGGCGCCGGGCCGCTGGGACGCTCGCCTTCCTTCGTACGGCGCCAGGACCGGCCGTCGAGTTCCACCGCCCAGGGCTCTCCCTGCGCGGCTTCGGTTACACGAATACTCACAACCTCACCTGGGCTTGGGGGTTGGACGCCTAACGCCTGTGCGACCCTCCGATGGGCGCCGTAGTCCCCGCCCGGAATCAGATAGCCTTCCTTCGCCAAGATGCTCCTAGCCCCGCCATTGGTTCGGACTCGCTTCATGAAGTCGTCTTGCTGCGCAACCGTCGCTATGGTGTTACGGCCGATGATCCGACCTTCGGCCCTGCGAAACAACTCATTCAGGCGCTTCTGTCCGGAACCCGCCGCAAAGATCGCCGCTACGTCGATCTCGTCCAATTGGAGAAGGACGTTTGGAGGCAAACCGGCATCCTTCCACAGCCAATAGACCGCGTCTCGGCCAGCCACGTTCAATCCGGACTTCGCGTCCCGATTGACGCCGACGCGCAAATATTCAGGCTTGGCACGCACAACACCGACGCTCCATCTGGAACGCGCATCGTCGGCCGTCGCGACCAACAGCAGCTCTCCAAACGACTCCGGCGGCAGCATCCAGCCACCTTGTCGCTGCGAATACTTGCAGTCCACTTCATGCCCAGAGATCAGGTAATCGAGCTTCTGTCCATCGGCAATTACCCCATCGAATTCACGGCGATAGTTGATCTCAAAGATGGTGCCGAAGTGGGTCTTCTCTGTCTTGAAGAGTTGATCCCACCGATACCTTCCGGTGTGCCGCCCGTCATAGAGCTGGTCGAACGTGAATCGGAGTACCCGCGCAGTGCGGTCACCAGCGGGGTCGGCAGCCAAGAGCGTATCGACCACCTGATCAAGCAGCGGATCAGCAGACATGACGCGAAACGTAGCCGGCTCTCAGACGCCGTGCCGGAACTACCCGAGGGCGGACGCGGCACGCGACATCGACGCCCGGCGCTCAGCACTGGTCGACGGGCTGTGGTTCGACCTCTCGCGGCTTGGCCTGCCTCACTTGGGCCTCGACCTTCCGGGGTTCCCTCACAATCACCTCCTCCACGAACTCCATCTCGACGATCGTCAGATCGTGGTCGATCGCCTCCGCGTCAGTGCGTCGCAGACCAGAGGCGCAGTGGAATGTGCCTCGCCGCGTCCGTGAAGTCCCGATCTGTCGTGAGCAATGTCAGATCGTTCGCGATCGCGAGCTGAGCGATGAGCGCATCAACGGTGCCCAATCGAACGCCGCGCCTGCGGCACGAGTTGATCAGTTCGGCCGCCTCGAAGTAGTCGGTCTTCGTCGGCTCGACCATGGTGAGGACCGACAACCGGGGTACGAGCGCCGCTTTCGCGCGCCCGGGCAGCAGACCACGCAGCAACTCCAGGACGATCACACCCGTGGTGGCCACCAGCTCGTTGCGTTCAATGGCCCCGCGCAAAGCCTGGACCTCGCGTCCGGTCTCGGACACGTCACGCCGGAAGGCGAGGGACCACACGCTCGTGTCAACCAGGAGCGTCACCCGTTCGCGTCCTGCTGCCGACGATCGCGGGCACCCCGATCGGCCTTGTGGTCATACGATTCATCCCACTCCAGCGTTCCGAACACGTCGAGCAAAGCTCGCTGTTCACGCCGGGCGATGAATTCCTGCAGCGCGATGGTGACCGCCTCCTTCTTGGTCCTGACGCCGCTGACCTGCAACGCATGGTTCAGCAGTTCGGGATCGATCGCGAGATTCGTTGCCATGTGCACCACTTCACACATAACTCTACACAGCATGGTGTGCGGTGGCTGGTGGCATTCAGCGTGACACACCTGAATCGCGGCCCGTCCGTTGTCCACAGACTGTTTCTCGCAGCGAGCATTTCCTGCCCGGGCCTCCGGCGCCATCGTGCCCGCCCTCGACCTTCGGCATGATGGGCGCATGACCCACGAGCGCGCAGGCACACCGGCCGAACCGGGAGATCTGGTCGATCTGGCCCATCTGGTGACGGCGTACTACACGTTGCGGCCCGATCCAGAGGTGGTCGAGCAGCGCGTGGCTTTCGGGACGAGCGGGCAGCGCGGGTCGAGCCTGGCCACCGCGTTCAACGAGAACCACATCGCCGCGACGACCCAGGCGATCTGCGAGTACCGCGCCCGGCAGGGCTT
>CAYYQO010000246.1:0-3864 GCA_964473845.1 uncultured Aeromicrobium sp.
GCCCACAGACCCGTGATGATCTGCAGTTGTTCCTCGAGCCGGTCGAATCGTTCAGGCGTCCCGGGGAACGGAATGCCGTACGCGCGGTGTTCGGCGTCGAACCAGCCGGCACCCAGCCCGAACTCGATGCGACCACCACTCATCTGGTCGACGCCGGCGACACTGACCGCCAAGGGTCCGGGTAGCCGGAAGGTCGCACTCGTGACCAACGTGCCCAGGCGGATACTCGAGGTGTCGCGAGCCAGGCCGGCCAGCGTGATCCACGCGTCGGACGGTCCGGGCAGCCCGTCGCCGCCCATCTTCAGATAGTGGTCCGAGCGGAAGAAGGCGTCGAAACCCAGCCGCTCGGCCTCGACCGCGACCGCGCGCAGATCGTCGTAGGAAGCGCCTTGCTGGGGTTCGGTGAAGATCCGGAGCCGCATCAGGCGCGATCGGTTTCGTCGTCGTCTTCCCCACCGAACGCGGCCTCGGCATCGGCCTTGGCGTTGAGTGCGTCGGCCGCGGCCTGCAGGTCGTCCGCCTCGTTGCTCAGCTCGTTGGCCTCGGCGGCGAGGTTGTCAGCCGTGTCCTCGTCCCCACCGAACGCCGCTTCGGCATCGGCGGCAGCAGCCGCGGCGTCGGCGTTGGCCGCCACGTCATCGGCAGCGGTGCGGATCGAGTTGGCCGTGGCGGCGTCGGTGTCCGGATCGTCCGGTGCGGCAAAGTCGGCGGCGGTCTTGACCTTCTCGGTCACGACACTCGTCACGTCCTTGGCCGTCTCGGCCACGCGGTGACCCACATCGGCCGCCGCATGCTTGGCGGTCTCCTGGGCCTTGTCGACCGTCGACTGGACGGGATCGGTGTTCCACACCTTCTCGGCCTGGTGCTTGATCTGCTCGTAACGAGCGCGACCTGCGCGGGTTCCAAGGACATATCCGATGGCAACGGCAGCCAGCAGCGCGAGCTTCTTCACGAAAGGTCACTCCTAGTCGAGGTGGGTTCCATCCCATTGTGTCGCGGTTTGACGAGAACCTCATCTGCGCGCAGATGTGATCTCGTCCCCGAGCCGAGGCTCAGTGCTCCTCGGTGCTCGGAACCGCGACGACGACGCCGTGTGCGTGCGTCAGGCAGTAGTGACTGACCGACCCGAACAGCACTCGGCTGATGCCGGTGTGGACCCGCGTCCCGACGACCAGCATCGAGGCGTCCCGGGCGATCTCGGTCAGCGTGGGTCCGGGCGATCCCTGGACCACCTCGATCGGCCGTGGATTCCCGTTCGCGTCTTCAGCGCCGATCGTGTCGGCGACCCAGCGGCCGGCGTTCGAGCGGGCATCGCTCTCGTAGGCCATCCATGGCACCTCGACGCCGGCCATCGCGACGGCCGCGTCGATCTGCCAGACATGCACGATCTTGAGTTCGCCGCCGCGCAACTCCGCCTCGTGGGCGGCCCATTTCAGGGCGGCCGCGCCAGCCGGGGTCTCGTCAATGCCGACGACGATGGTGTTGGTGCTCATCGATCCGTTCCTTTCTGACACCATCACTCTCGCTCTCTCCCGGCGCCTTCGGCAGGGTCGAACGTCCCGACTTTCCGGGGACCTTGGCGGCGACGCCGCTACGGTGAGCATGTGGAGGATCCGGAGCGGTACCGCTGGCAGAGGCTCGTCGACACGGCCGTCGGCCTCAGCTCCGAACTCGACCTCGAAACCTTGCTTCGCCAGATCGTCGAGCAGGCGTGCGAACTGACCGGCGCCCGCTACGCCGCGCTCGGCGTCCTGGATCCGCAGACCGATGACCGACTGAGCGAGTTCATCACCGAGGGAATCGACCCACCGACGGCCGCCGCGATCGGCCGCCTGCCTCGTGGCGACGGCGTGTTGGGCGTGGTACTGCGTGAGGGCCGCACGCTGCGGTTGGACGACCTGGCCTCCCATCCGGCCTCCGTCGGATTTCCCCCGAACCATCCGCCGATGGGAGCGTTCCTCGGTGTTCCGGTACGGATCGGCGGCACGGTCTTCGGGGACCTGTACCTGACGGAGAAGGCTGGCGGTTTCACCGACGACGACGAACGCATCGTCACGGCGCTGGCGGCCGTCGCGGGGTCGGCGATCGCGAATGCCCGATTGTTCGACGAGGTGGCGCAGACCCGAGCCGAACTGGCCCGCATGGCCGTGGTGGAGGACCGGAACCGCATCGCGCGTGACCTGCACGACCTGGTGATCGGTCGCCTGTTCGCGGTGGGCCTGTCCCTCGATCGGATCGCGCGCAACATCGACGAGCCGTGGTCGGAGCGCGCCGCGCAGGCGGTGAACGACGTCGACCGGGCGATCGCGGACCTGCGCGGCTCGATCTTCGCGCTCGGCTCGGACGCCACGACGGACGGTGCGCGGCTGGCCCGACTGCTCAAGGCCGCAGCCGCTCCCCTCGGGTTTTCGCCCGATGTCGAGGTCGTCGGAGACCTGACCCGGATCGAGATCGGCCTACGCAGCCATCTGGACGCGGTGATGAACGAGGCGATCGCGAACGTCATTCGCCATGCACACGCCTCGCGGGTGGATCTGCGTGTGGTCGTCGGTGAGGACGACGTGGTGGCCGAGGTCATCGACGACGGGGTCGGCATGAGCGACCGTTCTCCCGCGAGTGGGCTGGCCAATCTGCGCGACCGGGCTGATCGGGCGGGCGGCACCCTGACCATCACGACCGGCCCCGGCGGGGTGGGGACGAAGCTGGTCTGGAGCGCTCCCCTGCGCGGGCCCGCATCGGCCGACCCCGAGGGACCTAGGCTGGCCACGTGACGGATCCGATCGAGGTCTTGCTGCTCGACGACCACGAGGTCGTGCGTCGGGGCGTCGGCGACCTGCTCGAGGATTCCGGCACGATCCGGGTCGTCGGCTCGGTCGGCACGATCGCCGAGGCGGAGACCGCCATCGAGCAGCTCAAGCCGCACGTCGCCGTGCTCGACGCCCGGCTGCCCGACGGTTCGGGGATCGACCTGTGCCGCCGGGTCCGCCTCGCGTCCGAGCGCACCGCCGTGCTGATCTTGACCTCGTACGAGGACGACGAGGCCCTGTTCGAGGCGATCATGGCCGGAGCGTCGGGCTTCCTGCTCAAGCAGGTGCGTGGCAACGACCTCGTCGATGCCGTCCACCGCGTTGCCGCGGGTCAGTCCCTGCTCGACCCGGCCGTCACCGGAGCCGTCCTGAAGCGGCTCCGACGCCAGAACGAGCCCGATCCGTTGGCCGACCTGACGGCCCAGGAGCGCAAGGTCTTCGACCAATTGCACGAGGGCCACTCCAACCGCGAGATCGCTGAGACACTCTTCCTCTCGGAGAAGACCGTCAAGAACTACGTGTCGACGATCCTGGCGAAACTGGGCCTGGAACGCCGCGCCCAGGTGGCCGCCTGGGAACGCGACTGACCGTCGGCCGAGGTCACACCGGACAGCAGTTCGAGGCGTCAGAACCGGGCGATACCCTTGGCGTCATGAGCCACGACCAGCATCTCGCCGATTTCGACCCCGACGTTGCGGCGCTCCTCGACGCAGAGCTGGTCCGCCAGCAGACGACGCTCGAGATGATCGCGTCCGAGAACTTCGCCCCTGTCGCCGCGCTCGAGGCCCAGGGCAGCGTGCTCACGAACAAGTACGCCGAGGGTTACCCCGGCAAGCGCTACTACGGCGGCTGCGAGTTCGTCGACCAGGTCGAGCAGCTGGCGATCGACCGGCTCAAGCAACTCTTTGACGCCGACTACGCGAACGTCCAGCCGCATTCGGGTGCTACGGCCAACGCGGCCGCGCTGCACGCGATCGCCTCGGTCGGCGACACGATCCTGGGTCTGGACCTGGCCAACGGCGGTCACCTGACGCACGGCATGAAGCTGAACTTCTCG
>CAYYQO010000247.1:0-3862 GCA_964473845.1 uncultured Aeromicrobium sp.
AGGTCAACGAGGAGTGGATCACCGACAAGGACCGCTTCGCGTTCACGTGGTCGCGTCAGACCGACCGCCTCACGACGCCGCTCGTGCGCAATCCCGAGACCGGCGAACTCGAGCCCACCTCGTGGCCCGGTGCGCTGGCCGTCGCCGCGCGCGGGCTGGCTGCCGCAGCAGGCAAGGGCGTGCTGACCGGTGGTCGCCTCACGGTCGAGGACGCGTACGCCTACGCCAAGTTCGCCCGCGTGGCGCTCGGCACGAACAACATCGACTTCCGGTCCCGGGCGATCTCGAAGGAAGAGACCGACTTCCTCGCCGCCAAGGTGGCCGGCACCCCGGTCGGCGTCACGTTCGCCTCCCTGGAGCGTGCTTCCACGGTGGTGCTCGTCGGACTCGAGCCCGAGGACGAGGCCGGCACCTTGTTCCTGCGGCTGCGCAAGGCCGCGACCCGCAAGGGCGTCAAGGTCATCGCGATCGGCACCCACACCACGCGTGGCCTGGCCAAGATGAACGGCACCCTGGTGCCGACCGTTCCCGGCCAGGAGCCCGAAGCCCTCGCGACGCTCGAGCTCGATGCCGGCAGCGTGATCCTGGCGGGCGAACGACTCGCGTCGGTCCCCGGCGCGCTGTCCGCGGTCGCCGCCAAGGCCGCCGATTCCGGCGCCCGCTGGGCCTGGGTGCCCCGCCGCGCCGGTGATCGCACCGCCCTCGACGCCGGCTGCCTGCCGAACCTGTTGCCGGGTGGTCGTCCCGTCGCCTCGGCCGAGGCGCGCGCCGACGTCGCCGCCGACTGGGGCATCCCGAGCCTTCCCGATGCTGCCGGCCTGGACACCGAGGCGATCATCTCGGCTGCCGCCAGTGGAGAACTGGGAGCGCTCGTCGTCGGCGGTGTCGACGTCGACGACCTGCCCGACCCGGCCGCCGCGCGCGATGCGCTGCGGGCGGTCGACTTCCTGGTCAGCCTCGAAGTTCGCGAGAGCGCCGTCACGGCACTGGCCGACGTGGTCCTGCCCGTGGCTCCGCCGGTCGAGAAGGCCGGCACGTTCGTGAACTGGGAGGGCCGCCCGCGTCCGTTCGACAAGGTGCTGGCCGACTCGTCCGCCCTGCCCGACGTGCGGGTGCTGGCCGGCATCGCCGAGGAGCTCGGTCGCCCAATCCACATCCGCACCCCCGAGCAGGCCGGTGCCGAATGGCGCGAACTCGGTCCGTGGGACGGCAAGCGGGCCACGTTCCGGGCCCGCAAGCAGGCCGCCGCCAAGTCGGTAGCCAAGAAGGTCGTCCTGGACACCTGGAAGCTGCTCGTCGACGACGGCCGACTGCAGGACGGCGCCGATCACTACCGCGGCACCGCGCGCGAGCCCGTCGTGCGGGCCAACGCCGACACCCTGGCCGCCGGCGGCGTCCAGCCCGGCGAACTGGCCACCCTGACCGGACCCGGCGGTTCGGCCAGCTTCATCGCCGAGGTCGCCGATCTGCCTGACGGTGTCGTCTGGGCGCCCACGAATTCCGGTGTCCACCTCGGGGCCGCCCTCGGCGTCGGGCACGGCGGCCGGGTCACTCTGGCTGGAGGGGAGGCGAAATGACCGCGAACCTGGAGGAACTCTTCGGCAACGACCCGTGGTGGGTCGTCGCGCTGAAGGCACTGTTGGTCTTCGCCTTCCTGGTGCTCTTCACGCTGTTCAACATCTGGTTCGAGCGCCGCGTCGTCGCCCGCATGCAGCACCGCATCGGCCCCAACGTCAACGGCCCGTTCGGCCTGTTGCAGAGTCTGGCCGACGGCGTGAAGCTGGGCCTGAAGGAAGAGATCTTCCCCAAGGCCGCCGACAAGGTCGTTTACTACGTCGCACCGATCATCGCCGTCATCCCGGCCTTCATCGCGTGGGCCGTCATCCCGTTCGGCCCGGTCGTGAACTTCTTCGGCCACGAGACGCCGCTGCAGTTGACCGACCTGCCCGTCGCGGTGCTGTACATCCTCGCGGTCGCCTCGATCGGTGTGTACGGCCTCGTCCTGGCCGGCTGGTCGTCCGGCTCGATCTACGCCCTGCTCGGCGGACTGCGCTCCAGCGCCCAGGTCATCAGTTACGAAGTGGCGATGGGCCTGTCGCTCGTCGCGGTCTTCATCTACGCCGGCTCGATGTCCACGTCCGAGATCGTCGCGGCGCAGGAGGACATCTGGTTCTTCATCCCGCTGCTGCCGTCGTTCATCATCTACGTCATCGCGATGGTCGGCGAGACCAACCGCGCGCCCTTCGACCTCCCCGAGGCCGAGGGCGAACTGGTCGGCGGTTTCCACACCGAGTACTCGTCGTTCAAGTTCGCGATGTTCTTCCTGGCCGAGTACATCAACATGGCCACCGTCTCGGCGCTGGCCACCACGATGTTTCTCGGCGGCTGGCGTGCCCCGTTCGGTATTGCCCAGTTCTGGGAGGGCGCGAACGAGGGCTACTGGCCCGTCCTGTGGTTCTTCGGCAAGACGCTGTGCTTCATCTTCTTCTACGTCTGGCTGCGCGGCACCCTGCCGCGCATGCGGTACGACCAGTTCATGCACTTCGGCTGGAAGTGGCTCATCCCGATCGCGCTCGGCTGGATCGTGGCGCTGGCGTTCATCCGCAAGCTGCAGCTCGAGGACATGCTCGACCAGCAGGCGATGCTCATCGCTGCCGGTGTGGCCGGGGTGCTGCTGCTCGTCACGTTCTTCCTGCCCACCAAGGAGGACGAGGACGAGATCGAGGACGCCGAGGAGCCGCAGGAGTTCGACGCCTTCGCCGGGGGTTACCCGGTGCCGCCGTTGCCGTCGCAGCGACCCACGAATGGGGGAGATGCATGAGTACCTTGAAGGAGACGCTCTGGGACCCGATCGCCGGTTTCGGCGTGACGTTCCGGACGATGTTCAAGAAGCCGGTCACGGAGCAGTATCCGTTCGAGAAGATCCCGACGGCGCCGCGCTTCCACGGTCGGCACCAGCTGAACCGCTGGCCGGACGGCCTCGAGAAGTGCGTCGGCTGCGAACTGTGCGCGTGGGCGTGCCCTGCGGACGCGATCTACGTCGAGGGCGCCAGCAACACCGAGGACGATCGTTACAGCCCCGGCGAGCGCTACGGCCGGGTCTACCAGATCAACTACCTGCGGTGCATCCTGTGCGGCCTGTGCATCGAGGCGTGCCCCACCCGGGCGCTCACGATGACCAACGAGTACGAGTTGGCCGACAACAACCGCGAGGACCTCATCTACGAGAAGTCCGACCTGCTCGCGCCGCTGCTGCCCGGCATGACCGAGCCGCCGCATGCCATGCTGATCAGCGATGACCACAAGGACTACTACCGCGGCAAGACGTTGCCGATCGTGACGGTGACGAGCGGCGAGCAGGCCAGCGGCGCGGGGGAGGACGCAGGACCGCGGTCTGCATCCTCGCCCCGGTCATGGTGGTCGCGGCGATGGGCCTGATCTTTGCGCGCAAGGCCGTCCATGCGGCGCTGTGCCTGGCGGTCGTGATGATCTGCCTGGCGATGCTGTACGCGGCCCAGGGTGCACCGTTCCTGTTCGCCGTGCAGATCATCGTCTACACCGGCGCGATCATGATGCTGTTCCTGTTCGTCCTGATGCTGGTCGGCGTCGAGACGTCCGAATCGATCGTCGAGACGATCAAGGGCCAGCGGATCGCCGCCGCGATCGTGGGCATCCTGTTCGCCGTCGTGCTGTCCATCGGTGTCGCGCAGTCCGTCTCGGCGGCCGTGGTCGGCATCTCCGGTGCCAACGAGAACGGCAACATCCACGGTCTGGCCTCGCTGTTGTTCGGCAAGTACGTGCTGGCCTTCGAATTCACGGCGGCGCTCATGATCGTCGCCGTGCTGGGCGCCATGGTGCTGGC
>CAYYQO010000248.1:0-411 GCA_964473845.1 uncultured Aeromicrobium sp.
CTGAGGAGCCGTCATGGGCAGGACACTCGCTGAGAAGGTGTGGGACGACCACGTCGTCCGGAGTCATGCAGGGGAGCCGGATCTCCTCTTCATCGACCTCCACCTGATTCACGAGGTCACCAGTCCGCAGGCGTTCGACGGACTCCGCCTGGCCGGCCGCCAGGTGCGTCGTCCGGACCTCACGCTGGCCACCGAGGACCACAACATCCCGACGACCGACCTCGACAAGCCGATCGCCGACCCGGTCTCGCGCACCCAGGTCGAGACGTTGCGCCGCAACGCCGAGGAATTCGGGGTGCGCCTGCACCCGATGGGTGACATCGAGCAGGGCATCGTCCACGTCGTCGGTCCGCAGTTGGGCCTGACCCAGCCGGGCATGACCATCGTGTGCGGCGACTCGCACACCAGCAC
>CAYYQO010000248.1:421-3819 GCA_964473845.1 uncultured Aeromicrobium sp.
CCTTCGGCATCGGCACGAGCGAGGTCGAGCACGTGCTCGCCACGCAGTCGCTGTCGCAGGGCAAGCCCAAGATGATGGCCGTCGACGTCGTGGGCGAACTGCCCCCGGGCTCGACCGCCAAGGACCTGATCCTGGCGCTCATCACGCAGGAGACCACCGGTGGTGGCCAAGGCTACATCGTCGAGTACCGCGGAGAGGCGATCCGGGCGCTCTCGATGGAAGAGCGCATGACGATCTGCAACATGAGCATCGAGTGGGGTGCCAAGGCCGGTCTCATCGCGCCCGACCAGACCACGTTCGACTACCTCGAGGGCCGTCCGAACGCGCCGAAGGGTGCCGAATGGGATGCCGCTGTCGAGTACTGGCAGAGCCTGCTGACCGATGACGACGCGCACTTCGACAAGGTCATCACGATCGACGCCTCCCAGGTGACGCCGTGGGTCACGTGGGGTACCAACCCCGGCCAGGGTGTCGCCCTGTCCGGCAGCGTTCCGAACCCGGCCGACTTCGAGGAGGAGTCCGAGCGCGTCGCCGCCGAGAACGCCCTGAAGTACATGGGCCTCGAGGCCGGCACGCCGATGCGCGACATCAAGGTCGACACGGTCTTCGTCGGTTCGTGCACGAACGGCCGCATCAGTGACCTGCGCCGCGCAGCGGAACTGATCGAGGGCAAGAAGGTCGCCGAGGGCACGCGTCTGCTCGTCGTCCCCGGCTCGGTGCGGGTCCGCCTGCAGGCCGAGGAGGAGGGCCTCGACGTCGTGTTCAAGGACGCCGGCGCCGAATGGCGCGGAGCGGGTTGCTCGATGTGCCTGGGCATGAACCCCGATCAGCTCACTCCGGGCGAGCGCAGCGCGTCCACCTCCAACCGCAACTTCGAGGGCCGTCAGGGCAAGGGTGGTCGTACCCACCTGGTCTCGCCCGACGTCGCCGTCGCCACCGCCGTCACGGGCCACCTGGCCTCGCCGGCCGAGCTCTGAGGACGAACAGCCATGGACAAGTTCACTTCGCACACCGGCGTCGGCGCTCCGCTGCGCCGCAGCAACGTCGACACCGACCAGATCATCCCGGCGGTCTACCTCAAGCGCGTGACGCGTACGGGATTCGAGGACGGCCTGTTCGCCGCGTGGCGCAACGATCCGTCGTTCGTCCTGAACCAGGACGCCTACAAGAACGCGTCCGTCCTGGTGGCGGGCCCGGACTTCGGCACCGGCTCGTCGCGTGAGCACGCCGTGTGGGCCCTGCAGAACTACGGCTTCAAGGTCATCATCAGCCCGCGCTTCGGCGACATCTTCCGCGGCAACTCGGGCAAGGCCGGCCTGCTGGCCGCCCAGGTCGACGACAAGGTCGTCTCGGCGCTGTGGGACTACCTCGACGCGAACCCGGGTGCCGAGATCAGCATCGATCTCGAGTCGCGCACCGTGAAGGCCGGCGAGGGCGTCGACCGCATCGAGGACTCGTTCACGATCGACGACTACACCCGCTGGCGCCTGCTGGAGGGCCTGGACGATATCGGCATCACGCTCGGCCATGCGGACGACATCGCCGCCTACGAGGCGAAGCGTCCGTCGTTCAAGCCCGCGACGCTCTGACCCCACGTCAGGGACGGGGTCTGACTGTCGGCCCCACTTCTGAGTGGACGGAGCCCGGCCGTACTAGGGTTCATGACATGTCCCGCCCGCGCCATGTTCCACCGCTGTTGCGGGTGATCATCTGGGTGTTGCGACCGGTCCTCATGGTCGTGACCAAGCGCGACTGGCGTGGCTCGGAGAACCTGCCCCAGTCGGGCGGATATGTCCTGGCCGCGAACCATTTGTCGTACGTCGATCCGTTCATGTTCGGGCACTGGATGGTCGACCACGGCATCACGCCGCGCTACCTCGTGAAGGACCCGTTGTTCGCGGTTCCCGTGATCGGCTGGATCCTGCGCAAGGCCCGCCAGATTCCGGTGTATCGAGGGACCGGTGCCGCGGCCGATTCGCTGCGCGCGGCGATCGAGGCGGTCCGGGAGGGCGGCATCATCGGGATCTATCCCGAGGGAACCATGACGCGCGATCCGGCCGGGTGGCCGATGTCCGGACGCACCGGCGCCGTGCGCACGGCGTACGAGGCGGGCGTGCCCCTCGTGCCCGTCGCCCAATGGGGGCCGCAGGCGATCATGTGGCCGTACCGGCGTGAGTTCCGGTTGTTCCCCCGTAAGACGATGAACGTGCGCGTGGGGACGCCGATCGACCTGTCCGACCTGGGCGACGAACCCAGCGAGGAACAGTTGTCAGCCGCCACCGGACGGCTCATGGACGCGATCACGGCCCTGCAGGGCGAGATCCGCGGAGAGCTTCCCGCCACGCCGCGCATCGACGTGCGCACGCTCAAGAAGCCCAAGACCCGATACGAGGAGAACTGATGGTCACTGCAGCAGTCATGGGAGCCGGGTCGTGGGGCACCGCCTTCTCGGTCGTTCTGGCCGATGCCGGACATGACGTCCACCTGTGGGGCCGTCGCGAGCAGACGTGCGCCAACGTCAACCAGCATCACGAGAACACCGAGTACCTGCCGGGGCTCGAGTTGCCCGCCGCGATCCGGGCGACGACCGACCCGGCCGAGGCGTTGGCCGGCGCCTCGATCGTCGTGCTGGCCGTACCGTCACAGACGTTGCGCCAGAACCTCGACGCGTGGGGCGACCTGATCGAGCCGTCGGCGGTCATGGTCAGCCTCATGAAGGGTGTCGAGCTGGGTTCGCACCTGCGCATGAGCGAGGTCATCGCCCAGGTCACCGGTGCCGGTCCTGAGCGGATCGCCGTCATCAGCGGGCCTAACCTCGCCAAGGAGATCGCCCGCCGCGAGCCGGCCGCCAGTGTGGTTGCGTGCGCCGACGAGTCGGTCGCGCTGCAGTTGCAGAAGTACTGCCACACGCAGGCGTTCCGCCCGTACACGGTGACCGACGTGGTCGGCACCGAACTGGGCGGCACCGTCAAGAACATCATCGGCCTGGCGGTCGGTGTGTGTGACGGGTTGGGCTACGGGGACAACACGAAGGCCTCGGTCATCACGCGCGGACTGGCCGAGACGGCTCGCCTCGGTATCGCGATGGGCGCCGATCCGATGACGTTCATGGGGCTGGCCGGCCTCGGTGACCTGGTCGCGACGTGTTCGTCGCCGTTGTCACGCAACCGCACGTTCGGCGAGAAGCTGGGCCGCGGCATGTCGGTCGACGAGATCACCTCCCAGACCCGGCAGGTCGCCGAAGGTGTGAAGTCGTGCGTCTCGGTGGCGGAACTCTCCGCCCTGCACGGGGTCGAGATGCCGATCGTCGAGCACGTCCGTGCCCTCGTCGACGGCACGATGACGCCCGAGGAACTGGTCAACGCGCTCATCAGCCGTTCCACCAAGCCCGAGAAGAC
>CAYYQO010000249.1:0-3818 GCA_964473845.1 uncultured Aeromicrobium sp.
CCCGACCTGCCCGAGACCGACGAGGAGGGGGAGCAGAAATGACTGCGTACCTGACCCTCTCGATGCTGCTGTTCTCGATCGGTGCGATCGGTGTCCTCGTGCGCCGCAACGCGATCATCGTGTTCATGTGCGTCGAGCTCATGCTGAACGCCACGAACCTCGCGTTCGTCTCGTTCGCCCGCCAGCACGGCAACCTCGACGGACAGGTCGCGGCGTTCTTCGTCATGGTCGTCGCCGCCGCCGAGGTCACCATCGGCCTGGCCATCATCGTGTCCATCTACCGCACGCGACGGACGACCTCGGTCGACGACGCGAACCTGCTCAAGGCCTAAGGAGTCGCGTTGCTGGACTTGTCCTGGCTGCTCATCGCCATCCCACTGGCGGGCGCCGCGCTCCTGTTGACCTGGGGCAAGGAGTCCGATGCCTTCGGGCACCTCATCGCCACCGCCGCCTCGGCGGCGTCGTTCCTGCTCGGTGTCGTCATGTTCATCCAGCTCGCCGGCCGCGACGCCGACGACCGCTCGGTGACCACGTCCCTCGGCACGTGGATCGACGCTGGCCCCTTCCACGTCGACTTCGCGTTCACGTTCGACACCTTGTCGAGCTTGTTCGTCCTGCTCATCACGGGCGTCGGCACGCTGATCCACGTGTACTCGATCGGGTACATGGAGCACGACGCCCGTCGTCGCCGCTTCTTCGCCTACCTCAACCTGTTCATCGCGGCCATGCTCACGCTCGTGCTCGCGGCCGACTACCTGGTGCTGTTCCTGGGCTGGGAAGGCGTCGGTCTGGCGTCGTACCTGCTGATCGGGTTCTGGCAGCACAAGCCGTCCGCGGCCGCCGCCGCCAAGAAGGCGTTCATCCTCAACCGTGTCGGTGACATGGGTCTGGCCCTCGCGATGATGACGATGTTCGCGTGGCTCGGCACGACGTCGATCGCCGCCGTGAACTCCAACATCGGCTCGGTCTCGGGCAACGTCGCCACCGCGATGGGCCTGTTGCTGCTGCTGGGTGCGTGCGGCAAGTCGGCGCAGTTCCCGCTGCAGGCCTGGCTGCTGGACGCCATGGAGGGCCCGACCCCCGTGTCGGCGCTCATCCACGCCGCGACGATGGTCACCGCGGGCGTCTACCTCGTGGTCCGGTCGCACGACATCTTCGACGCCTCGCCCACGGCGCGGAACTTCGTGATCGCCGTCGGGCTCATCACGCTGCTGGCCGGTGCCTGGATCGGTTGCACCAAGGACGACATCAAGAAGGCGCTGGCCGGTTCGACCATGAGCCAGATCGGCTACATGATGCTGGCCGCGGGCCTCGGCCCGGCGGGCTACGCCTTCGCGATCTTCCACCTGCTGACGCACGGCTTCTTCAAGGCGAACATGTTCCTCGGTGCAGGTTCGGTCATGCACGGCACGAACGACGACGTCAACATGCGGCACTACGGGGCGTTGCGCACCGCCATGCCGATCACGTTCTACACGTTCGGGATCGGGTACCTGGCGATCATCGGTTTCCCGGGCACCTCGGGGTTCTTCTCCAAGGACAAGAGCATCGAGACCGCGCTGGCCCACAACGTCTGGGTCGGCCTGGCCGCGCTCATCGGCGCGGGCGTCACGGCGTTCTACATGACGCGCATGATGCTCATGACCTTCTTCGGCGAGAAGCGCTGGCGCGAGGAGGTGCACCCGCACGAGTCGCCCTCGGTCATGACGACCCCGCTCATCGTGCTGGCGGCGCTGTCGCTGCTGGCCGGCATCATGTCGCTGGGCAACTGGATCGAGGACTGGCTCGAGCCGGCGACCGGCCACGCCGTCCACCACGAGCCGCCGCTGCCGATCATCGTCATCACGCTCATCGTGCTGGTGGTCGTGGCTGCCGGTGTCGCGCTGGCGTGGTACCTGTACGGCCGTGAACAGATCCCGGACGAGACACCACCCGATGCCGAGGTGTCGGTGTTCACCCGGGCAGGCCGCGCCGAGCTCTACGGCAACAACGTGAACGACGCCGTCGTCGTCCGACCGGTGACACATCTGACCCGCGCGCTCGTGTGGGCCGACGCCAAGATCCTCGACGGCCTCATCACCGGCTCGGCCGACCGAATCGGCGAACTCTCCGGTGAACTGCGCAAGCCGCAGACCGGCTATGTCCGTTCCTACGCACTCATGGTGCTCGGAGGTGCTCTCGTGGTCCTGCTGGGCCTGTTGGCGGTGACGCTCACATGATGCTGTCACTGCTCATCGCCGTCCCGCTGTTGGGCGCCCTCGTGGTCGCCCTGCTGCCGCGCACGAACGACGGCGCCACGGCCCGCTACGTCGCGGTCGGCGTCTCGGTCCTGACGCTCATCATGTCGCTCGCGCTGTTGAGCCGCTTCGACATCGACAGCGGCGGCTACCAGCTGACCGAGAACTACGAATGGATCGGTGCGCTCGGTGTCCACTGGGCCCTCGGCGTCAACGGCATCGGCCTGACGATGATCTTCCTGACGACCGTCCTGATGCCGATCGTCCTGGTCGCATCCTGGCGGGACAAGGAGGACGACCCGCAGCGCACGAACGCGTACTTCGCGTGGATGCTCGTGCTCGAGGCCCTCGCGATCGGCGTGTTCGCCGCGACCGATGTCTTCTTGTTCTACGTCCTGTTCGAGGCGACGCTCATCCCGATCTACTTCCTGATCGGCGCGCACGGTTCCGGCCAGCGCAGCTACGCCGCGGTCAAGTTCCTCATCTACAACCTGTTCGGTGGCCTGCTCATGCTGGCCTCCGTCGTCGGTCTGTACGTCCTGACGTCCCAGCAGGGCGGCGCGAGCTTCCTGCACGGCGACCTCATGGGACTTGAGATGTCCCAGACGACCGAGCGGCTGCTGTTCCTGGGCTTCTTCATCGCGTTCGCGATCAAGGCGCCGCTGTGGCCGCTGCACACGTGGCTGCCCGACGCGGCCGCCTCGGCCACGCCCGGCACCTCGGTGCTGATGGTCAGCGTCATCGACAAGGTCGGCACGTTCGGCATGATCCGTTGGTGCCTCGAGTTGTTCCCGGGTGCCTCCGAGTGGGCCAGTCCCGTCGTCCTCGTGCTCGCCGTCATCAGCATCCTCTACGGCGCGCTGCTGGCGATCGGTCAGGACGACCTGCGCCGCCTCATCGCGCTGACGTCGGTGTCGCACTTCGGTTTCATCATCATGGGCATCTTCGCGTTCACCACGGTCTCGACGACCGGTGCCGTGCTCTACATGTTCAACCACGGTCTCTCGACGGCCGTGCTGTTCCTGATCGCGGGCATGATGATCAAGCGTCGCGGTTCGGCGCGGATCAGCGACTTCGGCGGCGTCCAGAAGGTCGCACCGGTGCTGTCCGGTGTCCTGCTGATCGGCGGCCTGTCCAGCCTCTCGCTGCCGGGCCTGGCGCCCTTCGTGTCCGAGTTCCTGGTGCTGGTCGGCACGTTCAGCCGCTCGATCCCGCTCGCTGCTGTCGCGACGCTGGGCATGGTGCTGGCCGCGGTCTACATCCTGCTGATGTACCAGCGCACGATGACCGGCCCCACGAACGAGGCCACGGAGAAGTTCCGTGACCTGTCCCCGCGTGAGGTCGGTTCGCTGGCCCCCGCGATCGTCCTGATCATCGGCCTGGGCTTCGTGCCCCAACCGCTGCTGGCGGTCATCAATCCCGCCGTCGACCAGGTCGTCTCCACCGTGGGGATCGGTGATCCGCCGCAGCGCGCAGCCATCGACCTCACAGACCCGACGGAAGGAGCCCACGAATGATCGGCGCGCTTTCGTCCCTGGCTGCGGCAGGACCGGACATCCCGGCGGTCGATCTGGACTACCG
>CAYYQO010000250.1:0-3815 GCA_964473845.1 uncultured Aeromicrobium sp.
TCCGTGGGTCCGGGTGTCTCCGATGTCCTGCGACATCACACGGTCGGGCTGACAGGATTTGAACCTGCGACCCCCTGACCCCCAGTCAGGTGCGCTACCAAGCTGCGCTACAGCCCGTGACAACCTGCAAGAGTCTAGCGCAGGTCACGCAGGACTCGTCATGGCCCCGTCCCGCCTTCACAATGGGCACATGACCGTCATCGAGAACTCCAAGGTCGCCATCGTCGGGGCGGGCAGCGTGGGCACCGCGATCGCGTACGCATGCCTGATCCGCCGGTCCGCGCGGACGATCGCCCTCTACGACGTCAATCGGGCCAAGGTCGAGGCCGAGGTGCTGGATCTGCAGCACGGCGCCCTGTTCACGGGCAGCAGCCAGATCATCGGCGGTCCCGACCCGGCAGTGGTGGCCGGCGCTCATCTGGTCATCATTACGGCCGGGGCGAAGCAGGATCCGGGCCAGACCCGCATCGACCTAGCCGGTACCAACGTCGGCATCCTGGAGAAACTGCTGCCCGTGCTGGTCGAGCAGGCGCCGAACGCCGTCTACATGCTCGTCACGAACCCCTGTGACGTCCTGACCGTCGCCGCCCAGCAGATCACCGGACTGCCGGAAGAACGCGTGATGGCCTCGGGAACCGTCCTGGACACGTCTCGCCTGCGCCAACTGCTGGCCGTCCGCGCCGGCGTGGCACCGAACAGCGTCCACGCCGACATCGTGGGCGAGCACGGGGACACCGAGTTCGCACTGTGGTCGCAGGCGCGCATCGGTCCCGTGCCGATCCTGGACTGGCAGCCCTCCCCCAGCGCCAGCGACCAGCGACACTTCACCCACACCGAACTCGACGACATCACCGACACGGTGCGCAACGCCGCCTATGCCGTCATCGAGGGCAAGGGGGCGACGAACTATGCGATCGGAGTCTCGGCCACGCGCATCGTCGAGGCCGTCCTGAACGATGAGAACGCCGTCCTCCCGGTCAGCATCGTCCACCGAGGCCACCACGGAATCGACGGGGTGGCCCTGTCGCTGCCCAGCATCGTGAACGCCACGGGGGTGGGCCGAGTGCTCGACGTCCGCATGTCAGCCCAGGAGGAGCGCCACCTGCACGCCTCGGCCGAGGCGTTGCGGGCCGTCCAGCACGACCTGGGCATCTGAACCTAGGAGCGCTGCGCCACCACGAAGATCCGCCGGAACGGCAACACCGTGCCGAACTCCCTCGCCGGGTAGGCCGCGCGCAGGGCGGCCTTGTACTCCGCCACGAACTTCTCACGCACGCCGTCGGGTAGCGCCTGGAGAACAGGTCTCGCCCCGGTACCCGAGATCCACTCGAAGACCGGATCCTCGCCCGGCAGAACGTGCAGGTAGGTGGTCTCCCACGCATCGACCGTCCATCCCGGGCGCGTCAGCAACTCCAGGTACTCGCTCGGATCCAGCACCTCGGCCCGCGGACCGACGCCGGTCAGGTGTTCGGCGTACCGGGACTGCCCCGCTGTCTCCCACAGCAGACGATGACTGGGTGCATCGAAGTTCCCCGGGACCTGGAAAGCAAGCGTGCCGCCAGGGGCGATGACGTCCATCCACGGGCGCAGCAGGTCCGCGTGGCCGGGCACCCACTGCAGCATCGCGTTCGACACCATGACGTCGACCGGTGTTGCGGGCGCGAACTGCGTCGCGTCGACGACGGCGTACTCGGTCAGCGGATCGGAGTTCTCCTGCGTGGCGCGTTCGATCATGTCCGCTGAGGAGTCGAGTCCGAAGATCCGGGCCTCGGGCCAGCGAGCCCGCAGCACGGGTGTCAACTGGCCGGGACCGCAGCCCAGATCGACCACCGTGTGGGCGTCACTGGCAATCCTCCCGACGAGATCAAGGAAGGGACGGCCTCGCTCGTCGGAGAAGCGGAGGTACTGGCCCGGGTCCCACGCGAGGTTCGGCATGTGTCCATCCAACCAAATCCCGAGGCTTCGAGTTCTGTCGGAGGTCATCTATATTGTGCTGGCATGGACAGATTGGCCGAGCAACTGGTGCGGGCTGCGGCCCGTGCTCAGGCGCGGGCCGAGTACGCCACGTGGGTTACCGTCCTGACGGCGCACGAGACCGGCACGCGCGAGGTCGACCTCGAGGACGCCCCAGAGATCGGCAAGGAACTGGGCCGGCGCGAAGTCACGCTCGAGCTCGCACAGACGCTCAACGTCACCGAGAACCGGATCTGGGCCATGGTCAGCGATGCCGCGACGATTCGCGACCGTGCCGAACGGGTCTGGATCGCGTTCGGTGACGGTTCATTGGACGCCGCGCGCGTCTCCGCGATCGCCGCCACGATCGACAAGCTCACGAAGACCAGCTCCGTCGAGGCGCTCGACGCCTCGGTCGTCCCTTACGCCACCACGCACACACTCGGCGAACTGCGTGCGTGGCTGAACCGGATGCGCGCCCGCCTTGAGCCTGAGGAGACCCGCGACGAGGCCAACCACGCCATCGGGCGGCGTCGCGTCGACATCACCCACAACGACGACGGCACCTCGTGGCTCTCGGCCCTGCTACCGACGCCCGTGGCCCTCGCTGTCGGCAACCGGCTCCGCAAGGCTGCCAAGCAGCTGCCGAAGGTCGACACCGACACCGGTGAGATCGACCGACGCACCCGCGATCAGAAGCAGGCCGACCTCGTCGGACACTGGCTGACGAGCTGCACCGGGACGTTCACCGACATCCGCGCCGAGATCGCCATCGCGATTGACGCGACGGACCTGATCGACCTCACCGATGGGCCGGGCATCACCCGCGACGGCGAACACGCGATCCCCGCTGAGTGGGTTCGCGAGCTGGCCGCCAGCGAGACCACGCTGTTCCGCCGGCTCGTGGTCGATCCGCTCGGTCAGGTGCTCGACACCACCAGCCTGGGCTACCAACCATCTGATGCCCTGAGATCCGCATTGCATTGGCGAGACGGAACCTGTCGAGTCGCCGGATGCAGAGCACCTGCGTCAGAGACCGACCTCGATCACGAGCTCGCCTTCGACCGAGGTGGCACGACGAGTGCATCGAACCTCAGATGTCTGTGCAGGAAGCACCACAACATGAAATCGCACGGGAGGCTCCCCGAGAAGTTCATCGCCCCCGCGGTCGAGCGCCGCGAGCGATGGCACCTGCCCGCGCCCGTCGTGGTGGAACTGGACCTGTATCCAGCGGCGTAGCGTCAGTCCTGGTTGACGACGTCCACGGTCAGTCCGTCCAACTCGAGGCGCCGTCGTGCCTCGTCGGCCATGCGCCGCCCGACGTCGGTGATCTCATCGACCCTAGACAGGTCGAACGTGACCTGCGAAGTCGTCGGCGGATGGGCCACCAGGTGCCGGATCAGCGACTCGGCGCTCGCGAACAACAGGTCACCGCTGAGGACGTAGGTGGTGCAGTCGCCGTCCACCCGGACGTCGGCCAGCGCCGACCGCGACGGGCGTACGGGGTTCATCAGGTGCATGCCCATGTCGTCGGACAGTCGCTTCATCATGGCCACGCCGCGCGCACTGTTGCCGTGGGCGTCGAGGCGCGGCGAGAACACGGCTACGCCGACCTGGCCCGGCAGCACACCGATGATGCCGCCTGACACCCCGCTCTTCGCCGGGATCCCGACCGTACTGAGCCAGTCGCCCGCCGCGTCGTACATGCCGCACGTCGTCATGACGCTCAACACCTGGCGTGCGGTGCGCTCGGACATCAGGCGCTCCCCCGTCCCCGGCTGGACCCCACCGTTGGCCAACGTCGCAGCCATGGTCGCCAGGTCGCGCACGTCGACGGTCAGCGAACACTGCCGGACGTATCC
>CAYYQO010000251.1:0-3786 GCA_964473845.1 uncultured Aeromicrobium sp.
GTAGACCATGCCCGACTGCAGCGCCTCGACCGTGTTCTTGCCGATGACGTCGCGCGGGGTCGTGATCTCGACGCTGCGCAGCTGGGCGCTGCGGCGGGCCAGCGTCTCGAGCGAGACCTCGACGCCGGGCGCGATCGCACCACCGAGGTAGCGGCCGTCGGCGTCGATCGCATCGAAGACCGTGGACGTGCCCGTCAGGTCGACGACGATCGCGGGGCCTCCGTACAACTCGCTGGCCGCCAGCGCGTTCACCACCCGGTCCGTGCCGACCTCACGCGGATTGTCGGTGTGGATCGGCACACCGGTCTTGACCCCCGGTCCGACGATCCAGACCGGCAGATCGTCGAAGTAGCGGTCGTGGGTCCGCCGCAGCGCCACCAGCAGGGCTGGCACCGTGCAACACATGACGACCTCGGTGATCTTCGGCAGGCCGGCCCGGCGAGCGAACCCGTCCATGAGCAGGTACCACTCGTCGGACGTGCGCCGCTCGTCGGACGCCACCACGTAGTCGGCCACCAACTCGGCGCCGTCGAACAGCCCCAGGCTGGTCTCGGCGTTGCCCGCGTCGATCGCCAACAGCGTCATGCGTGAACCAGATCTCCACGAACGAGACCCGAGTCGGCCGGCGCGTCAGCGGCGTCGGCGCCCAGGGTCACGACCTTGTTGTCCTCGTCGACGAACACGACGCTGGGCTGCAGCTCGCGAGCCTCGGCATCGTCGACCTGGGCGTAGGCGATCAGGATCACCAGGTCGCCCGGGTGCACGAGATGCGCGGCAGCACCGTTGATGCCGATCACGCCCGAACCGCGCTCGCCCGCGATCGTGTAGGTCTCGAGGCGGGCGCCGTTCGTGATGTCGACGATGTGCACGAGCTCGCCGGGCAGGATGTCGGACGCCTCGAGCAGGTCCTCGTCGACGGTGACCGAACCGACGTAGTGCAGGTCGGCCTGCGTGACGGTGGCACGGTGGATCTTGGACTTCATCATGGTGCGCAGCATGGGACTCACTCCCCCTGTGTTGTTGCGGTCCCGAGGGAAACCGCACAGTTGTCGAGCAGGCGCGGCTGGCCCACTCGGGCGGCCACCAGCAACCGGGCCTCGTGGCCGGGCTGGGCCGGTCCGAGGTCGGGGCTGGTGAGCACGAGGTAATCCGGGTCGATGCCGGCGTCGGCCAGCACCTTCTCGGCGGCATGCAGGACGGCTTCGGAGCCGTCGGGACCAGCGTCGACGCCGGCCTTCAGAGCGGCCGAGATCGCGGCGGCACGCTCGCGCTCGGACGCGGTCAGGTACTGATTGCGCGAGCTCATCGCGAGCCCGCTGTCCTCGCGGACCGTGGGGCAACCGACGACGTCGACGCCCAGGCACAGCTCGCGCGCCATGAGGCGGATCAGCGTCAGCTGCTGGTAGTCCTTCTCACCGAACACGGCAACGTCGGGACGCACCAGGCCGAACAGCTTGGCGACCACCGTCAGCACGCCACGGAAGTGGGTGGGCCGCTGGGCACCTTCGAGGATCGAGGCCAGCGGACCCGGGTCGACCATCACCGTGTCCTGCAGGCCGGCCGGGTACATCTCGTCGACCGACGGCGCGAACACGATGTCCACGCCGGCCTCGGCGCACCGCTCGAGATCGGCGTCGAACGTGCGCGGGTAGGCGTCCAGGTCCTCGCCCGGGGCGAACTGCGTCGGGTTGACGAAGATCGAGACGACGAGCGTGTCGGCCAGCGGTCGCGCGTACCGCATGAGACTCACATGGCCGTCGTGCAGCGCGCCCATCGTGGGTACGAGGGCGACGGTTCCGGACGTGGCCGCGCGCAGTTCGGCCGCGGTACGGACGACGGTGGGCATCAGCGGACCTTCTCGCGGATGACGGCAGTGCGGACGGCGTCGGCCGTGTCGGTGTCGATCCGGCCGGTGCTCTCGGCCCGGTCGGCGGTGGCCGTGGCGAGCGCGGCATACGTGCGACGCGTCGACGGATCGGTCAGGTGAGCCATGTGCGCGCGAACCGTGTCGACGTCTCCCCGAGCGACCGGGCCGGTCAGCGCCGCGTCACCGTAGGCGAGCGTGTTGTCGAGTGCGGCCGACAACAGCGGACGCAGCACGGCGGCCGGGTCCTCGGCGCCGATCTCGCGCAGCAGGTCCATCGCCTGCGTGACGATCGTCGTGAGGTGGTTCGCGCCGTGGGCCAGCGAGGCGTGATAGGTCGCGCGGTCGGCCTCGTCGACCCACATGACGGTTCCGCCGAGCTCGGCGACCAGCGTCTCGGCAACGTCGCGGTCGCCCGAATCGGCGGTGACGCCGTAGACGCAACCGCGATCGAGGTCGATCTCGGTGCCGGTGAACGTCATGGCGGGGTGCATCGCGATCGTGCGCGCACCGGCCCGGGCCAGCGGCGCGAGCACGGCGAGCCCGTGGCGACCGCTGGTGTGGGCGACGAGCTGACCGGGGCCGACGTGGGCGGCCAAGTCGGCCGCCACCGTGGCCAGCGCGTCATCAGGGACGGCCAGCACGATGATCTCGGCGCGACGGACGACGTCGGCGGGATCGAGGACGGGGACGTCGGACAGCAGGGTCTGTACGCGCAGCTGCGAGGCCGTGGAACGACCGCTGACTCCGACGAGATGGTGGCCGGCTCGCTGAAGCCGGGCGGCGAGGACGGCACCGACTCGACCGGCGCCGACCACACCCACGCGAGGGTGCGTCATGTGTGTTGCCTTTCGTTCCAGTCCCGAAGTGGGTACCAGACAAAGTGACACCGTCATTCTACTACCGCCCTTTCGGGCGACACCAGCGGCAGTGGGCATCGTCACACTCCGTTGACACGGGGCGCTCTGCCACACTGGCGGCATGGCTCGGATCCTGATCCGCGCGGGCAAGGACCCGTTCACGGCAGTCGTACCCGAGACGACTCTCACCCAAGACGTCTTCAACTCGAACAGTGGCAACTTCCTGTTCCAGCATTCGGTGTGGAAGGCGCTGGACGTCGCACCCCATGAACTGGTCGCGAACTCGACCCTCAGCGAGCGTCGCGCGGCCTCGACCCAGGACGCCCGCCGCATCAACGAGGAGTTCGACCACTTCGTCATCCCGATGGCGAACTCGTTCCGTGCGGACTTCGCCGAGAAGCTCGAGAACCTCAGCGCCCTGATCGAGCAGTTGACGATTCCCGCGACGGTCGTGGGCATCGGCGCGCAGGCCCCGGCCGACCGTTCCTTCGACGCCCTGGCCGGCGTCGAGGACGTGACCCGGCGATTCGCCCGCGCGGTCCTGGATCGTTCGGCGTCGATCGGCGTGCGCGGTGAGTTCACCCGCGACTTCCTGATCCACCTGGGTTTCCCGCCCGACTCGATCGACGTGATCGGCTGTCCGTCCCTGTTCCTCCACGGCCCCGGCCTGCGGGTCGACAAGCGGGCCGAGTCGATCACGGACGACGCCGCGCTCGCGCTCAACCTGACCCCCGAGGTTCCCGGCATCGGCGCCTTCGCGACCGATCAGGCGGCCCGGCATCCGAACCTGCAGTACGTCGGCCAGGACGCGCATGACCTGCGGCTGCTGCTGTGGGGCGTGCCGCACCCGCACATCGACGACCCGCTCGTGCCGACCCATCTCCGACACCCGCTCTACCAAGAGGATCGGATGCGGCTCTTCGTGGACACCTGGACCTGGTACGACTTCCTGGCGCAGCAGGACTTCGTCTACGGCACGCGGTTCCACGGCAACGTCGCAGCTCTGTTGGCCGGCACTCCCGCGATGATGCTGGCGCACGACTCGCGCACACTGGAGCTGGC
>CAYYQO010000252.1:0-3780 GCA_964473845.1 uncultured Aeromicrobium sp.
CGCCGGGCCCACACCCACTGAGCCGAGAGATTCCTTGGAGATCAGCGGCTCGTGTCAGTCCTGGATGCGCGCGAACGGGCTGACGGCCTCGAGTTCGAACGCCAACTCCAGCAGGGTGCGCTCGTCCCCGTGATCGGCGGAGAAGTGCAGCCCCAGCGGCAGGTCGTCGGACGAGCGGCCCAGGGGAAGGCTGATCGCCGGTCCGCCAGCCGCATTGTTCAACGGCGTGTACGCGACATAGGCGCGTAGCCGGGCGAAGGCCTCGTCGAACGGCACGCCCGGGTCGAGCCAGCCCAGCTTCGGGGTCGTGTGACCCAGGGTCGGGCTCAGGACGACGTCGTGGCCGGTGAACACCTCGCGGTAACGCTGCTCGCTTCGCTTGAGCGCGAGCAGTGCGCCCGGCGTGCGCCAGAAGTTGCGCAGGAAGGCCCGAGCCAAGCCGTGCGTGAACGGGTCGACTCGGCTGCGGTCGAACTCCTTCGTCAGGATGAATCGGCCGCCGTACTCCAGCGAGAAGGCCAGCATGCGCCAGTACTGGACGAAGTCCTGCTCGAACGCGGAATCGACCGGTACCGGCATCTCGACCACGTCGTGCCCCAGGGAAGCGACCAGTTCGGCCACCCGCTCCAGTTCGCGCGCGGTGTCGTCGTCGAGCGGTGTGCCGTGCAGGGTTTCGGTGACCAGCCCGACTCGCAGGCGGCGCGCCGAGGGACCTTCGACGAGGCCGATGCGCGGCAGCCGCGCCACCGGACGGTGCTTCTCGGCCGCAGCCAGGAACACGGCCGTGTCGCGCACGCTGCGGGTCAGCACGCCGTTCGAGACGATGTCGAGCGGGGCGTCCTTCATCTCCTTGGCGGGCGCGGTGCGATTCCGGGTGGGCTTGAGTCCGACCAGGCCGCAGACGGCCGCGGGGATGCGAATGGACCCGCCACCGTCATTGCCGTGGGCGATCGGCACGGCGCCGGCGGCGACCAGGGCTGCCGACCCGCCGGACGACGCCCCGGCCGAGAACTCGGGGTTCCACGGGTTCCGCGTCGGCGCCCGGTCGACGAACTCGGTGGAGGCCGTCAGGCCGAAGGCGGGCAGGCTGCTGGTGCCGATGATGTTCACGCCCGTCGACAGGAACTGCGTCGTGAACTCCTCGTGCTTGGACTCCGCGACGGCAGGCAGCGCCGCGGAGCCCTGCTGGGTGGGCAGTCCCTTGAAGTCGGTGTTGTTCTTGATCAGGCTCGGCACGCCGGTGAAGGGGCCGATGGGCAGGTAGGAATCCTCGGCCCGGACGGCGGCCCGGGCCCGATCGTCGTGGACGATCCCGTTCACGACCGGATTGACCTGGTCGATCCGGGCCAGGACCGCGTCGAGCACCTCGGTCTGGTTGGCCTCGCCGGAGGCGATGAGCTGACCCACGCCCACGGCATCGAGGTCGGCCAGGACGTCATCGGTGAAGGCGTGGATTCGGGTCACGCAGGAAGACTAGTCGCCCGGGCGAGAGAGCGGGAGCGACCGTAAACGAAAATGACAACGGCGGCCCAAAGGCCGCCGTTGTCATGAAAGATCTGAACGTCTCAGCGCGAGACCTTGCCCGCCTTCAGGCAACCGGTGCAGACGTTGAGCCGCTTCGGGGTGCCCTCGACGGTGGCGCGCACGCGCTGGATGTTCGGATCGAAACGACGCTTGGTACGTCGGTGCGAGTGGGACACGTTGTGGCCGAAGCCCGGTCCCTTGCCGCACACATCGCAGACGGCTGCCACGGCGACCACTCCTGAACTCGTATCGGGGGAAATGCAACCTCTCCACCATACCTGAAGCGACACGGCGAGCGCGAATCGACTCCCCACCCGACATCGCTAGGCTCACCCCATGGCCCTGCAGATCGTTCCCGAGCGATTCCACGCGTGGGCTCGTCTGTGTGCTGAGTCACTCGCCGTCGCGCGTGACGAGATCGACGCGCTGAACGTGTTCCCCGTGCCGGACAGCGACACGGGGACGAATGCGTACTTCACCTTCGTCGCAGGGGTCGAGGCGCTCGACGCGCTGCCGCCGGAAACCGCGCCGCTCGAGATCATGCGTGCGTACGCCGAGGGCCTGCTGATCGGTGCGCGCGGGAACTCGGGCACGATCCTGGCCGAATTGGTCCGCGGCAGTCTGCTGGTGCTGCGCGGTTGCGCCGGCGGGGTCACGTCGCACGACGTGGCCGAGGCGCTGGGTGCAGCGTCGATTGCCGCGTACGCCGCCGTGGGTCGCCCGCAGGAGGGAACGATCCTCACGGTGGCGGCCGCCGCTGCGGCGGCGGCCCGTGAGGCGGCCACGACCGAACCGGACCCGAAGCGCGTCTTCGACGCGGCAGCGGGAGCCGCCCGCGAGGCGCTGGCCCTGACCCCCACCCAGTTCGACAAGCTGGCCCGGGCCGGCGTGGTCGACGCCGGTGGCCGGGCGCTGGTCGTGGTGCTCGATTCCGTCGCGTTCGCGCTCACGGGTCGGGCGCCCTCACCGCGAGCCGCGTCGGTCCCCGTGCCGATCGTCGAGCCCGGTATTGACCTCGGTGAGGACGGTCCCTCCTACGAGGTCATGTACCTGTTGCGCTGCGCCGACGAGCAGATCGGTCCTCTGCGCGAGACGCTCGAGCCGCTCGGCGACTCACTCGTCGTCGTGGGTGGCGAGGGCCTGTGGAACGTCCACGTCCATGTCGACGACGTGGGTGCGGCGATCGAGGCCGGAATCGCGGCGGGATCGCCGTTCCGGATCACGGTCACCCACTTCGCCGAACAGATCGCCCGCCAGGCGCCACGCTCCGGCCGGGCGATCTTCAGTGCCGTCACCGGCCCGGGCCTGGCCGACCTGACCACGCGGGCCGGCGGAACTCCGCTGATGTTCGGGCCGGACCGGGAGTTGACGGTGGCCATGGTGGCCGCCGCGATCCGGGACAGTGGCGCCGAGGAAGTGATCTGCCTGCCCAATCGGGCGGGACACATCCCGATGTTCGAAGCCGCCGCCGCGGCCGCCCGCGATGCCGGTGCCCGCGTGGCGGTGCTGCCCACGACCGTCCAGGTCCAGGCGCTCACGGCACTCGCGGTTCACGATCCCGGTCGGCCATTCGACATCGTCGTCGTGGCGATGTCCAACGCGGCGGGTGCCACGCGCCACGGAGCCGTCACGATCGCGGCCGAGGACGGGATCACGATGGCCGGTCCGTGCCGGGCCGGCGACGTGCTGGGTGTCGTGAACGGCGATTTCGCGATCGTCGGTTCCGCCGAAGCCGATGTCGCGTTCGAGGTGCTCCAGCGACTCGATCTGGCAACGGCCGAGATCGTCACCCTGGTCGTCGGCCGCGACAGCGACGTCACGACGACCGAGAAGATCACCGAGGCGGTGCGCCAGGACGCGCCGCACGTGGACGTCGAGGTGCTCGAGGGCGATCAGGAGATCTACACGTTGTTCGTGGCGGTGGAGTGAGACCGTGATCGATTTCGACACCCGGCTCTCCAAGGCCGTGGGCGAGTCCGCGAAGAAGCTCGAGAAGGCCTTCGGTCATCAGACGGTCGGAGACCTGTTGCGGCACTACCCGCGCCGGTACATCGACCTGGAGCACCCCGATTCGTTCGATCAGCTCGAGCCCGGTCAGATCGTCGCCTTCGTCGCCACCGTGCTGGACGTCAAGAAGCTCTCGTTCCGCAACAACCGCCGCAAGTTCCGGGTCGTCGTGACGCTGTCCGACGGCAGCGCCACGATGGAGGCCGTCTTCTTCAACCAGTACGCCGTCTCCAAGACGCCGGTCGGCAG
>CAYYQO010000253.1:0-3701 GCA_964473845.1 uncultured Aeromicrobium sp.
CCATCGCCCAGGCCCCGCCGTCCGAACCCATGGGCACACGGCTCATGGACTCGACGCCGCCGGCCAGGATCAGGTCCTCCCAGCCGGACTTCACGCGTGAAGCGGCCTGGTTGACGGACTCGAGGCCCGAGGCGCAGAAACGGTTGAGCTGCACGCCCGCGACCTGCTCGCCGAAACCGGCGGCCAGGACGGCGGTGCGAGCGATGTCGGCACCCTGGTCGCCCACGGGCGACACGCACCCGAGCACGACGTCGTCGACGGCGTTCGGGTCGAGTTCAGGGTTGCGCACCTTGATTTCGTCGAGCAGGCCGGTGACCAGCGAGATCGGCTTGATCTCGTGGAGCGACCCGTTCTTCTTGCCGCGCCCACGAGGGGTACGGATGGCGTCGTAGATGAATGCCTCGGTCATGGATGTCCTCACAGCCGGATGAAAGCGTTGTCGACGATTGTGACACCTTTACTGTCAGAGTTGCCACACGCCCCCGGATTCTTGCTCCAACGGCCCACGTTTGCGGCACCGTCGAGAGCACCTGTCTGTCAGTTTCGCACCTCCTGCCGCCGATGGACATATAGCGTGTCGCGAGTCAGGAGGACAACCATGCAACCCGACCGCGCGCAGTCGCGATCCCGCGCCACCACTGATGCGCCGACAACGAGACGCGTCGCCAGCCTCGACGGCCTGCGCGGAGTGGCGGCGGTCGTGGTCGTCATCCACCACTGCCTGTTGACCATCGCCCCGCTGGCATCTCCCTACCTGGACCCCGACTGGTCCACCGATGGACCGCTCGTGGTGGACCTGCTGGTGGCGTCACCGCTCCACGTGTTCTGGGACGGCACCGCAGCCGTCATGGTGTTCTTCGTCCTGAGCGGCGTGGTGCTGACGCTGCCGGTGCTGAAGTCCGGCGCGTTCGACTGGATCAACTACTTTCCCCGACGGCTCGTGCGCCTCTACGTACCGATCTGGGCCGCGGTGGCCCTCGCGGCCCTGGTGATCATGGCCTTCGACCGCACCGGTACCGATCTGCAGAGCACATGGGTCCAGGCACGGGCCAACGACGTCACGCGCCACGCACTGCTCATGGACCTGACGCTGCTGCGCGGTTCAGGTGGCCTCGCCTCGCCCCTGTGGTCGCTGAAGTGGGAACTGTGGTTCTCGCTGTTGCTGCCGCTGTACATCTGGCTCGGCCTCGCCCTGCGGCGACAGGCCTGGCTGGTCGGCATCGCGCTGATCGGCCTGCTGGCCTACGGCGGGTACGCCGACATACCCGCATTGCGCTACCTGCCCGTGTTCGCGATCGGTGTGCTGCTGGCGGTGCGCGCCGACCAGGTCCACGATGCCGTCACGACGTTCTCCGCTCGGCGGTGGGTCGGGGTGGTCACGGTCGCGGTCGCACTGATCTGTCTGCCGTGGATGACGCTGTGGTTCTGGCAGTCCGCCACCGTCTACCGAACATTGCTGGCGCTGTCCACGGTCGGTGCCGTGGCGCTCGTCGTGGCCGCAATGCACGCACCGGCCTTCCGTGGGTTCCTGGTGCGGCCGACGGTCCAGTACCTCGGCACGATCTCGTTCGCGCTCTACCTCGTCCACGAACCCCTCGTGATCACGATCGCCGCGATGTTCGGCGAGGGGATGCAATGGCTCTCGCTGCCGATCGCGATCGCGGTGTCGGTGGGCGTGGCCGACGTGTTCTTCCGGGTGGTGGAGCGGCCCAGCCACCGACTGTCCCGGATGGTCGGAGCCGGGGCGGCCGACGTGCGGCGGCGCATGACCGCGCAGAGTGGTCGCACCTCGGTCGACTGAGTGGGTCCGTCCTGGTCACCGTGAAGACCTCCGAGGGCGAGATCGTTCGATACCGCGCACGCAACTGAGGGATCCCCATGACCCGCCCGACCCGGAACTGCGCGTGATCCGCACTTCTCATCCCGGCGACGAGCGGGCTCTGCCCGTTCGGATCCGCAGCACGATTCGCGGTGGCCGCACTACCCTCAAGTCGTGAACACTTCGCCTGAGACTCTCGGCATCGAGCAGTTGGCCGAGCGGGTGGGCATGTCCGTGCGCACCGTGCGCTTCTATGCCGGCCGCGGTCTGATCCCGCCGCCACGGCGCGAAGGACGCAACGGGTACTACGGTCCCGATCACATCGCGCGCCTCGATCTCGTCCGAGAGTTGCAGGCCCACGGCTTCACCCTGCAGGCGATCGAGGGATACCTCGACAAGATCCCCGCCGCCGCCACCCCCGAAGAGGTGGCCCTGCATCGCACGCTGCTGGCGCCGTGGATGCCCGACCTGCCCGAGACGGTCCAGCGGACCGAACTGGAGAAGCGCACCGGCCGCCGGCTCAGCGACGACAACCTCGAACTCCTCGTGGCGCTGGGTGTCATCGAGCCGACCCCGCGCGAGGACGTCTTCAAGCTCGCTCCCGCGCACCTGACGATCGGCATCGCGTTCCTGGATGCCGAACTGCCGACGCCCACGGTGCGCGATGCGCGCAAGGTGATCCTGCAGCACGGTTCGGCCCTCGCAGCGGAACTGACCGAACTGTTCCGCGAGCAGGTCTGGCCCCACCTGGTGGAGTCGGGCCACTCGCCCGAGTACATGACGACGATGATCGAACGGTTCAAACCGCTGACGATCCAAGCCCTCGTCACCGCCTACGAACAGGCCGTCGACGAGCAGAAGCGCGAGACGGTCCGCCGCCGCACCTGACATCGACCCGTCCGCAACCGAACGATCGCGTGCATCACGCTGATGCAGGCATGATGCAAGTATGAGAACCACCATCGACCTACCGCCTTCGGTACACCGGAGAGCGCGGGAGTTGGCGCGCCAGCGGCACCAGTCCTTGTCGTCGGTCCTTTCCGATCTGGCGGTTCGCGGGCTCGCCAGCTTGGGCGAGCCGGTCGACGTGACGACCGATCCGGTCAGCGGTCTGCCGACCATCACGATCGGTAGGACGATCACGGCCGCCGACGTCTCGGCCGCGTTGGACGAGAAGTGACGGCGTCACTACTGGGCGCCAACGTTCTCATTGCTCTCACGGTGTCCGACCACGAACACCACGCACGAGCCGCCGCCTGGGCCGCAACCGTGGATCGATTCGCGCTCGGCCCCGTGGTCGAGGGCGCACTCGTGCCCTGATCAGGCCACGACGGGCACGCGCAGGCGGGCCAGCAGCAGCAAGCGAATGTCTTCGGCCTCGACCGATATGGGGACGCGGATCGGTCCGGCTTCGGGGAGGTCCCCGAGCAGGCGATGGGTTCCGTCGGTCAGGATCACGCCGTCGCGGCGATCGGCCAGCGTGCCGGCCAGCCAGCGGTCGTTCGCCGTGCGCCGTCCGCTCGTCAGCGTCTCGATGAGCCGGTCGGCGACCTCGTTCTCGGGCGCGAACACGAAGCTGCGCCAGCCGTCGGCATCGACGGTCTCGACCAGGGCCTCGCCGTCGCCGAGGAAGTAGCAGTGCACCGCCTCACCACGGATCGCGGTGACGTCGTCGGCGGTCGTCTCGTACAGGCTCAACGGCGCGATGTCGGCAACGGTCGCCAGCACATCGGCCAGCCGCCCCCACATCATCCGGCCGCCGCGACCGGGCTGGACGAGTTCGCGCGACACGAAACGCGGCGCATGGATGGATGCAGGCCCGAGACCATCATCGGGCGCAACGAGAACCTCGGCAGTGGAGGTCGGCCACCAACACGGCATC
>CAYYQO010000254.1:0-3667 GCA_964473845.1 uncultured Aeromicrobium sp.
GGTGCGGGTCCGTCGGCGATTGGGGAGGCGATCTCGATCGTGAAGCAGGCGATGGGATCGGCGAACTTCTACCTCGTCGCGAATGGCTATCAGGTCGGTCGGCTTGTCCAAGAGGGCCAGAAGCGCGCGGAGGAGAAGCGATGAGCGACGACGGATACTTCCTCCGGGTCAATGGCACGTGGACGCCGATTCCGGGCGTCCAGTCTGGTGTCGGTATCGAGACGGCCCGTGCCCGCAGTGAGTTCGTGTCCCTTGGCGGGGTCCGGCACGAGCAGGTGTCTTTGCGGGCGCCCCGGACCTGGAATCTGCCTCTCGGGCAGCTCGCGGGTCCCGGGCAGACGGCCGCGCTGATGATGGCCGCTCAGGGCGACGCAGGCGATGACGTGATGCTGTGGGACGAGTCCGTGGCCCGCGCGAATCTGCTCGACCCGGTCGCGGTCGCACCCCGGCCGGAGTATCCGGTCGTGGACTGCGGGGGGATCCCGGTCCGGTCGCTGACCATGGGGCCGACGCAGGTGGACCTGCGCCGCGACTATCGCGCTTTCGCGAATGCGTCTGTGCGGCAGTCTGACGGGCTCACTTACCCTACCGTGCAGATGACGTCCGGTGGGGTGCGTGAGGCGTTGGTGCGCTTCAACCTGCAACCCGCCCCGGCCGGATATGTCCTGTCGTCTGCGCAGCTGCTCTTGACCGGCACGGGCACGTCCGGAATCGACATCTACCGCGCCTACAGCAATTGGTATGAGCCGGCCGATTGGACAACGCTGACCAATTACTGGACGGCGACTCCGGCTCTCGGGCTGATGGGGTCTGCACCAGCAGTGGCTGGGACGTGGACGGCTTGGCTGTCCACGTCCCAGCCGCAGCTTTTCGACGCTGCGTCCATCAGCTTCCGCCTCCGCGCGGATTCCGGCAGCGTCGTCGTGACGCCCCGCACCACTCAGCCGGGCTATCCGCAGCTGCGGTTGAGGTATGTCGAGTCCGATGGGTCGCGGCGCTGGTCGCAGTATCTCAAGGCGGGGAAATACTGGCTGTCGTTTTGGACGAACGCGACGACCGGGACTGTCGTCGGGACGATGCAGGCGGGCACCGTGACGACGAACATTGTCGCCCCGGCCGGGTCTGGGGTGCGGCGCGTCTCGCTGCCCCTCGACAACCGGTCGAATTTTGACCGGAATTGGGCTTTCACGATCCACGAGTCTTTCGCCTACCTGCTGGCTGGCGTGGCGATCTCGACCGTGGATCATGCCGAATATCTGCCTCCGGCGAAGACGCCAGTGCAGGTGTCCGTCGACGATCCGACGCTCACCCTCGACGGCCTGTATCCCGGTCAGCAGGGGCTCGGCCAGCGCGGTGTCACGATCCGGGAAGTCGGCTGATGGGCCGCACGATTCGGCCCGAGGTCTTGCTGCGGATCCCCGGGAGTGTCTGGCCGACGTCGCCCGGGCTACCGATCGGCACAGGCCGCTGCGACAAGCTCTCACTGAATCGGGAGATTGTGTCGGCAGCTCTGCCCGGTCAGGTGCGCGGCAAGACCGGATTTTCGGTCGGGTCTGCCGATGTCGCGATCGCGCAACCGGTCGACCGCCAATTCACGCCGTGGTCGCCGTCGCCCGACCGGCTCATCGACGCGGGCGCTGAGGCCACGCTGGTCGCATGGGATGAGCGCGCAGGCACCGAAACACCACTGGGCAGATGGCGGGTAGCGAAACCGGCCGGGGCGCTCACCTCGGGTCAGATCAGTGTCGAGCTGGACGAGTCGCAGATGCGCGGCCGGTCGCTGCCGAACCGGCTGATCACCTATCCCGCGTCGGGTGCCCCGTCGGTCGATCCGATCTGGATTGTGGACCGGCTCGCACGGCAGATGGGTTTCGCGTCGACGCCCGGTCGCGGCGTCGGCACAGTCGCGAACCTGCCACTGTGCGGAGACGGTGGGGTCGGCTGGTCGATGACGACCGGCATCCCCGGCGTGTCCCACCCGGACTACACCGACCTGGCCAATATCACGACGCCGGGGTCATCGTGGCCGGGACTCGTCATCACGGTCAATGTGGCCGGGACGACAACCTTGCGGCTGTGGGACACCGAGTCAGACCCGGCGAATCCGCGTCGTCTCGACGTCGAATTGTCGGCTGCTGGGACTGCGACGGTGCGCTGGGGCGCAAACGGGCGCGCTTCGACGAGCTTCACGCCCGGCCTGAATTCTTGGTGGCCGACGCGGGTCCAAGTGCGCATCACTGCGAGCACATCCGGCGGAAATACGGCCTACACGATCGCCGGCCGCTCCGACTACGGCCTCGCCTGGTCGACGGGCACGACGACGACAGCGGTCGCGGGCGCAGGCATGGCCGAGACGAGTATTGGCGTGAAGATCCAGGCCCTCACCGGCAGCCTCTCCGCCCTCGATGTCGCATGGGGCACCGAACCCGGCCCGGCAGTGTGGGCTCCCCCGACCGCGCGCATGAATCTGCTCGGCGGGAAAGTGGACGCGCCGTGGGTGCCAGCCGATGCGGACTGCTGGACTGCGATCCAGCATGTGTGCGACGCGTGGATGGGCATCGCCTGGATCACCAATGACAATCAGCTGCGGGTCCTCAATCGTCATCAGGCTGCCGGTGCTGGCCGCACGAAGACCCGCATCGACGTCGACCGGCTCGCCGAGGACATCAAGTGGGAGATCGCGGCGGACGATTACGCTGACCGGCTTGAGGTCAGCTGGTGGCCGGTGACATGGCCGGACGAATACTCCGATGAGTGCGAGTGGACTGTCGCCGAGAATCTGCACGTCCCCGCATCGTCGTCGATCACCGTGAGTGTCGATCTTGGCGGATTCGTTCAGTCCCTCAAGTCGTGGGGGCACACCTCGACGGCATGGATTGGACAGTCCGAGTGGGACGCGTCGACCGCGCCGGATGGTGAGGGGAATCAGGTCATGTCGGGTGTCGACGTCACGACGACGCATCCGACGCCGTCGCGGGCGCTGGTCACAGTCCGTAATCGGCACGGCAATGACATTTGGATGACGACGCTGATTCAGCGTGGCGCGGGTGCCGCAGTGCAGTCCGATGAGGCGCGGGTCGTGCGGGGTGTCGCTGCGGGCGACGCGAAATTTCCGCTGACGGTCGACCTCGGCAAGACGGTGCAGACTCGCGAGGACGCCGAAGCTTTGGCGTCGTGGCTGTGGGATCGCGTCAACCGTCCGAGATATCGCGCGCTGGGTGTGCGGCTGCCGTTGGACTGGTCCCGCGATCTGGCTGACGTGCTCACCCTTGATCATCCGGCGTCGGGGCTGGCCGGGGATGTCCTGGTCACCGGAATCCATGTCGACCTTGACGACGCGGGGATGACCCTCGATCTGGCTGCGCTGCCGCCCACTCTCGCGTCCTTTGATGCCGTCTGGGTCGGCAAGACCATGACTGCCTTTGACGCGGTCTGGGCGGGCAAGACCGGGACCACTTTCGACCGCACACCACTACGCACGGAGGCCTAGAGATGCCCACCACTATCAACTTTGGCATCGAGTATCCCGATGGCAGCGCGGTCCCGTCACGCAAGACACTGATCGAGGACCCCATCAGGTCCGTCGACGTGCGCCTGCTGGCCTATTTCCGGACGCATTTCAAGGGCGGCAGCACATCGGTGACGATCCAAGCGGGCCAAGCGTATC
>CAYYQO010000255.1:0-3658 GCA_964473845.1 uncultured Aeromicrobium sp.
ACCACATCGCCGCGACGACCCAGGCGATCTGCGAGTACCGCGCCCGGCAGGGCTTCGACGGGCCGCTGTTCATCGGGCGCGACACCCATGCCCTGTCCGAACCCGCGTGGGCGACGGCGCTCGAGGTGCTGATCGCCAACGAGGTCGACGTGCTGGTCGACGACCGCGACGGATTCACGCCGACGCCGGCGGTCTCGCACGCGATCATCCGCGCGAACCGGGGCCGGGCCAACGGTTTGGCCGACGGCATCGTCGTCACTCCGTCCCACAACCCGCCGGCGGACGGCGGCTTCAAGTACAACCCGCCCCACGGAGGACCGGCCGATTCCGACGCCACGTCGGTCATCGCGGCGCGGGCGAACCAACTGATCGCCGGCGGCCTCGCCGACGTCCGGCGCATCCCGTTCACGCGCGCGCGGGCCGCTTGCCGTCCCTACGACTTCCTCGGCACCTACGTCGACGACCTGCCGAACGTCGTCGACCTGGACGCGATCCGGACGAGTGGCGTGCGGATCGGCGCCGATCCGCTCGGCGGAGCCAGCGTCGCCTACTGGGCCGAGATCGCCGACCGCCACCGGCTCGACCTCACCGTCGTCAACCCGCACATCGACGGAACGTTCGGCTTCATGACGCTGGACTGGGACGGCAAGATCCGGATGGACTGCTCATCGCCGTACGCCATGGCGTCACTGATCGACCAGCGCGACCGGTTCGACGTCGCGACCGGCAACGACGCCGACTCCGACCGTCACGGGATCGTCACGCCGGATGCGGGCCTGATGAACCCGAACCACTTCCTGGCCGTCTCGATCGCGCACCTGTTCGGGGGGGCTCGCCCCGACTGGCCCTCGACCGCACACATCGGCAAGACCCTCGTGTCCTCCTCGATGATCGACCGCGTCGCCGCTCAGGTCGGTCGGCCCTTCGTCGAGGTGCCCGTCGGCTTCAAGTGGTTCGTGCCCGGACTGATCGACGGCTCGCTCGGGTTCGGCGGCGAGGAGTCGGCCGGTGCCTCCTTCCTGCGCCGCGACGGCAGCGTGTGGACGACGGACAAAGACGGCATCATCCTGGCCCTGCTGGCCTCCGAGATCATCGCGACGACCGGAAAGTCGCCGAGCGTGCTCTACCGCGAACTGACCGAGCAGCACGGCGATCCGGCCTACGCCCGCATCGATGCCGCTGCCAACCGCGACCAGAAAGCTCGGCTGGGCGCCTTGAACACCGCTGACGTGACCGCCACCGAACTGGCCGGCGAACCGATCACCGCCGTGCTGACCGAGGCACCCGGCAACGGCGCCGCGATCGGCGGACTCAAGGTGACCACGGAGTCGGCCTGGTTCGCCGCCCGCCCGTCCGGCACCGAGGACGTCTACAAGATCTATGCCGAATCGTTCCGCGGACCCGAGCACCTCACCGAGGTGCAGGCCGAGGCCAAGTCCTTGGTCGACGGGGTGCTGGCGAGCGGTGGCTGAGCGTCCTTGTCGGAGCTCCGTACGGACGCTGACTCACCGCCTCCGCCGAGCCACCGGAGGTCAGGCGAAGGGCCAGTTGCCGCCGGGGATCGTGAGGCCGCGGCCGAGTTCGTGGGCGCGGCGGTTCCAGTCCATCGTGCGGGCGGCGATCCAGTAGCGCTGCTGCGCCATCAGCATCGCCAGGCTGGAGGCGACCAACTGCGGATACGTCTTGCCCATCGTGATCGCGACTTCACGCGCTGCGCGCGCGTCGTGGGCGGCATCGTGCGCCTTGTCCAGCCGCACACCGTAGTGAGCGGCGACATCGCCGAGTCGGCGCTGGCCGCGACGCTCGCGGTCGACGCCCCAGTCGATGACGAACGGGTCGATGACCAGCAGCCGGTCCCAGTCGGGCTGGTCCAGCCCGTGGCGGATCGCCTCGGCGCGCAGCAACGTCAGGTCGAACGAGGCGTTGTAGACGACCAGGCCGATGCGTCGCACGATCAGGTCGTTGACCCAGGCCAGGATCGGGCGCAGCGCCTGGGTCGACACCGGGGACGAGGCCAGGTCCGAGGCGGTGATGCCGTGGATGTCGGCCGAGGACTCGGGGATCGGCACACCGGGGTTGACCATGCCCATGAGATCGCCGCCGACATCGGACAGCGCGGCAAAGCTCAGGATCCGGTCGCGGTGCGGGTCGATGCCCGTCGTCTCGAAGTCCAACGACGCCAACGGCTGGCGATACCAAGCGTGGGGGTCGTCGAGCGAGGGCAGGACATTCTTGGCGCGCCGTCCCGTTCCGGTCGGTGCCGACGATTGGATGCGATCGGCTGACGCGTCAGGCATGGGGTGGTTCCTCTCGGTACTCAGGTGATTCGCCCGTCCCCGCTCGCTTCTGCGCGTCCCGTTCCGCCAACTGGCCCTTGAGGTCGTGGACCTGAGACCTGCGTCGTCGTGCTGCCGCCAGTGACACGATCAGCGCCAACGCCAGGACCACCCCGAAGATGGCCCCGAACAGTGAGGCCCACTGGAAGCCGGGGGCACGCGACACGAGCGCGATCCACGCAGCATCCGAGGCACTGTTGTCGCCGAGGCTGATCGCGAGGGTCAGCCAGTTCGGGGCGGCCAGCACCAGGGCGAACACGATCACGGCGATCTTCCACGGCCACTTCAGGAACGGGCGACGCGCTTGCCACGCGACGAGCACCGGGAGGAAGCTGAAGACGAATCCGTAGAACAGGCCCCAGAAGGTACCGACCGACATGCGTCCGTCCACCTGGTCGGCGACGCGTTGCGCCCACCACCGCGGCACGGCGGCCGCGAAGATTCCATAGGCGACGAGCACGATCACGATGAGCACGAGGACGACGACGATGCGTCGTACCCACATCTCAACCCCGGTCCGAGCCCCGGGGCCTTCGGATGGCTGACCTGCGGAGTGGGAGTTCGCGGGGTCGGCCATGGACCCATTCTGACACTCGGCCCTGACACTTGACAGGGGGTACTCCGCTAGGCTTTGGCCCAAGCCCATGGTCTTCCTCGTCGCGCTGCACTTTATCGTCGCGGCATCCTCCCCTGCCCTCGTCCGCATGCTGGATCGTCGGGCGTTCCTGGTCCTGGCGCTCGTCCCAGCAGCCTCATTCGTCGCTCTCCTGGGGCCCGTGGCGCGGGCCACGAAAGGCGATCCGACCTACGAGCAATGGTCCTGGATCCCCACGATCGGGCTCGACATCGACTTCACCGTCAACGCCCTCAGCGGGATCCTGGCGTTGCTCGTCACCGGGGTCGGCTCGCTCGTCCTCGTCTACTGCGCGTGGTACTTCCGGCCCAAGGACACCGAGATCTGGCGATTCTCCGGCGTCCTGACCGCCTTCGCCGGCGCGATGCTCGGACTGGTCCTGTCGGACAACGTCTACGTGCTCTACGTCTTCTGGGAACTGACCACGATCCTGTCGTTCCTGCTGATCGGCCACAACCCCGAACGCCGCGCCAACCGGCGTGCGGCCATGAACGCGCTGATCGTCACGACCTTCGGTGGACTGGCGATGCTCGTCGGCCTGGTGGGCCTGCACCTGCTGAGCGGAACGGCGCGGCTGAGCGAGATCCTGGCCAACCCGCCGGATCCCAGCGCCGCAGTCACCGCCTCAGTCGCGCTGGTCCTGGTCGGAGCGATCTCGAAGTCTGCCCTCGTGCCGTTCCACTTCTGG
>CAYYQO010000256.1:0-1238 GCA_964473845.1 uncultured Aeromicrobium sp.
CCCTTGCTGCATTCCTGCCCTGGGGGAGTTGGGTGATGTGCCGCCACGCGAGGGGCTGGACACCAATATACGGGGCTGCCGGTCGCCATCGGAATCGGGCGGCGGATTGGTGACTACGACCACAGCGCGGAGTACGGCAGCGCCCACAATCTCTCGCCGAACGGGAGTGCTTGGGTACCGGTGTAGAAGACGACTCCCATCGAGAATCGCTCTCCCAGCTTGTCCCTCAGGAAGGCCAGTCCCTTGAAGTCACGTTCTCGGCCGAAGTCCCCCATGCGGACTGGTGTTGCTCAAACCTTCGATCGTACGCCCCGCGCTGCGGATTTCCGCTCTGAAGTCGCGGATTCGCTGCAGTGACCTCGCGGATTCGCTGGACTCAAGTCGCGGATTCGCTGCGCCATTCCATGCTTGCCGCGCCCTGGAACTGCACAGGATCTTCACGATTCGTCCCCACCTTCCGGCGGCCTCGCCTCCTAGGTTGGACATCATGACCGCACGTCGCATCCTGCTCGTCGAGGACGAGCCCACGATCGGGGAGGCCGTCGCCGATCGCCTGACTGCCGAGGGCCACGAGGTGGTCCGGGCGTGGGACGGTCCCGGTGCCGTGGCTGCCTTCACCGAGCACGAACCCGAACTGGTCGTGCTGGACGTGATGCTGCCGGGATTCGACGGTCATGAGGTCTGCCGGCGCATCCAGGCCGTACGCCCCGTGCCGGTGCTGATGCTGACAGCCCGCGACGACGAGGCCGACGTGCTGGTCGGCCTGGCCGTCGGAGCCGATGACTACCTGACCAAACCGTTCCGCATGCGCGAGTTGGTGGCGCGGGTGTCCGCCCTGCTGCGCCGCGTCGATCGCGCTGCGGAACTGGCCGCTTCGCCCCACGGTGGCACCCGATCGTGGGGCGACTTGCGCGTGGACATCGGTGCGCGGCGGGTCTGGATCGCCGGCTCCGAGATCCACCTGACACCCACCGAGTTCGACCTGCTGGTCTGCCTGGCCTCGACCCCCGGCGACGTGCTGACCCGAGAACGCCTGCTGGCCGAGGTGTGGGGCTGGTCGGACGCGTCCGGGACCCGCACGGTCGACAGTCACGTCAAGGGACTGCGCGCCAAGATCGGCGGCGACCGGGTCCGCACCGTCCACGGCGTCGGCTACGCCCTGGAAGTCGGCGAACAATGACCGGGAGTCCGCTGGATCCGGTGCGATCGGTCAAGGTCAAGCTCGGTCTGCTCGTCGC
>CAYYQO010000256.1:1338-3649 GCA_964473845.1 uncultured Aeromicrobium sp.
GTCAGCCACGAACTGCGCACACCGCTCACCGCGTTGTGCGCACTGCTGGAGAACCTCGCGGACGGGGTCAGCGAGCCCGATCCCGAGGCCCTTCACGCGGCACTGGCCCAGGGCGAACGCCTGTCGGCCCTCGTGACCGATCTGTTGGACCTGTCACGCGTGGACGCCGGTGCCGCGTCGCTGCACATCGAGCCGGTCCCGGTGACCGCGTTGCTGGAGGCCGCCGTGGCCGAGTTCGGTTACGGCGGTCGCGAGGTCGAGATCAGCGTGACCGTCCAGCCCGAGAACCTGACGGTGCGGGCCGACGCCGCCCGGCTGCGCCAACTCGTCGCGAACCTGGTCGACAACGCGACCCGGCATAGCCCGGCCGGCGGCACCGTGTCGCTCCTCGCTGTCGGCGACGACGACGGCTGGGTGCTCGAGGTCTCCGACCAGGGTCCCGGTGTGGACCCGGCCGACCGCGAGCGCGCCTTCGAACGCTTCGGCACCCTGAGCGCGACCGAGGGCGGAGGCGGGACCGGCCTCGGTCTGGCCATCGCCCGCTGGGTCACCGACCTGCACGGTGGGTCGATCCACTTCGTCGACCCCGCGCCCGGCTCGTCCGGCGCGCGCGTGAACGTCCACCTGCCGACGACCCCCACGCGAGCCGACGAGGCCACCCCGAAGGAGAATCCCGTGCCCGATCCCACTCCCCCCACAGCGACGCTGCCACCGGCCCCGCGGGACTACCCGCCGCGCGAACTCCCGACCATGACGGACTCGCTGTTCGGCCATTTCTGGACGGACCGAGGCGTGCCCGGCCGCCCCCGACTACTGGGCTGGGCTGCGGGTGTCGGTGTCCTGGCCGGCATCGCCCTGCCCTTCCACGACCTGGGCGTCGGGACCTTCATGGTGCTGATGACGGCGGGCACCCTGATGCTGTTCGCCAGTCCCCGTCGCCGCGAGCCGTTCACCATCGCGTGCGCGCTGTTGTGCACGGCGTTGGCCGCGACGGCGCTCGTGCGTGACGCAGACTGGATCGTGGTGCTGTGCCTCATGGCCGGTGGCGCCGTGGCCACCGTCGCCCTGACCGACGCGCGGCGAGTGCCGTCCTTCGTGCTGGCGGCGGCGGCGTGGCCGCTGGCGGGCCTGCGAGGGATCCCGTGGCTGGGTCGGACCCTGCGGATGCTGACCGGGATGGGCAGCGGGATCGCCGTCCTGCGCACGGTCATGTGGTCCTTCCTCGGACTCGTCGTGTTCGCCCTGCTGTTCGCCTCGGCCGACGCCCTGTTCGCCCAGTGGTTCGGTGCGCTCGTCCCCGATCTCGGGTCGGCGGCCTTCGCGGTGCGGATCTTCGTGGCGATCGCGATCGGTGGGATCGCTCTCGCGGGTGCCTACCTGGCGTTGAATCCGCCCGAGGTCGAGGCGATCCGCTGGGACAGCCGGCCGGTGGCGAAGCGCTTCGAGTGGCTCGTGCCGGTCCTGGTCGTCGACGCCGTGTTCGTGGCGTTCCTGGTTGCGCAGGCCGCCGCGATCTTCGGTGGCCGCGACTACTTCGAGCGCACGACCGGGCTGACCTATGCCGAGTACGTCCACCAGGGCTTCGGCCAGCTGACTGTCGCGACGGCGCTGACATTGCTCGTGGTCTGGGCCGCCTCACGCAAGGCCCCGCGTGAGACGGCAGCGGACCGCGCGTGGTTGCGCGGAGCACTCGGGCTGCTGTGCGTCATGACGCTCGTCGTCGTCGCCTCGGCGCTGCACCGGATGAGTCTCTACCAGGAGGCGTACGGCTTCACCCAGTTGCGACTGCTGGTCGACGTGTTCGAGGCGTGGCTGGGCCTGCTCGTGCTGGCGACGCTCGCCGCGGGCGTGGCGCTGCGGGCCGCGTGGCTGCCGAGGTTCGGCCTGCTCAGCGGGGCGGTCCTGCTGCTCGGGCTGGCCGCGATCAACCCGGATGCGTGGATCGCGAACCACAACCTCGACCGCTACGAGACGACTGGCAAGGTCGACTGGTACTTCCTGGCCGCGTTGTCCGATGACGCGGTCCCCACCCTGGAGTCGCGGCTCGAGGGCGACCACCCCTGTGCGCTGACGACCGATCGCCGCGACCCCGGCACGTGGCTCGAATGGAACCTGGGTCGCCACCGTGCCGAGTCCCGGGGTCTGGGCACGACGGGCTACGAGGCATACGACCTGCAGTGCCCCGGTCAGACCTCGCCCTGAGAGCGGCCGCCGATCCCGATTGGCCCGGCCGCGCAAGGGCCACGTAGACTCCTGCGCGGAGGATTCGCATAGTGGCCTAGTGCGCTCGCTTGGAAAGCGGGTTGAGTGA
>CAYYQO010000257.1:0-3634 GCA_964473845.1 uncultured Aeromicrobium sp.
ACGTTCAGGCGTCAGCCAGGACGTCCTCGGGGCTGATCGCGTCGAACCCGGTCGCCTCGCCGACCGCGCGGTTCGTCAGCCGGCCGGCGTGCGTGTTCAGACCGAGCGCCATGGCGCGGTCGGCACGGCACGCCTCCCGCCAGCCACGGTCGACCAGCGTCATCACGTACGGCAGGGTCGCGTTGGTCAGCGCGTACGTCGAGGTGTTCGGCACTGCCCCGGGCATGTTGGCGACGCAGTAGAACGTCGAGTCGTGGACGCGATACGTGGGATCGTCGTGAGTCGTCGCGTGCGTGTCCTCGAAGCAACCGCCCTGATCGACCGCGATGTCCACCAGGACCGAGCCGGGCTTCATGGCCGCGACCAGGTCGTTGCCCACCAGCTTCGGCGCGGCGGCACCGGGGATCAGCACCGATCCGATCACGAGGTCCGCCTCCACGACCTGCTGCTCGATCGCCAGCCGGGACGACGCGAGGCCGTGGACCCGGTTGTTGTAGCGCCAGAACGACATTCGCAGCTTGTCGAGGTCGGTGTCCAGCAACGTGACGTCGGCACCCATGCCGAGCGCGATGTTCGCGGCGTTCTGGCCGGCCACTCCCGCGCCGATCACCACCACCTTCGCGTTCGCCACCCCGCCGACCCCGCCGAGCAGCACTCCACGGCCGCCCTGGGCCTTCATCAGCGCGTGGGCGCCGACCTGCGGGGCGAGGCAGCCGGCCACCTCCGACATCGGGTAGAGCAGCGGCAACGAACCTGAGGCTGTCTGGACGGTCTCGTAGGCGATCGCCGTGGTCCGACTGGCGAGCAACTCCTGCGTCAACGGCACGTTGGCCGCCAGGTGCAGGTACGTGAAGAGCGTCAGATCCTCGCGAAGCCGGTGGTACTCGTCGGCGACGGGTTCCTTCACCTTCAGCACGACGTCGGCGCTGCCCCACGTCTCGTCGGCGTCCGGTGCGATCCGCGCACCCGCCGCGGCGTACTCGTCGTCGGTGATGAGCGAGCCCACACCGGCGTCCGTTTCGATCACGACCTCGTGACCTCGCGCAGTCAGTTCGCGCACGCCGATGGGCGTGATCGCCACGCGGTACTCGCGGTTCTTGACCTCTCTCGGCACACCGACGACCGTCATCCTTCGATTGAACACCCGTCGCGGCGCGAGCGCAGATCTCCCGGGGCACGGCCATCCGGGCGCGCCACGATCTCACTGCGCAGACACCCGTCGTAGCCTATGGACAGCCTGCCCTTACCATCATCGTATGAATTCGGGGATTCGGCGGATCGCCGTCGTCACGGGTGCCGCCAGTGGCATCGGGCGCGCCGTCGCCGAGCGGCTCGCCGACGAAGGATGGTCGTTGGGGCTCCTCGACCGTGATGGCGACGGACTGGCCAAGACCGCGGCGAACATCGGTTCGGGCAACGTCCTCACCGAAGCGGTCGACGTGCGGTCGGCCGCCCAGGTGTCCGCCGCCGCCGCCGCGATCGCGGCTCGGTGGGGAGGGCTCGACGCCGTGGCCTGCACTGCCGGAATCCTGGTTCCCGGAGGTCTTCTCGACACCCGGCCCGAGGACTGGCAGCAGCACTTCGACGTGAACACGACCGGCGTCCTGCACTGCCTGCAGGCCACGGTCCCCCACCTGCGCGACGGGGGTGCCGTCGCCGTGGTCGGCTCCAACGCCGCCCGGGTGCCTCGTACGGGAATGCTCGGCTACTCCGCGTCCAAGGCCGCCACGGCCGCGCTGGTCCGCGCCGCCGGTCTCGAGCTCTCCGCTCGCGGCATCCGGTGCAACGTCGTCGAACCGGGCTCGACCGACACGGCGATGCAGCGGGACCTGTGGCCCGACGCCGAGGCAGGGCGACGCGCAGCCGTCGACGGCGATCCTGCGTCCTTCCGGCTCGGAATCCCCCTGGGCCGGATCGCCGACCCCGCCGATGTGGCCGCGCTGGTCGCCTTCCTGCTGTCGTCCGACGCCCGCCACATCACGCTGCAGCAGATCTACGTCGACGGAGGCGCCTCGCTGTGAAACCCCTCCTGGTGTTCTCCGGCGACGATTCCTTCAGCGCGGACGAGGTGCGCCGCACCCTGCACGGCCGAACCGGGGATCGTGACTGGGCCTGCCGGGTCATGAGCGCGATCGAACCCGGTGAACGCGCCCTCATCAGCGCCTCGTTCTCCGCCGATGGCCCGGCGGTCGCCCATCTGGTCACGGCTCTCCCGCTGGAACTGGCCGAACACCTGCAGATCGACGACCGGGTCCACGAGGTCGTCGCCGTGCCCGATCGCGACGTCTATGCCCGACTCGTGGGCACCGCCCTGGCCCGGATCGCCGGCGGAGACGTCAGCAAGGTCGTGCTGGGCCGGTGTCTCGACGTGCGCAGCACTCCCCCGCTCGCCCCCGACGACGTCATCACCAACCTGCTGATCGGCCGGCCGGGGCGGTACGTGTTCAGCCTGCCGTTGGAAGAGTTCCCCGATGGCCCCTGGTTGGTCGGCGCCAGCCCTGAGTTGTTGGTCCGACGTCAGGGAGCCGTCGTCACCAGCACACCGCTGGCGGGTTCCGCACCGCGTTCGCACGATCCCGTCGAGGACGCGCGGCGGGCCGCTGACCTGCAGGATTCGACGAAGGACCTGGCCGAGCACGCCTTCGTCGTCGATCACATCGCGGCGATCCTCGAGCCGTTCTGCTCAGGCCTGCGCGTCCCCGCGACGCCCGAACTGCTGTCCACCGACTCGATGTGGCACCTCGCCAGCCCGATCCGTGGCCACCTGGCGGAACCGGCCGACGTCACCGCGTTGGACCTGGCTCGCCTGCTGCACCCCACACCCGCCGTCGGCGGCGTTCCCACCGACGCCGCGATCGAACTCATCGACGAACTCGAGGGACACCAGTTGCGCGGCCCGCTCGGCGGGTTCGTCGGCTGGATGGACGAGCACGGCGACGGCGAATTGGCCATCGCCATCCGGGCCGGCGTGCTGGACGGCGAACGGTTCCGACTGTTCGCCGGGGCCGGCATCGTCGCCGGTTCCGATCCGCTCGCCGAGACCGACGAGACCGCGGCGAAGCTCACCACCATGACCCGGGTCGTGGGCCTGTGAGGTCGCCCGTGGCGCCGGTCCGCACGTGGCCCGAGGACGTCCGCCGCCACTATCGCGAGCTGGGCCTGTGGACCGACGAGACGTTCGCCGACTTCGTCGCCGACCGCACCGAGCGATTCGCGGACCGGAGCGCGGTGGTCGGCCGTGACGCGCGCGGTGACGAGCACCGCTGGACCTACACCACGCTCCGGGACCGCGCCGACGCCGTCGCAGCCCACCTGGCCGAGGTCGGCGTCGAACCCGGCGACCGGGTGGTCGTCGCGCTGCCGAACATCGTCGAGTTCGCCTCGACGATCCTGGGATTGTTCCGGCTCGGCGCGCTGCCGGTCTTCGCGCTGCCGACCCATCGCGAGACCGAACTCGCGCACTTCTGCAATGTCGCGGACGCGGCCGCCTTGGTCGTCTGCGGGCTGGACGTCGATCTGGGTGACCGGTTGACGGTGGAGCCGCCGGTGGTCGTGGATGTCCGGGACTGGGATCTCCTAGGTAGTTCACTCGCTTGTCAGATGGATGCTGCCGGTGTCCGGAGCTCTCACGCGA
>CAYYQO010000258.1:0-3618 GCA_964473845.1 uncultured Aeromicrobium sp.
ACCAGGGCTGGCCCGCGGCAGCGGCGCCCATCCCGCGGGGAGGCGCCGCTGCCGTCGGTCCGGAACCATCGAGCGGGGCCGACCCGGAAGCCGGCCCCGCTCGATGGGTTCATGTCACTTGACCTTGACGGTCCTCGTTCCCGTGGCCGAGGTGTACTGGGCCGAACCCGCGTACACGACCTTGAGACGATGCGTACCCTTCTTGAGCTTGACCGCCTTCGTGGCCTTGCCCCACTTGACCCGGACGGTCGCGATCCGCTTGGACCCGTCATAGATCCGCACCGTGCCCCCGACCCGCGCCTTCGCCGTTCCCGGCAGGGACAACGCGACGGTGACCGTCGCCTTCCGCGCCGCCTTGGGCTTCTTCTTGGCGGGCTTGGCGTCCTTGGCCGACACCGCGACCTTCGCGACCTCCTTGGCGACGACGGCCTTCGCGGTGGCGGTACCGGCGACGAAGGCGCCGTACTTGTCCCGAGCCGTGACCACGACGGTGATCGCCTTGCCGCGATCGGCGGCCTTGACCTTGTACGTCGTGCCCGTCCCGGCGTTCACGCCACCGACCTTCCGCTGGTAGGCGTACTGGGTCGAGGACTGGCGGCTCCACGTCCCCGGAGAGGCCGACAACGTCCGGCCCGTCAATGCGGTCCCGGTGATCGTCGGCGCCACGACCGGGGTCAGGTTCCGGCCGAGGGCCGCGTTGATCCCCGTGACCTTGGCACCGTCCCCGACCGTGACCTTGGTGGCCGAGCTCTGCGAGAACGCACCCTTCCACCACTGCGGAACGTAATCCACGTCGTTATTGAACTCGTCGTAGCGGGCCGCGCCGAAGCGCACGGTGTAGACACCGGGCGGCACTGCGGCGGTGAAGGCACCCGTCGCGCTGCCGTTGGTCCAGCCGACCTCTTCGCCATCGAGATTGAAGACATCGACCCAGCGGTCGACGCCCGGGTGACCGGCCAGCGCCGGAACGGTCACCGTGCCGGAGATCTGGCCGTAGCGCGAGACAGTCAGCGTGCCGAGGCTCACCGAACCACTGGCACCGACCGTGAACAATTGCGCCCTGTCGCGGCTGAACGCTCCGCCCATCCACTGCGACTCGAAGCCCGGGTCGTCGTTCGACGATGATTCACTGGTGACCCGGAACGCGTACTGTCCGGCAGGCAGTCCGGTGTAGCCGAACGAACCCGGTCTTGCGCACCGACGTGCTGTCCCACCACTCCCAGTCGGACCCGACCTTGCGATACGCCGTGACGTACGCCCCACGCTGACCCTTACCGGTCCTGTCGACGACCTTGCCGCTCACGCGGTGGTCGGGCGGGGTGTCGTTCGAGTCGGCGAGCACCACGTTGTTACCGGTGCTTGCCTGACCCTCGGTGACGGTGACGTCGGTGGCGGTCGCATAACTGGTGCCGTTCACATACCAGGTCGTCGCGTAGTCACCGATGTAGTCACTGAACTGGAGCCGGAGCGTCCCTGCGTCCAAGCCCGACAGCGCGTACTCACCGCGGGAGTTCGTGGTGGCCCACTCGATGTCGTCATCCTCGCCGTTGAACGCGGCGACTGACACGCCCTTGATCGGTGAGCCCTGCGAGTCCGTCACCTTGCCACTGATCCTCGCGCCGTCGGTCAACCGCATCTGGGGCACCGTCGTCGTCACACCGGTCGTCACCGTCTGGACGGCAGCGGTGGCATACGAGGTGGCACCCGGTCCGGCCCACGCCGAACGCAGATCGCCCCAGTCGTCGAACGCATTGACCCGGTACTGACCGTGCGGCAACTGGGCCGACCAGTTGCCCGAGACGTTGGCCTGGATCTCGCGGACGTAGTAGTCCCAGTAGTCACCCTCGGGATCGCCGTCCTCGAAGTTCGTCACGTATGCACGCCCATTCGGCAACGGCGAGCCGGACGCATCGGTCACCACACCGGTCAAGGTGCCGTAGGCCGTCACGTCGTCGTTGAGCCAGAACGTATCCAGATACGTCCAGTCCCCGCCCAGCACGTCGTACGGGCCGAAGACCTCTGTCTCGTAGCCGGACTTGGACAACCGCAGCCAGACCGGGCTGAACTCCGAGTCATTGGCGGGAATCTCCGCCGAGAATGCGCCTCCGGACGTCATCACCGAACTGATCGGCGCCGCCTCAGGGTTCGCGTACACGTCCTCGTCGAAGAATTCGACCGTGACTCCCGAGAGCGAATCCCAGTTGGAGTTCATCACGGCACCTTCGACCGTGGCGTCGGCCGGACCGGCCGATGCCGGTACCGCCATCACTCCGAGGAGCATGAAGGCGGCGGTGAGGATGGCGGCCGGACCGGTCGGTCCGGCGTGAATCACGGACCTGCAAGACTCCACGTGGCGACGAGGACTTCAGAGGCGTCCAGGGAGGCCGGCTGGGGTCCCAGACCCGCGATGTACTCGGCGCCCGGCCACACGTGACCCGCGCCGTTCATGACGTAGACGTCGACGTGGCGGCCGTTCGTGCACGTCGTCCACGTGTATCGGGTGACGTCCGTGCCCACGGCCGTGGCTGTGTCCGGGTCGTGCGTGGAACACCCGTCGAATGCGGCGAGCTGATACATCGCCCACTGGACCGACTGGATCGAGCCCTCTCCGTTGTACGGCGCATACGCATCGGCGGTGCCGTGGAAGTACACGAAGTCGAAGCCGGCGGTGTTGGTGCAGCCGCCGGGCCAGCGCTGACCGGCCGCGCCACTGTACCCCTCGAACGTACCGATGCCGTAGCAGGCGAGTGCCTGCGTGACCGCTGAACCCGCCGAGTAGCCGGCCGCGTACTGACGGGCCGTGTCGACGCACCACTGACCGGCGATCTCAGCCTGCAACGCCAGGACGAAGTCAGCATCGGTCGACGTGTTCAAGTCCCAGTCGATCGGGTCCCCGGCGGCCTGCGGCGCGACGACGATGAACCCGTGCTGTTGGGCGTACCGCCACAGACCGGAGGCCCACAACTGATCGACGGCCTGTCCGTACCGGCCGTGGAAGAGGTAGACGACGGGCACGGACCTCGTCCCGTCCCACGACTGCGGGACGAAGACCGAGTACGACCGGGTCGTGCCGTTCACCGCGATCGAACCGGACTGCATACCCGTCTCACCCGTGGCGGCGCAGACTGCGGTCGGTGTCGCCGCGGCCGATGCGGCGACCGGCGTCGACCAGACCAGGCCGGACAGCAACAGGACGACGGCCGTGGCCCAGATTCGAAACGCTCGCATGATGCACCCCTCCAGCGGCGAGCCAGTCGGATCCGGCTACAGCCCGCCCAGGAGTCTAGGGGTCAGCGCGGTCGCGACAGGAACGCCATCATCGCCTCGCGAGCCTCGTCGCTGCCGAACAGGCGCGCGGACTGGGCTGCGACCTCGGCGCCGAGCCGGTCGATCCGATCGACCAGGTCGTGGTTCAGCAAGGCCTTCGTCTCACGGAAGCCCTGCGGGTATCCCTGCGCCAGGTCGGCCAGGACGGAATCGAGGGCCGCATCGAGCTCATCGTCGGCGACAACCCGCGTGACGAGCCCGATCGACTGCGCCTCGGCCGCGCCGAACGTGCGGCCCGTCAGGAACAGATCGGCTGCCGCCCGCGGATCGAGTCGCGGCAGCAATGAGAGG
>CAYYQO010000259.1:0-3572 GCA_964473845.1 uncultured Aeromicrobium sp.
GACCCCTTCGTCAGACAGGAAGCAATCGTGTCACGAAGTTGGTCAACTGGTCGACATTCGCGCACTCGTACATCGGCACGATCTCGGCATAGGCCAAGGCCTCGGAATCCCCCAGGCCCCACCGGGTGTGGTGCTCGGGGTTGAGCCAGTACGTGCGCCGCGATCGCATGGCGATCTCGTGCAGGGCGTCGAAGCGCGGATTCTGGTTGTTGTTGCGGGCATCGCCGAGGATCAACACCGCCGTCCGCGGGCCGACGGCATCGAGGAAGTCCTCCTGGAAGTCCAAGAACGCCTCGCCGTAGTCGCTGCTGGTGTGCCACTTCGTGATCCGGGCTTCCTCGCGGATGCGCGGTTCGATGTCCCCACCGCCGGAGACCGCCCCGTCCTTGACGATGTCAGTGACCTCGGCCATGGCGTTGACGAACGCGAACACGCGGATCTTGCTGAACTGGGCGCTCAGCGCCTGCACGAGCAGCATCGTGAAGCTGGAGAAACCGGACACCGAGCCCGACACGTCGCACAACAGGATCAGTTCGGGGCGGTTCGGGCGTGGCTTTTCGTAGACGGGGCGCATCGGAACGCCGCCGGTGCCCATGGCGCGACGCAGCGTGCGACGCATGTCGATCTTGCCGCGCCGGCGCCGCCGGCGGCGGGCGGAGAGTCGCGTCGCGAGGATGCGGGCCAGCGGCTTGACGGAGCGGCGCAGTTCCTCGAGCTGTTGCCGATTGGCGCTCAGGAAGTCGACGCGGTCTCGCGAGGACCGGACCGCGTGCTTCGCGACGAGGTCACGTCCCCGCAGTTCCGACGAACGCCGCCGCGCCTCGCTCTGGACCATCTCACGGAACGCCTCGATGCCCTGGCGGATCTCGTCGCGGGCCAGCCGATCGGTGAACTGGGTGCCCAGGCCCTGGCCACCCTGGCCGGAGCCGCCTCCCGGGCGCATGGTCATCGCGGCCGCGATCAGCGTCTGGGGCTGGAGGCGGTCGATCGTCTGGTACGCGGACCAGCCGGCGGTGTCCGTGCCGGGTTGCCCCACCTCACCCAATACGTCGACGGCAATCTCGGCGATCTGGGCCAGGGTCCGAGGATCGCGCTCCATCAGGGCCATCAGCAACAGATCGCGGATCTGCTGGACGTCGAGGTCCTCGCCGGCCTCGCGCGCCGCCTCGGGACGTCCCACACCGACCGGGAAGTACAGATCGAAGGTCTGGTCGAACACGTCGCGTTGACCACCGCGGCGCACCAGCGCGGCCGCCAGGCCTTCGCGCAGGAGTTCGCGGTCGTCCAGCCCCAGGACGCGCATCACGTCGGCAGCGTCGATCGATTCGCTCGGACCGGCGTTGAGTCCCTTAGCCCGCAGCGCCTCGACGAACTCGACCAGTCGGCCGGCGACGACGGCGGTCATGACAGCACGGCGTCGAGGTCGAGCTTGGCCCGGGCCTTGTCGATGTCGTCGTTGTGCTTGAGGATGACGCCCAGGCTCTCGGACACGATCTCGTTCGTGAGGGAGTCGGCGCCCAGGGCGATCAGTGTGCGAGCCCAGTCGAGAGTCTCGGACACCGATGGCGCCTTGCGCAGGGGCATGGCGCGCAATGCATTGACGACGCGCACGACCGAGTCGGCGAGCGCCTCGTCCAGGTCCGGAACCTTGAGGCTCACGATGTCGCGCTCGAGTTCGGGGGTCGGGAACTCGATGTGCAGGAACAGGCAGCGACGGCGCAGCGCCTCGGAGAGTTCGCGGGTCGCGTTCGACGTCAGCACGACGAACGGTCGCTGCGTCGCGGTGACCGTGCCCAGCTCGGGGATCGTGATCTGGAAGTCGCCCAGCACCTCGAGCAACAGTCCCTCGATCTCGACGTCTGCCTTGTCGGTCTCGTCGATGAGCAGGACGGTGGGGCCGTCGTTGCGGATCGCGCTGAGCAGGGGGCGGGGGAGCAGGAACTCCTCGGAGAAGATGTCGGACTTCGCCTCGGTCCACGACTCGTCGTGGCCGGCGGAGATCCGCAGCAACTGCTTGGCGTGGTTCCACTCGTAGATGGCGCGCGATTCGTCGACGCCCTCGTAGCACTGCAGGCGTACCAGTTCGGCGCCGGAAGCCTGCGCGACGGCGCGCGACAGTTCCGTCTTGCCGACACCGGCGGGACCTTCGACGAGCAGGGGCTTGCCCAGCTCGCTGGCGAGGTACACGGTCGTTGCCACCGCGTCAGAGGCGAGATAGCCGGCGGTGGCGAGCTTCGCCTTGACGTCGGCGACCGAGGAGAACGGCATGGTGCCCGAATTGAACATGGTTTCAAGTCTACGCTGTCGTGATGGTGAGTACGCGTGTGCGGTACGACACAAGGTTACCGGTGTCCGAGGCGTTCGCCGTCGTCACGGCCTGGGAACGCCACCGCGTGCCGTTCACGCGCATCTCAGTCACCGAGACCGGATTCATCGCGCGGACGGGCCCCGGGCCGTGGGGATTCGACGATCCGATGGAGATCACTTGCTGGGATCCGCCTCGACGCGTGGACCTGGACAAGCGTGGTCGAGTCATTCTCGGCAGCGCACGGATCGAGGTCGAGCCGACCACTGCGGGCAGTGTCGTCACGTGGACGGAGGACGCGCGGATCGCGGGAGTTCCACGCTGGTGCGACCCCGTCGTGCGTCGCCTGCTCGCGGGGATGATCTCGCTGGTCCTGCGCCGCTTATTCGCGTGACTAGGCTGGAGGCATGTCCGCAGCTGAAACCGAGGTCGTCGACCTCTGCCGTGACCTGATCCGGATCGACACGTCCAACTTCGGCGACTCGTCCGGACCGGGCGAACGCGCCGCAGCCGAGTACGTGGCCGCGAGCCTCGCCGAGGTGGGCATCGACTCGGTGATCCTCGAATCCGAGTCCGGGCGGGCGAGTGTTCTGGCCCGGTGGGGGAACCAGGACTCCAGCCGCCCGGGCCTGGTCATCCACGGTCATCTCGACGTCGTGCCCGCCCAGGCGGCCGACTGGTCGGTGGATCCCTTCGCGGCCGAGATCGTGGACGACTACGTCGTCGGCCGCGGCGCGGTCGACATGAAGGACTTCGACGCGATCCTGCTGGCCGTCGTGCGTGAGCGACAGCGTGCAGGGCGCATTCCCGACCGGCCCATCACGCTGGTCTTCACGGCGGACGAGGAGGCCGGTGGCCAACTCGGTGCGCATTGGCTAGTCGAGCACCACCGGGAGTGGTTCGACGGCTGCACCGAAGCGATCGGCGAGGTGGGTGGCTTCTCGACCGAGGTCAACGGCCAGCGGCTCTACCTGCTGGAGTCGGGGGAGAAGGGCATCGCCTGGCTGCGCCTGACGGCCGCGGGGACGGCCGGTCACGGCTCGATGCGCAACACCGACAACGCGATCACGAACCTGGCGCAGGCGCTGGTGCGGATCGGCGAGCACGAGTGGCCGGTCGAGCCCGGCCCGTCGATGACGCAACTGTTGGCGAAGGTCCGCGAACTGACGGGCACGGACGGCACGCCCGACGAACTGTTCGCGCACTTCGGTCCGGCCGTGCGGATGATCGGTTCAGGGCTGCGCAACTCGACCAACGCGACGATGGT
>CAYYQO010000260.1:0-3564 GCA_964473845.1 uncultured Aeromicrobium sp.
CTTCTCGAACTCGGCGCGGGTCAGCGTCTCGTCCAGGAAGACGGGGTTGCCGTCGACGACCGTGATGTACGGCAGGTTGATCGACGTCGAGGCCGAGCTGGACAGCTCGATCTTGGCGCGCTCGGCGGCCTCGCGGATGCGCGGCATGGCCATCTTGTCCTTCGTCAGGTCGACGCCGGTCGAGGCCTTGAACTTGTTGACGAGCCACGTGACGATCGCTTCGTCCCAGTCGTCGCCGCCGAGGTGGTTGTCACCGCTGGTGGCCTTGACCTCGATGACGCCGTCGCCGATCTCGAGCAGGGACACGTCGAACGTGCCGCCGCCGAGGTCGAACACCAGGATCGTCTGGTCCTCGCCCTTGTCGAGGCCGTAGGCCAGCGCGGCCGCCGTGGGCTCGTTGATGATGCGGCTGACGTTCAGGCCCGCGATCTCGCCGGCCTCCTTGGTCGCCTGGCGCTGGTGGTCGTTGAAGTAGGCCGGCACGGTGATGACCGCATCGGTGACCGGCTCGCCCAGGTACGCCTCGGCGTCGCGCTTGAGCTTCTGCAGCACGAATGCGCTGATCTGCTGGGGGTTGAACGTCTTGTCGTCGATCTCGACGGACCAGTCGGTGCCCATGTAGCGCTTGACCGAGCGGATCGTCCGATCGACGTTCGTGACGCCCTGCCGCTTGGCGACCTCGCCGGTCAGGACTTCGCCGTCCTTCGCGAACGCGACGACGGACGGGGTGGTGCGAGCGCCTTCGGCGTTCGCGATGACGGTGGGCTCTCCACCTTCGAGTACGGCGACGACGGAGTTCGTCGTGCCGAGGTCGATGCCGACTGCACGGGCCATGGTTCCTCCTGTGGGTGCTTCGCTGGCAGGATCTCTGCCTTGAAAACTGAGAGTCAAAAGACTTGAGTCATACGTTATCAACTTCGTTCAAGCCGGATTCATTCCCCCCGGTCGAAACCAGACCGTGGTCTGACGACGGAACCGGTGTCGGCCTCTAGGCTCGACGCATGGAGGACAGCCCGGGCAGCGAGTTCAGCCGCCCGTGGCGGCTCGGACCGACCGCCACGCGCGTGTTCGACCTGGCGTTCGCGACGGCGCTGGTCCTCCCCTCCTTCCTCATGGTCGCCCAGTCCCGGTACGCCGTGGTGCTCTGCCTGCTCCAGACCGTGCCGCTGTTCTGGCGCCGCACCCACCCCGAGTTCGTGTTCGCGGCGATCGCCGGAGCCAGCGTGCTGCAGGCGGCGACGTTCGACCTGCCGATCTGGGGACAGGTCGGATTCCCTGCAGCGCTGTACGCGCTGGCTCGATTCGGCACCGCGCGGTCGGCCCTCGTGGGCCTGTTCGTCGGGCTGTGCGGGGCCGTCGTGGCCTCCTTGGTCTGGAACCTGACGTTCGTCCGCGACCTGCCGCCCGGGCTGGAGAACGTCGACTACGGGCTCGACCGCAGCAATGTGGTCGCCTACGCCCTGACGATCACCGCGATCGTCGTGGCCGCGTGGGCACTGGGCACGCAGGCCAGGATCCGGCGCGCGTACGAGGCGACCCTGGTCGAGCGCGGCCAGCGGCTGGCGGTCGAGGCCGAGCAGCGCGCGATCATGGCGGCCGACGCCGAACGCACCCGGATCGCCCGCGAGATGCACGACGTCGTCGCGCACGGACTGTCCGTCGTGATCGTGCAGGCCGACGGAGCCCGCTACGCCGCCGCGAAGGACCCCGAGGTCGCCGTCCGCACACTCGAGACCGTCGCCACGGTGGGACGGGAGGCCCTGACCGAGATGCGGCGCCTGCTGGGCCTGTTGCGCGGTACCGAGGATCCCGCGCTCGCCCCGCAGCCCGGCCTGGCTGATCTGTCAGCGCTGATCGGTCCCGACGATGACGTCACGCTGGACGTCCCCGAGCCGCTCCCCACGGTCCCCGACGGCGTGGCCCTGACCGCCTACCGACTCGTCCAGGAGTCCCTCACGAACGTGCGCAAGCACGCCGGCCCGCGCGCCCACACCACGGTGCGACTCGTCCCGGTCCCCGGGGCCATCGAGGTCACCGTCGTCGACGACGGCCGGGGTGCGGCCACGACCGGTCCCGCCGGCCTCGGCCTGATCGGCATGCGCGAACGGGTCGAGGTCCACGACGGCACCCTCGCTGTCGGCCCGGCACCGGGCGGCGGCTGGACCGTACGCGCGAGGATTCCCCTGTGACCGACACGACCGAACCGATCCGCGTCGTCCTCGTCGACGACCAGCAGATGGTGCGCGCCGGCTTCCGGATGCTGGTCGAGAGCCAGGACGATCTCGTCGTCGTGGGCGAGGCCGGCGACGGCGAGGAGGCACTGCGACTGCTGGCCGACGTCGAGGCGGACGTGGTGCTGATGGACGTGCGGATGCCGCGGCTCGACGGGGTCGAGACAACCCGGCGGCTCGCTCCCGGCAGTTCCGACCTCCGCGTCATCGTCCTGACGACCTTCGACCTGGACGAGTACGCCTTCGCCGCCCTGCGCGCGGGCGCCTCGGCCTTCCTGCTGAAGGACGCCGCTCCCCCGGACCTGCTGGCCGCGATCCGCGCCGTCCACGCCGGTGATGCCGTGGTCGCGCCCTCCACGACGCGGCGACTGCTGGACCACTTCCTGGCCGACTCCGGAGCGAACCGGCCGGCCAGCGGAAGCGCGGACCGCCGCCTGGGCGAGGTGACCGACCGCGAGCGCGAGGTGCTGGTCCTCATCGCCCGTGGCCTGAGCAATCCCGAGATCGCCGCCGACCTGGTGGTCTCCGAGGCCACCGTCAAGACGCACGTCGGGCGACTGCTGGCCAAGACGGGTTCGCGCGATCGGGTGCACCTCGTCCTACTCGCGTTCGAGGCCGGTCTCGCAGGCTGAATCGCCGCGAGTCATACCCAGGTCTGACGCCGAAGATCCACCCCTGCGGCGACGACGCGGACCTCCGCCCGAACCTAGCGTCGAGGCATGACTTCGACACCACTTCCGACCACCTCTGCACCCCGCGACGTGATGCCCGCAGCCTCGGTGCGCGGACTGTCCAAGACCTACGGCCAACAGGACGCGACCGTGCACGCGCTGCGTTCGGTCGACCTGGACCTGGCGCCCAGCCGGTTCACGGCGATCATGGGCCCGTCCGGGTCCGGCAAGTCCACCCTCATGCACTGCCTGGCCGGCCTCGATCGACCGACCGAGGGCACGGTGACGATCGCCGGTGTCGACCTGACGAGCCTCGACGACGACCGGCTGACCCGCTTCCGCCGCGACCACCTGGGCTTCGTCTTCCAGGCGTTCAACCTGTTGCCGATGCTGACCGCGCGGCAAAACATCCTGCTGCCGTTCGAGCTGGCCGGATCACGGTTGGACGCAGGAACTCAGGAACGTGTCGACCAGGTGGTCGACGTGCTGGGTCTGCGCGATCGGCTGGAGCACCGCCCGGGCGAGTTGTCGGGCGGTCAGCAGCAGCGGGTCGCGATCGCCCGCGCGCTGGCCACCGACGCCGACGTCGTGTTCGCCGACGAGCCGACCGGCAACCTCGACAGCACCGCTTCGGCCGAGGTGTTGTCGTTCCTGCGCCGCAG
>CAYYQO010000261.1:0-3545 GCA_964473845.1 uncultured Aeromicrobium sp.
AGAACGTCACGATCGTCGGCGACGTCCTGCACAGCCGGGTCGCCCGCTCGAACGCCCTGCTGCTGCACACGCTCGGCGCGAACGTCACGCTGGTCGCCCCGCCGACGCTGCTGCCCGTCGGCGTCGAGTCCTGGCCCGTAGAGACGTCCTACGACCTCGACACGAGTCTCGAGAAGGCCGACGCGGTCATGATGCTGCGCGTCCAGCGTGAGCGCATGAACGCCTCGTTCTTTCCCAGCGAACGCGAGTACAGCCGCCGCTACGGTCTGGACACCAACCGCATGAATCGGCTGCCCGACCACGCGGTCGTCCTGCACCCCGGCCCGATGAACCGCGGCATGGAGATCACCGCCGACGTCGCCGACTCGGTCCGATCTGTCATCGTCGAACAGGTGACGAACGGCGTCGCGGTGCGCATGGCAGTCCTGTACCTCTTGCTCGGCGGAGCCGGCACCCCCGAAGGAGACGATGCATGACCCTCATCAAGAACGCGAAGGTGCTCGGTGAGGACGTCGTCGACATCCGTCTCGAGGACGGGGTCATCACTGAGATCGGTTCCGGCCTCGACGGCGATGACGTCGTCGAGGCGACGGGCCTGGTCGCCCTGCCGGGCCTGGTCGACCTGCACACGCACCTGCGCGAACCCGGCCGTGAGGACGCCGAAACGGTCCTGACCGGCACCCAGGCCGCGGCGCGCGGCGGCTTCACGTGCGTCTTCGCGATGGCCAACACCGATCCCGTCGCCGACACGGCCGGCGTGGTCGAGCAGGTCTACCGCCTCGGCCAGGAGCACGGCTACGCCGACGTCCAGCCGATCGGTGCCGTCAGCATCGGCCTGGGCGGCGAACGACTCTCCGAGCTGGGCGCGATGGCCGATTCCGCCGCCCAGGTGCGGGTCTTCAGCGACGACGGCAAGTGCGTCCACGACGCCGTGCTGATGCGTCGCGCGCTCGAGTACGTCAAGGCCTTCGACGGGGTGATCGCCCAGCACGCCCAGGAGCCCCGTCTCACCGAGGGTGCCCAGATGAACGAGGGTCCACTCTCGGGTGAGTTGGGCCTGACGGGGTGGCCCGCGGTCGCCGAGGAGGCGATCATCGCGCGCGACGTCCTGTTGGCCGAGCACGTCGGCAGCCGTCTGCACGTGTGCCACCTGTCCACGCGCGGGTCCGTCGAGATCGTGCGCTGGGCCAAGAGCCGGGGGATCGACGTCACCGCCGAGGTCACCCCGCACCACCTGCTGCTCGACGACGAACTCGTCCGCAGCTACGACCCGATCTTCAAGGTCAACCCGCCGCTGCGCAGCAAGGACGACGTCCTCGCCGTGCGCGAGGGCCTGGCCGACGGCACGATCGACATCGTGGCCACCGATCACGCACCGCACCCCATGGAGGACAAGGAGTGCGAGTGGCCGGCCGCCGCGTTCGGCATGATCGGACTCGAGACCGCCCTGTCGATCGTGCAGCAGACGATGGTCGACACGGGTGCCCTCACGTGGGCCCAGGTCGCCGAGAAGATGAGTGTCAATCCGGCCCGCATCGGCCGCGTGACGCAGCACGGCCGCCCGCTGGCCGTCGGTGAACCGGCACACGTCGTGCTGTACGACCCGGCCGCCACCCGGACGGTCCAGTCGAGCGACACGGCCAGCCTGTCGCGCAACACGCCTTATACCGGGCGTGAACTGCCCGGTCAGGTCGTGGCGACGTTCCTCGCCGGAAAGCCCACCGTCCTGGACGGAAAACTCGTGGAAGGAGTGGCACTGTGAGCTTCACCCCCGCAATCCTCGTGCTCGAGGACGGCCGGACGTTCCGCGGACGTTCCTACGGTGCCGCCGGCACCACGGTGGCCGAGATCGTTTTCAACACCGGCATGACCGGGTACCAGGAGACGCTGACCGATCCGTCGTACCGCGGCCAGATCGTCACGATGACGGCTCCGCACATCGGCAACACCGGCGCGAACGCCGAGGACTTCGAGTCGCGTCAGGTGTGGGTCGACGGCTACGTCGTGCGTGATCCCGCGCGTCAGTCGTCGAACTGGCGCGCTGACCGCACGCTCGACGAGTTGCTCGTGGACAACGGCGTCGTCGGTATCAGTGGTGTCGACACCCGTGCCCTGACGCGACACCTGCGCGAACGCGGCTCGATGCGCGCCGGCATCAGCACTGAGATCCTCGACCCCGAGTCGCTGTTGGCGCAGGTCCAGCAGGCTCCGGCCATGACCGGCTCGAACTACCTGACCGATGTCACGGTGCCCGAGGCGTACGTCGTCCCGGCCGAGGGTGAGAAGCGCTTCACCGTCGCGGCCCTCGACCTCGGCATCAAGGGCATGACGCCCAAGCTCATGGCCCGCCGCGGCATCGAGGTGCACGTGCTGCCCGCGAATGCGTCGATCGACGACGTCCTCGCGGTCCAGCCCGACGGCGTGTTCATGTCGAACGGTCCGGGCGACCCGGGAACGGCCGACCACCAGGTCGAACTCGTCCGGGGCGTGCTGGAGCGCGGCGTCCCGTACTTCGGCATCTGCCTGGGCAACCAGATCTTCGGTCGCGCCCTCGGCCGCGGCACGTACAAGCTCAAGTACGGTCACCGCGGGATCAATCAGCCCGTCCAGGACCGCACCACCGGCAAGGTCGAGATCACGGCGCACAACCACGGCTTCGCCGTCGACGCGCCGCTCGATGCCGACTTCGACACGCCCTTCGGTCCCGCCCGCGTCACGCACGTGGGCCTCAACGACGAGGTCGTCGAGGGCATCGCCCTGCTGGAGCGTCCCGGCTTCAGCGTCCAGTACCACCCCGAGGCTGCCGCCGGTCCGCACGACGCCGGCTACCTCTTCGACCGTTTCGCCGATCTGATGGCGACCACCAAGGAGGCCTCTGGTGCCGAAGCGCACTGACATCGAATCCATCCTGGTCATCGGGTCCGGCCCGATCGTGATCGGCCAGGCGTGCGAGTTCGACTATTCGGGAACCCAGGCCTGCCGCGTCCTGCGCGAGGAGGGCATCCGCGTCATCCTGGTGAACTCCAACCCGGCGACGATCATGACCGACCCGGAGTTCGCCGACGCGACCTACGTCGAGCCCATCACGACCGAGGTCCTCACCTCGATCATCGCCAAGGAGCGCCCCGACGCGCTCCTGCCCACCCTCGGCGGCCAGACGGCGCTCAACGCCGCCATCGCGCTCGACGAGGCCGGCGTGCTCGAGGAGTACGGCGTCGAGCTGATCGGCGCGAACATCGCCGCGATCGAGAAGGGCGAGGACCGCCAGCAGTTCAAGGAGGTCGTCGAGAAGTGCGGCGGCGAGTCCGCGCGCTCGGTGATCATCCACACCGTCGAGGAGGGGATCGCGGCCGCGGACGACCTCGGCTACCCGATGGTCGTGCGCCCGTCGTTCACCATGGGCGGGCTCGGTTCCGGCATCGCCTACGACGAGGCCGACCTGCGCCGCATCGTCGGCCAGGGCCTGCACTACTCGCCGACCACCGAGGTCCTCCTCGAGGAGTCGATCCTCGGCTGGAAGGAGTACGAGCTCGAGCTCATGCGCG
>CAYYQO010000262.1:0-3516 GCA_964473845.1 uncultured Aeromicrobium sp.
CCTGGAAGCCGCCGTGAGCAGTCAGGCGACCATCCGTCTCGGCTGGGGCCAGGTGTTCGATCGGCCGTGCCAGACCGCTGCGCGGCTGGCCCGGGTGTTCAGCCAGCACGGCTGGTCGGGCCTGCCGCGCCGGTGTGGCGAAAGCTGCGTCCTGAGCGAAGGATGATCGGGGTGGATCGGTGTCACCCGGTGGCACCAAACCTCCCCGATCAGTCGTCGAAGGCGCTCAGGATCTCGTCCGCAGCGGCCGCGGGCGAGAGGGCCCCGGACAGGACCTGGTCGCGAACCCGCTCGCGGACCTGCGCCACCGAGGCGTCCGTGGCCAGCCGCTGCTCGATCTCGTCGCGGACCAGGGCCCAGGTGAAGTCCAGTCGTTGCTGGGCGCGCTTCTCGTCGACACCGCGGTGGCCCATGAACTCGCGATGACGCAGCACCCGGCTCCAGACCGTGTCGATGCCCAGTTCCTCCAGCGCCGAGCAGGTCAGCACGGGCGGCACCCAGTCCTGGGTCCCGGCATAGACCAGCCGCAGCGCGCCAGCAAGTTCGCGCGCGGTCGACTCGGCCTCGCGGGCACGCTCGCCGTCGGCTTTGTTGACCGCGATGACGTCGGCGATCTCGAGGATGCCCTTCTTGATGCCCTGCAACTGGTCGCCCGTGCGGGCCAGCGTCAGGAACAGGAAGGTGTCGACCATGCCCGCGACCGTGATCTCGGACTGGCCCACGCCGACCGTCTCGACCAGGACGACGTCGTGTCCCGCGGCCTCGAGGACCGTCATCGCCTGGCTGGTGGCTCGGGCGACGCCGCCCAGGCTGCCAGCGCTGGGCGACGGGCGGATGTACGCGTTCGGGTCGGTCGACAGCCGCACCATGCGGGTCTTGTCGCCCAACACCGAGCCGCGGGTGCGGACGCTGGACGGGTCGACCGCGAGGACGCCCACCTTGTGTCCCCGGCCGGTCAGGTGCACCCCCAGCGCTTCGATGAAGGTCGACTTGCCGACACCGGGGACGCCGGAGATGCCGACACGGACGGACCCACCGACCTTCGAGTCGGGTGCCGAGGTCAGTTCGGCGAGCAGTTCGCGGGCTGCGGCTCGATGATCGGCACGGCGCGACTCGACCAGCGTGATGGCCCGCGAGACCGCGGCGCGCTGACCTGCGCGAACTCCCTGCAGGATCCCGTCGATGTCGACCACGCGAGTGAGTCTAGGTGACGCTCCGGCCGTCACCAGGGCAGCGGCTCACCCAGCCCGAAGTCCGCCATGACCTCGTGGACGAGATCGAGCAGGGCCCGGTCGCTGTTGTCACCACCGGGCCGGAACGCCACGGCATTGAGGATGACGCGATCTCCTGCCGTCGTGAGACCGAGGAAGCCCTGCCCGCCCATCCGTGCCAACTCGGCCGTGGGACGCCCGGGTTCGTTGAACTGGCCCCATGCGTACTGACACGGCTCACCGTCGATGAGCCACATCGGTTCGGCCAGCGGGCCGAGGTTGGAGCAGCCCACCGCGTTGACGTCGGCACCGAGCGCGAACTTCTCCATCCTGCGCAGCAGCCACACCGGCACGAGCGGTACGAGCGGCAGGGCCGCCAGCAGGGGCAACTGGTTCTCGTCCTGAGTGGTCAGCGCAGCCTTCAACGCCGCACGCACGGGCCGCAGATCGCGGGTGACCTCGTCGGGATCGACCGTCACGACCACCGACGACAGGGCATTGCCGCGCAGGTCGTGGTCGCCGTCGCGGATGCTGACCGGAATCGTCAGGTTGACCGTGCCGTCGGCCTGCGTGCGCCCCAACTTCTGACCGATGCGCGCCGCCACGGACGTCGCGAGCACATTCGGGGTGCCCCCCAGTCGTTCGGCGCACGCCGCCCAGGCCTCCGCGCTGGCGAACGTGATGACCCGCGCCGCGCCGTCACGGTCGGGCACCGGGGTGGCCGGAGTCGCCGGCGGGGTCGACGGCAGTGCTTTCGTCGCCCGGTGCGGCAGTTCCCGCTCGGCCCGCATCTGGCGCACGACGGTGCCGAGCGCCCGGAACTTCTCGGGCACCGAACGCAGCACGTCACGCAGTTCGGTCCAGCGACTGCGCCGCTCGCCGCCTCGATGCCCGTAGGCCAGTGGGGGATGTTCGTCGCGCAACGCTTCGGTCACGGCCAGCACGAAACCCGCACCGTCGGTGATCGTGTGTGACACGCACATGGCCACGGCACTGCCGCCGTCGTCGAGCGGCAGCACCCCGAACCGCCAGGGCGGCCCGTCGGCGGGATCGATCGGTCGTCGCGAGACCTCGAGCGACCACTGTTGGATCTGCGCACGCGGCCGCGGCACCTGCTCGACCTCGATCCCGACCGACACCTCGGGGCGGACCCAGCGCGGCCGGCCTCCCCACAGTGGAGCCGGATCGACGAGCCGCGCGAGACGTCCCTCGTGCAGCCGCTCGTGGAGTCGCTGCAGCGCCGCGAGGTCGACGGGCCGGTCGTACACCCACGTGTAGTGGAGCATCGGCTGGTGACCCATGGCTCGGAACGCCAGGTACGAGGCGTGATCCATGTAGTCCAGACGTGTGTCCACGGTCACAGCCTAGTGCAACTCACAGTTGCACGGAATCAGTTGTCTCCCTGACGCAACTTCTGCAGCAGGTTGAGCGCAGAATCGGCGATGACCGTGCCGGGCAGGAACACCTCGGCGGCGCCCATCTCCTTGAGCGTGGGGACGTCGTCGGGCGGGATCACACCACCGATCACGACCATGATGTCGGGACGGCCCTGCTCGGCCAGCGCCGCCTTCAGCGCGGGCAGCAGCGTGAGGTGACCCGCCGCGAGGGACGAGACCCCCACGACGTGGACGTCCGCGTCGACCGCCTGCTGGGCGACCTCCTCGGGCGTCGAGAACAACGGGCCCACGTCGACGTCGAAGCCCATGTCGGCGAACGCCGTGACGATGACCTTCTGGCCCCGGTCGTGACCGTCCTGGCCCATCTTGGCGACCAGGATGCGGGGACGACGGCCCTCGGCCTGCTCGAATTCGTCGGTGGCCTCGATGACGCGGGCGATGTTGCCCGACTGGCCGGCCTCGGTGCGGTACACACCCGAAATCGTACGGATCACCGCCTGGTGGCGGCCATAGACCTTTTCGAGAGCATCGCTGATCTCACCGACCGTCGCCTTGGCGCGCGCGGCGTCGACGGCCAGCTTGAGCAGGTTGCCGTCGAGCGATCCGTCGCGGCTGGCGCCCTGCTCGGCCGAGACGGTCAGTGCCTGCAGCGCCGACTGGACGTCGTCGTCGTTCCGTTCGGCACGCAGCCGCTCGAGCTTCGCCAGCTGCGAGTTGAGCACCGCCTTGTTGTCGACCTTGAGGACGTCCAGCGGGTCCTCCTCGTCGAGCCGGTACGTGTTGACCCCGACGACGACTTGCTGACCCGAGTCGATCCTGGCCTGCGTGCGGGCCGCGGCCTCCTCGATGCGCAGCTTGGGGATGCCCTCGTCGATCGCCTTGGCCATGCCGCCAGCTGCCTCGACCTC
>CAYYQO010000263.1:0-3504 GCA_964473845.1 uncultured Aeromicrobium sp.
GTGCTGGTGGTCGTCATTTCTCGAACCTCGTCAGGAAGGCCGCACCGACGACGACGATGCCGACGGCGAGCGGTTGGTAGAACTGGGACACGCCGAGCAGGGTCAGGCCGTTGGCCAGCGCCGTCAGCAGCAGGGCACCGAAGACGGGCCCCTTGATCGAACCCTTGCCGCCGAAGAGGCTGACGCCACCGAGGACGACCGCGGCGACGGAGTTCAGCAGGAAGGTCGTGTTGGCGGCGGGCTCGGCCGAGCCGACGCGGGCGACCAGCAGGATCGCGGCGAGGCCGGCGAGGCTGCCCGCGATCAGGTACACGGCGATCTTGATGCGCTTCGTCCGGACGCCGGTCGCCGCGGCCGCGTCGACGGAACCGCCGGTGGCCAGGACGTGGGTGCCGAACGGCGTCGAGAACAGCACGAGGTGCGCGAGTACGGCGACGACCATCGCGATGATGAACGTATACGGGATCAGCCCGAAACCGCCGGCCGACAGCTTGAACAGCGGAGCACTGATGACCGTGATCGGGCGACCGTCGGACAGGATCAGCGCGAGGCCGGAGGCCGCCGACAGGGCACCGAGCGTCACGATGAAGTCCGTGATGCCGCCCTTGGCGATGAGGAAGCCGTTGATCAGGCCGATCGCGGCTCCGGCGACGACCGCGATGATGCACGACAGGAACAGGCCCTTGCCGCTCGTCATCGCCATGCCGAACACCACGGCGGCGAAGGTCATGGTCGAGGCGATGGACAGGTCGATGCCGGCGGTCAGGATCACGAAGGACTGGCCGACCGCGAGGATCGTCAGGATCGCCGACGCCAGCAGCATCGCCTTGATGTTGCCCGTGCTGAGGAACCGCGGGTCGAGTGCCGTGAAGATCACGACGAGGACGATCAGTCCGATGACGGACGCCCATTCAACCCAGAAGGAGGGCTGGCGCAGCCGATCGAGGAGATCGGCGCCGCGCGTCTGCGGCGAGGCCGTGGTGGGGGTCATGTGTTTCTCCGAATCTGGAGAGGTCGGCGTGGGCAGGAGTCAGGCTCCCGCCCACACCGGTCTCATCAGCGGCCGAGCAGGTCCGCGAACGGGTTGTCGTACTCGCCCGGAGGCTCGGGGAACGCGTCCTGGGCTTCCTTGGCGTTGTCCGGCGTGATCAGCGCGATCGGGGTGTCGACCTTCTCGGGCAACGTCTCGCCGAGCGCTGCGGCCTCACACGCCTGCAGGCCCATCTTGCCCACGACGAACGGGTACTGCGCGACGGCGGCGTCGATGTCGCCGGAAGCGACACCGTCGATGCCGTCGACTGACACGACGAGCGTCTTGCCCTTCTTGTCCGCGGCGGCGACGGCGCGGGCAACGCCCATGGCCATGTCGTCGTTCGCGACGAAGAAGGCGGCCAGGTCGGGGTTGGCCTGCAGGATCGTTTCGGCCTGCGTCTGGGCCTCCTGGCGGTCCCAGTTCGCGGCGACCTCCTGGACGACCGTGAAGTTGCCGGCCAGGCCGTCCTTGAAGCCGTCGATGCGCTGGGCGCTCGTGACGTCACCGGCGATGCCACCGACCGTGGCCACGTCGCCACCATCGGAATCGAGCGTCGCGAGCTGGTCGGCCACCATCTTGCCGGCGGCGACGTTGTCGGTGCCGATGTAGGTCGCGACCGTCGCGTCGGCGGCCTTGGCGGCGTCAGCCTCGACCGGGTTGTCGATGTTGACGATCGGGATGTCCTTCGCGGCGATCTGGGCGATGCCCTGGATCAGGTTCGTGCCGCTGATCGGGTTGACCAGGTAGCACTGGAAGTCCTGGTTGGCGAGGTTCGTGAGCTTGTCGGCCTGACCGGCGGTGTCGGTGATCGACGCCGCGGCCTGGATCTCGATCTCGGCGCCCGACTCCTTCTGCTCCGCGTTGATGCCGTCCTCCATGTGCTGGAAGAACGGGTTGTCGAGCCCCTTGATGACGATGCCGATCCTCGTGCTGGCGGCGTCGTCGCCACTGTCGCCGTCGTCGGACGAGCCGCACGCGGCCAGCACCAGGCTGGCGCTGACTGCCACGGCACCCAGCGAGAATGCCATCCTCTTCCTGGTCTGCATGTTGATTCCTCTCACAGCGTCACGCCCAGCCGGACGCGGACTTTTGATATTGAGTGTTGTTAATACAACACTTTCTGTCATGTAATGTACGACACACGGTCCCGACATCGCAAGGGACCACCGAAATGGCCGCAGACTGCCGCCGAGATCGCCAGAATGGGAGGGACATGGCCACCTTCGACGAGGGAATCAGCGAAACCCTTGCCCTGTTGCGCCGCAAGGGCCCCATGACCCGCACCGAAATCGTCGCCGAGACGGGCCTGTCGCGCAGCGCCGTCAACCTGCGGATCGACGCCCTGCTCGGCGCGCGCCTCGTCACAGGTTCGTCCCGCGAGGCAGCCGCCAAGGGCCGTCCCGCCGAGGTCTTCTCGTTCAACAGTGGTCGCGGCAAACTCCTGGCCGCCGACGTCGGTGCCACGAAGTTCCGGGCCGGACTGTGCAATCTGGGCGGTGACATCGAGTCCGAGATCGAACTGCCGTCCGACGTGTCCGCCGGACCGGACGTGCTGCTGTCCTCGATCCTGGAGTGCTTCGAGAAGTTCCTCGTCGACACGGACACCGCCACCGACGAAATCCTCGGGATCGGCATGAGCCTGCCCGCCCCGGTCAAGCGAGGGTCGGGCATGTCGGTCAACCCGCCGATCATGCCGCTGTGGAACCGCTTCGACGTGCCGGCCTGGTTCCAGCAACGCTTTCCCTGCCCGGTGTTCCTGGAGAAGGACGCCAACGCCATGGCCTACGGCGAGGCCCGGTTCTCCCACCCCGAGGCCGACGACCTGCTGCTGGTCAAGATCGGCACCGGGATCGGCAGCGGCCTGATCCGCGAGGGTCACCTCTACCGCGGTGCCGACGGCGCGGCCGGCGATCTCGGCCACATCCCGACGACGCTGCCCGGCGAGGACGAGGGTCCGCTGTGCAAGTGCGGCAATCGCGGCTGTCTCGAGGCTCGCGCGGGCGGCTGGGCGATCCTGCGCGACCTGCAGGAGACCGGCGCCGACGTCCGGAGCCAGGACGACCTGATCGCGGCACTCGCGGCGGGCGATGCCACCGCGGTGCAGTTGGCACGCCGCGCCGGACAGGCGATCGGGACCGCCGTGGCCACTGCGGTGAACCTGCTCAACCCGCGCGTCGTGGTGCTGGCCGGACACCTCGTGGCCGCGGGCGGGGATCATCTGCTCCCCGCGATCCGCGAGCGTGTCTACAGCCGGTCGCTGCCGCTCGCCACGGCCGACCTGACGATCGTGCCCAGCAGCCTGCATCCGCGGGAAGGACTCGTCGGCCTGGCGCACCTGGTCAGTGACGGCATTCTCGAACCCGCCCAGATCGGACGACTGGTCGAGCGCGAGGACGGCGCCTGACGTACTACCGTGGCGCGACGGCATTGACGCAGACGAGGGAGGAACGATGTCCGGACCCGGAGACGTG
>CAYYQO010000264.1:0-3461 GCA_964473845.1 uncultured Aeromicrobium sp.
CCCGCGAACCCGGCCCGGAGCCGGGTCCGCGGTGACGTTGACGACAAGGTCACGCGCTCGTGCGGCCTCGGGCGAGCGCGGCGCCGCCGGCACCCAGGCCGAGAGCACCCAGCACGACTCCGGTCCACCCGAGCGCATTGCTGTTCCCGGAGTCGTCAGCCTCGGCCGACTCGTCGCTGTCGCCGTGACCGTGGGCGTCACCTTCGGCTGCGGTCACGGTGAGGAACGGCGCCGGCGAGTCGGGCTCGTCCTGGTCCTCCTCATACGTCTGGGTCCAGGCGGTCTCGCCCTTCTCGCAGGTCTGGATCACTGGGAAGACCAGCTTCTCGCCCTCGGCGTCAGGCAACTGCACCGACAGGGCGAACGTGTCGCGGTAACCGTCGGGCTGGGGCGTCTTGGCGGTGTAGACGACCTGCCCGACGCGTTCGGTGTACTGGCCACCGTGACCATCGTCCACCGGTTCGTCGAGTTTCTGCATCACCTTCTCGACGTTCCAGTTCGGGTTCAGCGTGGGGGTGACGGCAATGATCTGCTCGGGGATCTGGAAGGTGATTTCGGACGTGGGTGAACCGTCACACCCGTGGCCGTTCGAGAATGTCAGCACCGTGTAACCACCGGCCGCGGTGGACGACGGCGTCACGGTGATGTGGGCCGAGGCGAGTGCGCCCGAGGCGACGATCAGGCCAGCCGCTCCGGCCGTGGCCGCGGTGAGCCGAAGTGCGTGACGTGACAACAGCGTTGAGGACATGCGAATACTCCTGAGTTCATGCAGGTGGGCCTGCCGATCGGCAGGCAGGGACGACCTCACGTGGTGAGGCGGGACGGGTGAACTCAGGCGACGGGTGGTCCGCGGCGGCTGACGAGGTACCGCAGTTCAGCGGGTTTCGCGACGGATACACCGGCGAGCGCGGGGACCGTGGTCCCGACGAGTGGGGTGGTGAAGGTGATCGGCTGCCAGCGTGCGTGCCAGGCCTCCCACAACGACCACCACAACCGCTCGGCGTGAGCGATGGTCACGCCGGTGAGCACGATCGAGATGACGTGGGCCGCCGCCATCAATGCCGACGGCATCATGACGTGACCATGGACATAGCTGGCCAGGAGGTGGACGGCGATCTGCGGGACGGCCAACAGCCCGAGCGCGATCGGCAGGGTGAGCTGACGCCTGCCCAGCCACCAGGTCGCGACCGTCGCAGCCCCAACCACCGGAACCAGTGCGACCACCGACGGGAGGTAACCCTCGCCGAGCAGGTGCGCCACGATGGACCCGAAGGTCACCCAGACCCCGATCGACACCGCTCGCACGAGGCGAGCAGACTGCGAGGCGGGCGACATGTCTGGATCATAGGCCGGTGCGTTTCCCGGCGGGGCAGCACCCGGCTAGGGTGAATCATGGAACGTCGAGCTCGTCCGCCCGTCCCGTCGACGCCCTCCCGCCCAGGAAGTCAGTTCAGCCGGTTCATCGGCTTGAGCGTAGCGATGGGCCTGATCATGGTGTTCCTTCCGGCGGCTCCTGCCTCGGCGATGACGGACCAGTGGTCCTCGTGGGCACCCATCGCCGGCACGCCGAACAACTTCTCAACCGTCATGCAGCAACAATCCCGCGGGTTCCCGAGCGCTGCGGTCGCCACGGATTCACGCCCGAACGTCCAGATCCCGACGGGCAGCTCAGTGTTCCTGAACGCCAGTTCCCCACCCGGCGCGAAGTACGGTTCGAGTCGCAACCAGCCGTATCTCGTCCTGCGGCCGAAGGCCGACGTCGCGACGGCACCGTCAACCACGACCTACACCTTCGAGCATCCGACGCCCGACACAGGATGGGCCTTCGTGCTCGGAGACATCGACGCCGACGAGGTGCAGGTCGACGCCGCCGACGCCCAGGGCAATCCGGTGTCCCGGACGGCCATCGATTCCTGGTTCGCAGGGACGTTCAACCACGCCGCCGCAGCCGACCTGCCGACGTGGGACCCGGCCACCGGGATCCTCCGAGGCAACCCCGAAGCACGCGACACCGATGGCGCGAGCGGTTGGTTCGAACCCGACATCCGACTGACCAGTCTCACGTTCACCTTCACCCGTCGGTCCGGCTTCCCCGTGTACCAAACCTGGTTCGTCAGCCGTGCACGCCCGATCGGCGGCACCATCACGGACACTTCGCCTGCCGACCGGTGCCCGGTCGAGGACTCGGTCCTCACCTTGGTGTCTCCCTTCGGTGAAGTCCTCGCCACGACTCAGCCGGATACCGACGGGTCCTACGATTTCGGCGAATTCGCGACACAGGCCGACTACACCGTCCGCGTCGATGCACCGGCCGAATGCGCCGTTCTCGGTTCGTCCGGTCGGACGGTCTCGAACCGCGGCAATGACGGGGATCCCTCATCCCGAGCCGACTTCTCGATGCGGGTGATCGTGCCGCACCCGATCAGCGGGCGCGTCGTGGACGACGCCGGGGATCCCGTGGCCGGAGCAGAACTCACGTTGAGTCGGCCCGACGGATCCACGGCGGTCACGACGACAGGCTCCGATGGCCAGTACCTCTTCGACGACAATCCCGCGGGCACCGGGTACTCGGTTTCCGTGACCGTGCCCGCGGGCTATGTCGCGGACCCGGACGGCGCGGTTCGGGACGGGATCGACATCGCCCTGGACCCGGTGTCCGACCAGGACTTCGTCGTCGTTGCGCTGCCATCGGTCTCGGGTTCCGTGACCTCCGGAGGGAATTCCCTCACGGGTGTGCGAGTCGTCCTGCGCTCACCGGACGGCAGCGTCTCGGTGACGACCTCGACGCGCAGTGACGGCAGTTACGACTTCACCGGCGTCCCTGCAGGCACCTACACGATCGAGATCCAGCCTCCGCCGGGGTACGCCGGCCCGACATCGCGGGAGGTCACCGTCACGACGGCGAACCTGCCCGGCCAGGACTTCGAACTGAGTCGGCAGGGCAGCATCGGCGGCCAAGTCTCCAGCACGGATGGCTCCGCGGTCGATGGCGTCGAGATCGTAGTCGAGGGACCCGACGGGACCACGACGATCGCCACCGACTCGGAGGGCCGCTACTTCCTCGACGAACTGAACCCGGGCGTCTATCGCATCACCGTCCGCCCGGGCGCTGATGCGTTCGTCGTCGGCTCGGCGACGCGCGACGTCGTGATCACCGAGGCGGGTGAGGTGCTGGAAGGCCAGGACTTCGTCATCGGATCCGCCAGCGAACCGACGCCCGAGCCGACGACACCACCTGCGCCGGAACCGACGGTGCCCACACCGGAACCGACCGCCCCGATCAAGGACCCCCGTACCGACCCCGACGACACCACCGACTACCACGCGAGCGCCCCCGGCAGCCTGGCTGACTCGGGTGGCCCTCAGCTGGCCTGGAGCATTGCGGGCATCCTCGCCCTCCTGGCGGGCGGCGCGGTCGTGGTCCGGTCACGACGGTCCTGACCCGGTCCGGTGGTCGTCAT
>CAYYQO010000265.1:0-3418 GCA_964473845.1 uncultured Aeromicrobium sp.
GTCGTCAGCAAATCCTCGTTCGTCACCCCGCAACTGTAGTTCTCCGGCCGAGCCGGCGTTCGAACCACACCCGGAAGTGGAAAGAACCGCCGGGAGCGCGGCCCATCATCGGTACGATCTACGGCATGCGACTGCCAATCCGCCCCATCCGCGGCCGTTGGCCAAACCTCATCGAATCGTTCGCCCCGTTGCGCCGGTTCTTCCGGCGCGATCCCTTGACGATCCTGGATGACGACGCCCCGCCCGAGCACTTTCGAGAGGCGATGAGTTCCATCTATGTCGGTGGAACGATCAAGATCACCGGAAGCGATCGCCATCCTGAACCGGATCAACTGCTCATCGACACCGTCGACACGGTCGGTTCCAGGATCGCCGACATCGGCGCCTCGGACGGATCGACCTCGGTCGACCTCGCCACTCGACTCCATGGGTTCGGCGAGTACGTCATCGCCGATCTCTACCTGTACCTGACGGCAGTCGATCTCGGGAGTCACACCGTCCTGTTCGATGAGCAGGGCACCTGCGTGCTGGTCGGTGGGCGCCGACTGAGCGCCTGGCCGGACCTCTCGGGATTCGTACGCACACTGTACCGACCGCTCATCGGGCGGGCGCGTGTCAAACTCGACGCCGGCCATGGCCGACGGGTCCTGCTGCTGAACCCCAGCGCACGGCGGCTCATCGAATCAGATCCCCGGGTCACCCACCGCACCCATGACGTCTTCGAACCCTGGGAGGGACCGCAGCCCGACGTCATCAAGGTGGCAAATCTCCTGCGGCGCCTGTACTTCGACGATGCGGACCTGACCCGGGCACTCGTGGCCCTGCGCGACAACCTTCCCGATGGCGGCCATCTGATGATCGTCGACAACCCCCGATTGGCCGATCCTCGCCCTCGCGCCGGAATCTGGCGGCGCGACGGCGACCGCTTCCTCGAGGTCGCCCGGCTGGGCGAGCCGGAGATCGCGGACCTGGTCGACCAGGTGGGCCGATGACCGCACCGAGCATCACGATCGCGGTCTTGACGTACCTGCGACCGCAGGACATCGGCACGGCCCTGCCCTCCCTGATTGACCAGGCCGAACGGTACGGACCACAGGCCCGGATCCAGGTCGTCGACAACGATCCGGAAGGCTCCGCCGAATCGATCGTGCGCTCCTTCGACGATCCACGCGTGCGCTACGTCGTCGAGCCGACACCCGGCATCGCCGCAGCACGCAACCGGGCGATCGAGGAGACCACGACCGACTTGATGGTGTTCATCGACGACGACGAGCGGCCCACCAGGAACTGGTTGCGTGACCTGGTCGACTGCTTCACGGCCCACCCGGGAACGCTCGGGGTCCTGGGTCTCGTCGAGTCCGAGTTCGCCGAGGACCCCGACGAGTGGATCATCGCCGGACGGTTCTTCGAGCGCCTCGATCCACCGACCGGGACGGAGATCTTCGTCGTGGCGACCAACAACCTGCTGCTCGATCGCCGGTTGCTGGACGAACACGACCTGCGCTTCGATCCCGCCTTCGGCCTGACTGGCGGCTCAGACACGCTGTTCAGTCATCAGGCACGCCAACGCGGACTGAGCTTTCGGTTCTGCTCCGAGGCGCTCGTGTATGACGCCGTTCCCGTCGAACGCATGACGCGGGAATGGTCCTTGAAGCGCTCCTACCGCAGCGGAAACAGCTGGAGCCGCACGACCTTGGCCGTGACCGATCCCGGTCCGCGCCAGCTTGCCGCGCGGGTCAAACTCTCGGTCACGGGCGCCACGCGACTCGCGGTCGGCGCCGTCCGGCTGGCTCTCGGCACCGTGACCCGGTCCCTGTCGTGGCGTGCGCAGGGCATGCGGAACCTCTATCGCGGCTCAGGCATGGTCGGCGGCGCCTGGGGGCACACGTACGCGGAGTACAAGCGCATCTGAGGACCCGGTCACCGATCGAGCCGGGCGCCCCCACTACTCGACCGCCCAGGCGCACCGGCGATCGAGTGCCGGCGAGCGCAGCGAGACAATGGAGCCGTCGCAATCAGGGCGTAGCCGCGACGGCCAGGGTGGCTCGGGGAAGCGGTGAGTGGTCAACCCTTCCCTAGCGCGGGTGGTGACCTGTCAACCGACACCGAGCCGAGAAGGTTGATGGCCCACCGCCTCCGACGAGGTTCGGTTGACGACTCACCGCCACCCCAACACGCCGTGGTCTCGATCTGCGGGCTCGTCCCTCGCCCCGCTACTCGACGGCCGAAGGTCAGCCGACGACCGTGTCGACGACCCGGCCGACCCACTCGAGCAGTTCGCGGCCGCGCAGTGGCTTGCCGCCGATTCCCGGCTCCCGCGGCGCGGGAACCAGCAGCACCTTGACGGCCTCCTTGTAGAGGCTCTTGGGGTAGATCCGGTTGATCCGCAGCTTGGCGGACTCCTTCAACTCCACGGGCGCGAACCGCAGGTTCGATCCGGCCGAGGTGACCTCGGTCAGCCCGGCGGCGCGGACCTTGACCCGGAGCGTCGCGACGTCCAGCAGCACCTCGACCGTCTCGGGCAGCTTGCCGTAACGGTCCAGCAGTTCGGTGCGCAGCTCCTCGATGTCGGCGGTCGCGCGGACGTCCGCGAGCCGCTTGTACATCTCCAGACGGAGTCGCTCGCTGGGCACGTACTCGTGCGGCAGGTGGGCCTCGACCGGCAGCTCGAGCTTGACCTCCTTCTCCGGCGCGGCATCGCCGCGGAACTCCGCGACCGCTTCGCCCACGAGCCGGATGTAGAGGTCGAAACCCACATCGGCGATGTGACCGGACTGCTCACCACCGAGCAGGTTGCCCGCACCGCGGATCTCGAGGTCCTTCATCGCAACGGCCATGCCGCCGCCCAGTTCGGAGTGCTGGGCGATCGTCGTCAGCCGATCGTGGGCCGTCTCGGTGAGCGGCTTGTCCGGCGGGTAGAGGAAGTACGCGTAAGCGCGCTCGCGACTACGGCCGACGCGGCCACGCAACTGGTGCAGTTGGGACAGGCCCAGCGTGTCGGCACGTTCGATGATCATCGTGTTGGCGTTCGAGACGTCCAGGCCCGACTCGACGATCGTGGTGCACACCAGCACGTCGAAACGCTTCTCCCAGAAGTCCACCATGACCTCCTCGAGCCGCTGCTCGCCCATCTGACCGTGCGCCACCGCAACCCGCGCCTCGGGCACGAGTTCGCGGATCCGCGCGGCCGCCTTGTCCATGCTCTGGACACGGTTGTGCAGGTAGAACACCTGGCCCTCGCGCAGCAGTTCGCGACGGATCGCGGCAGTCACCTGCTGGTCCTCGTAGGGGCCGACGAACGACAGGACGGGATGACGTTCCTCGGGCGGCGTCGCGATCGTGCTCATCTCCCGGATGCCCGTCACGGCCATCTCGAGCGTGCGCGGGATCGGCGTGGCCGACATGCTCAGCACGTCGA
>CAYYQO010000266.1:0-3397 GCA_964473845.1 uncultured Aeromicrobium sp.
CCGATACCGGGCTGAGGGGGTTGATGGCCCACCGCCGCCGACAAGGTTCGGTTGACGACTCACCGCCACCGGAGCACACCGTGGTCCATGCCTGTCTGAAATGCCAGACCCAGGCCCGCCCACCAGGGCGAACCCAGAGAGATCCCTAGGAGATCCCGCCCACGGGGGCCTTATCGTGAACGCGTGAGTTCTTCGCGACTGCTGCTCCTCGACACCGCCAGCCTGTACTTCCGCGCCTTCTACGGCGTGCCCGATTCGTTCAAGGCCGCCGATGGCACCGTGGTCAACGCGGTGCGCGGCCTGCTGGAGTTCGTCAGCAATCTCGCCACCCGGTACGACCCCGAAGTCATCGTGGCGGCGTGGGACGACGACTGGCGACCGGCCTGGCGCGTGGAACTGCTGGACACCTACAAGACCCACCGGGTCGCCGACCCCACCACGGGAGCCGAGGAGTCACCGGACCTGCTGACCCCGCAGGTGCCGTTGATCGCCGAGGCACTCGGTTACGCCGGTGTTCCCGTCGTCGGCGCTCCCGACGCCGAGGCCGATGACGTCATCGGCACTCTGGTCCACCGCTGGCACGACGGCGTCGACGTCGTCACGGGAGACCGGGACCTGTTCCAGTTGGTCGATGACGAGCGTGACGTGCGAGTGCTCTACACGGCCCGCGGCGTCGGCAAGCACGAGGTCGTCACCGCCGACTGGGTCCGCACGAAGTACGCCATCGAGCCGCGCCAGTACGTCGACTTCGCCGTCATGCGCGGTGACGCCTCGGACGGGCTGCCCGGTGTGGCCGGGATCGGCGAGAAGACGGCGGCGACGCTGCTGCGGGAGTTCGGCGACCTGACCGGGATCCGTGCGGCCGCCGCCAACCCGGACTCGTCGCTGCGGCCGAGGATCCGCCAGTCGCTGCTGGACTCGGCGGACTACATCACCGCTGCGGTCGAGGTCGTGACCGTGCGCCCTGACCTCATCGTTCCCGATCCCATCGCCGGCGACATCGACGAACCGGCGCTGAGGGCCTTCGGCGAACGGTGGAACGTGGCCGGCTCCGTGGAGCGGTTGCTGACCGCACTCAGGACGTGACGCTGGAGTAAGCCACCACCCCGGTGCGCAGCACGTCCAGCGCCGACCTGGCCGTGTCGCGCAGCGGTCCGGGACCGGCGGCATCGGCAATCTGCGCGACCGTGTCGATCAGTTGCTTCATGGCGCGGACGAAGTCACCCGCAGCCATCTCGGCCGAGCCCAGCACCAGGTCCAGGCTCGTGCCCTCGCACCACATCCACGCCGCCTGGGCAAAGCCGAAGTCCGGCTTGCGCAGGAAACGCAGCCGTTGCTGCCGTTCCAGCTGATCCAGTTCCAGCCACAGCAGGCCCATGGACTCGGCCGCCTGCGCGACCGCCTTCGTCGGGAACCGCGGCGGCGGCGCGTCATCGGAATTGCGCGCCTCGTACGTCAGGCCACTGGCCACGGCGGCGAGTTCGGACGGTGTCAGGTCCGTCCACACGTCGTTGCGCAGTGACTCGCTGACGACCAGGTCCAGTTCGCCGTAGATCCGCTGCAGCCGGCGACCGACCTCGGTCACCTCGTCACCATCCAGATACCCCAGCGTGTCCAGCACGACGCAGACCCGGTCGAACTGACGCGCAACGCTGTTGGTGCGCTGCTCGACCCGGCGCCGGGTGTTCTCGGTCTCGCGATCGAGTTTCATGAGCCGCTCGGCCCAGCGGGCGTGTGACTCGCGATCCGGACACGCGTGGCACGGATGGTCACGCAGTTCACGGCGCAGGTCGGCGATGCGTGGATCCTCGACCGCCGCGCCGTCCCGGTAGGAGGCAGCGCGGTACTCGGCCAGGTGGCCGGCCCGGTTCCGCAGCGAGGAGGCCAGGTCGCGCCGCGATTGGGCGTCGCGGGCGTTGAACGACTTGGGAATCCTCATCTGCATGAGCGGCTCGACCGGGGTCGGGAAGTCGATGATCGCCAGCCGCCGGGCATGACGATTCGCGGTCAGCACCATGGGGCGTGGGCCTTCGCGATTTCCCAGGTCCGGGTCGAGCACCACGGCGAGGCCGGAGAACTTGCCCGCCGGCACCGTGATGACGTCGCCGCGCTTGAGCCGGGTGAGCGACTCCAACGCCTCCTCGCGCTTGGCGGCCCGGCGGGACTTCGAACCAGCCGACTCGAGTTCGCTGATCGAACGACGCAGGTTCATGTACTCCATGAAGTCGCCCTTGTCGCAGGTCGCCCCCTCGCGGTATCCCTCGATCGCCTCGTCGGCCTTGCGCACTTGACGGGCCAGTCCAACGACGGCCCGGTCGGCTTGGAACTGCGCGAACGACTGCTCGAGCAGTTCACGGGCGCGGCCGCGGCCGACCTGGTGGACGAGGTTGACGGCCATGTTGTACGACGGCCGGAACGAGGAGTTCAGCGGATACGTGCGGGTCGAGGCGAGGCCCGCGACATGGCGTGCGTCCAGTCCCGGCTGCCACAGCACGACGCCATGGCCCTCGACGTCGATCCCGCGGCGTCCGGCACGGCCCGTCAACTGGGTGTACTCCCCCGGTGTGACGTCGACGTGGTTCTCGCCATTCCACTTCGTCAGGCGATCCAGGACGACCGAGCGGGCCGGCATGTTGATGCCCAGGGCCAGGGTCTCGGTGGCGAAGATGACCTTGACCAGACCCGCGGCGAACAGGTCCTCGACGCACTCCTTGAACGTCGGCAGCATGCCGGCATGGTGGGCGGCGATGCCGCGGCTGAGCCCTTCGCGGAACTCGTGAAAACCCAGCACGTTCAGGTCTTCCTCGGGCAGGTGGGCGCAGGCGGCGTCGACGTGGGCCTTGATCTCGTCGCGTTCCTCCGGCGTCGTCAGGATCAACCGCGCCGCGAGACATTGCTCGACCGCCGTCGCGCATCCGGCCCGGCTGAAGATGAAAACGATCGCCGGCAGCAGGCCCTCGGCTTCGAGCTTGAGGACTATGTCGATCCGGTCGGGCGTGCGATGGCGGCTGCGTGGCCGGCGGCCGCCCTTCTCGGGACGACGCGAACGGTTCTTCGAGAAAGCCCGGTTCCATTGGGCATCCTCGCGCGCCATGCGCTCGAGGGTGTGGTTCACCTCGGTCGAGTTCGGTTCGAACAGGTCGAAGAGCTTGCGGCCCACCAGCACGTGCTGGTGCAGGGGCACGGGTCGCTTCTCCTCGACGATCGTCATGGTGTTGCCACGGACCTCGGTCAGCCAGGCGCCGAACTCCTCGACGTTCGAGACGGTCGCCGACAGCGACACGATCGACACCGACGGTGGCAGGCCGATGATGACCTCTTCCCACACCGCGCCGCGGAACCGGTCGGCCAGGTAGTGGACCTCGTCCATCACGACGTGGCCGAGATTGTTCAAGGT
>CAYYQO010000267.1:0-3372 GCA_964473845.1 uncultured Aeromicrobium sp.
TCGTCTCCAGACAGGCCAAGGAAGCTGGTGTGTGGGAGGTGCTGGACACCTCGGCGTCGGATCTGGACATCGAACGTCTGCTGATGCGGTTCCGTGGCGAGACGGTCCCCGAGGACGAGGTGGTCGAAGCGCCGCCGGTCGTCGAGGCGCCCCCGCTGGCGCCCGAGGAGCATCGCGTCATCGTGGTGCTGTCACCCAAGGGCGGCGTCGGCAAGACCACCACGGCGATCAACCTCGCCGTGGCACTGGGGCAGCGTGTTCCGATGCAGGCCGTGGTGGTTGACTACGACGCCCAGTTCGGTGACGTGGCCAGCATGCTGAACGTCAGCCCCAAGCACACGATCGAAGAGGCGTTCACCGACGACAGCGTCCACCCCAACCTCGTGCTCAAGAGTCTGCTGTCGACGTTCGACCACAATCTCCTGGTGATGCCGGGTTCGGAGTCGCCCGCCGCGATGGAGAAGGTCAGTTCGCCGCAAGCCGCGCAGTTGATCCACCAGCTGTCCGAGGAGTACTCCTATGTCGTTGTCGACACCGGATCGGGCCTGACCGACGAGGCTCTCGCCGCGCTTGAATTCGCGACTGATGTCGTCTTCGTGACGACGATGGACGTCTCGTCCGTCAAGGCACTGCGTCGCTCGGTCGATCTTCTCGACCGGCTGGACCTGCTGCCGCGCAACCGCTTTCTGCTGGTCAACATGGCTGACCCGGGCACCGGCCTGACGACGGAAGACATCGGTGCCGCGATGCGCATGGACGTCGACGCGACGATCCCGCGCTCGACCGATGTCGTCCTGTCGGTAAACGTGGGTAAACCGCTGGCCCAGTCGAAGAGCAATTCACCGTTCATGGCCGCGATCGGCATGATCGTCGACCGGGTCGACGGTACTGAACGCCGCAGTCGCGGTGGCCTGTTCGGGAGGAAGCTCGGATGAGCCTCACCGACCGGATCCAGGCGGCCGAGAAGGCCCAGACCGAGGCCAAGGCCTTCGCGCCCGCTGCGTCGCTCGTGCGCTCGGACATCATCGACGAGTTGAAGGACCGCTCCGTCGAGGTGCTCTTCCAGCGCATCGGCGCCCGGATCAACGACTCATCGCTGACCGATGTCCAGTTGCGTGAGTACGTCCGTACCGAACTCGAGATCATCCTCCAGGAGGAGTCGGTCACCCTCAGTTCGCAGGAGCGAAGGGAACTGACCGCCGAGATCGAGGCGGATGCGCTCGGTCTCGGCCCGATCCAGCGGCTCCTCGACGACGACTCGATTTCCGAGATCATGGTCAACCACCCGCGCCAGATCTACATCGAGCAGAACGGCCGTCTGACCCTCGCGCCGGTGACCTTCTCCTCCGAGCAGCAGTTGCGTCGGGTGATCGAGCGGATCGTCGCCAAGGTCGGCCGCCGCATCGACGAGTCATCGCCGCTCGTGGACGCCCGCTTGGCCGACGGCTCGCGCGTCAACGCGGTCATCCCGCCGCTGGCCGTGCGTGGCTCATCGCTGACGATCCGCAAGTTCGCCAAGAAGGCATTCACTGTCGACGACCTGATTCGTTTCGGATCGATGACTCCCGACCTGGGCGAGTTGCTCGAATTATGCGTGCGGGGCCGACTGAACGTCCTGGTCTCTGGTGGTACCGGTACCGGCAAGACGACCTTGCTGAACGTCTTGTCGTCCTTCATCCCCGATGGCGAACGGATCGTCACGATCGAGGATGCGATCGAGCTCAAGATGCAGCAGGAACACGTGGTCCAGCTCGAGAGCCGCCCGCCGAACATCGAAGGTCGTGGCGAGGTCACGATCCGCGACCTGGTCAAGAACTCGCTGCGTATGCGTCCCGATCGCGTGGTCATCGGTGAGTGCCGTGGTGCCGAGGCACTCGACATGTTGCAGGCCATGAACACGGGCCATGATGGCTCGATCTCGACCCTGCACGCCAACTCGCCACGCGACTGCGTGGCCCGACTCGAGACGCTCGTGTTGATGGCGGGCATGGACCTGCCGCTGCGGGCGATCCGCGAGCAGATCGGCTCGGCCGTCGACCTGATCGTTCAGATCAGCCGGATGCGCGATGGTTCGCGTCGCATCACGTACGTCACCGAATTGACCGGTATCAAGAACGACGAAGCCGTGCTGAACGACCTGTACCGCTTCGATTTCGCCGCAGGCTACAGCGACGACGGTCGCCCGTTGGGCGAGGTCAAGCCAGTCGGAAGCGGTGACCATCTTCGCAGCCTGCTCGACGAGCGTGGCATCAAGGTCCCGCAGTATTTGTTGCCCGATGTGGAGGATCAGGACTGATGCAGCTCTTTGCGTTGGGATTCGTGCTCGTGGCGGCATCGCTCGTGGCGCTGGTCTTCGCCCTGTTCGAACCGGAATTCTCGAGCCTGCGGTCCGAACGGATGAAGGCGTCGGACATCGCTGCGCTCGCTCCGGGTGAACAGGCCACCAGTACTCCGGTCTACGACGTGATCGACAAGGTGCTGAGATCGACCGGCTGGAAGCCCTTCACCGAGGATCAGCTCGCCCAGGGCGGCATCAAGACGGGTGTGACCCAGATGGTGGCCATCACCTTGCTGGTCGCCGTCTCGATCTTCATTCTCCTGCTCGGGTTGTCGGGCAGCTTCCTCTTCGCGCTCCTCGCGTCCGTGGCAGCACCGCTTCTGGTCAGGCTGTACGTGTCTCGCAAGACCACGAAGCGGCGCGAGAAGTTCAACCGCCAAATGGCCGAGGCGATGACGCTGTTCAGTTCGGCTCTGAAGTCCGGCATGAACGTGCCCACAGCCCTGGCCAACACGGCGTCCGAGATGGAAGCTCCGATGGGTGAAGAACTGGCCCGCATCGTCAACGAGAGCCGCCTGGGCCGCGACCTGGTCGTCGGCATGACCGAGACGGCCGAGCGGATGGAGAGTCCCGACTTCAAATGGATCAGCGAGGCGGTCTCGATCCAGCGCGATTCGGGTGGCCGTCTGAGTGAGATCCTCGACCGGGTCATCGCCACGATCGCCGAACGCAACGAACTGCGCGAGAAGATCAACACGCTCGCGGCCGAGGGAAAGATGTCCGGTTACGTGCTGATGGCCCTGCCGATTGCCGTCGGTGGCATGTACACGGTGATCAACACCGAATACATGATGCTGCTGTTCACCACGTTCACAGGTCAAATCCTGGTTGCTGCCGCGGCGGTGCTGTACGTCCTCGGAGGCTTGTGGCTTAACCAGATCGCGAAGGTGAAGCTCTGATGGGACTCGTCTTCGGAGGCATCCTGATCATCGGGGCATTGGTGGCCTTGTTCGTCGCGCTGGACATCTTCGGCGAGCACGAGACCGTGGCGCAGGTCCGGCTGCGTGAGATGACCAATCCGATCGAACAGGTCG
>CAYYQO010000268.1:0-3360 GCA_964473845.1 uncultured Aeromicrobium sp.
GGTCAGCGCATCGACCTGTTCGGTGCCCGGATCGAGCAGTTGCCGAAGATCTGGAAGCGACTCGTCGACGCGGGCTTCGAGTCGGGCCACGCGTACGGCAAGAGCCTGCGCACGGTGAAGTCCTGCGTCGGCCAGACCTGGTGCCGCTACGGCGTGCAGGACTCCGTCGGGCTCGCGGTCGCGCTCGAGCTGCGGTACCGCGGCCTGCGTTCACCGCACAAGATCAAGCTCGGCGTCTCGGGTTGTGCCCGTGAGTGTGCCGAAGCGCGCGGCAAGGACGTGGGCGTCATCGCGACCGACAACGGCTGGAACATGTACGTCGGCGGCAACGGCGGCTTCACGCCGCGGCACGCCCAGCTCTTCGCCGAGGACCTGACTTCGGAGGAGCTGATCCGCGCGATCGACCGCTTCCTGCTCTACTACGTGCGCACCGCCGATCGGCTGCAGCGCACGGCACCGTGGCTCGAGGCCGTCGAGGGCGGCGTCGAGCACGTGCGCGACGTCGTGCTGAACGACTCGCTCGGCATCGGCGCCGAACTGGACGCCCAGATGGCCGCGCACGTCGAGAACTACTCCGACGAATGGGCCGACACGCTCGCCGATCCCGAGAAGCTGGCGCAGTTCGGCTCCTTCGTCAACGCCCCAGAGACGCCCGACACCGACCTCGTCTACGTGGAGGAACGAGGTCAGCGTCGACCTGCCGATCCGGTGATCATCGCCGGCGGCGAACTGCCCATTCGCACCAACCCGGAGGTCCTGTCATGAGTGTGTCCGTGAGCGAAGTCGAGAACTCCCAGCCAGATGCCGACATTCTGAGTTTCCCCACGTGGACCGACGTGTGCACGCTCGACCGGCTGTGGGTCGATCGCGGTGCCGCGGCGCTGGTCGACGGTGAGCAGGTGGCGATCTTCCGACTGGCCGGCGGCGAGGTCATGGCGGTCGGCCACCGCGATCCGTTCACCGGCGCGAACGTGATCGCCCGTGGCCTGGTCGGTTCGCGCGACGACATCCCGACCGTCGCCTCGCCCCTGCACAAGCAGGTCTTCGATCTGCGCACCGGTCGGTGCCTGGACGATCCGGAGGTCTCCCTCGGCCGCTGGGACGTGCAGGTGGTCGACGAGGTCGTGCGGCTCCGCCGGAGTTGCGCGTGACCCCTCACGGTCCCGTGCTCACGGGAACGCGGATCCTGGTGACGGCGCAGCGGCGTGCCACGGATCTGTCCAGCGCGCTCATGCGTCGGGGGGCCGAGGTGGACAAGGCGGCCACGCTCGGGGTCGAGGCGCACATCGACGAGCAGACTCTCGTGTGGCGCACGCGCAAGCTCATCGCCGACCATCCCGACATCGTCGTGGTGACGACCGGGATCGGCTTTCGCAGCTGGCTCGAGACGGCCGAGACGATGGGTCTGCGCGAATCGCTGCACCGGGTGCTCGCGAAGGCCCGGATCGTCGCTCGTGGCCCCAAGGCCCGTGGGGCGATCCAGGCGGCGGGACTCGTCGCGGACTGGGTCGCCGAGTCCGAGACCTCGCGTGAGATGGCCGAATACCTCGTCGCCGAGGGGGTCGACGGCCTGCGCATCGCCGTGCAGCACCACGGCGCCGGTGACGACGGACTGGAGGCGACGCTGACCAGCGCGGGAGCTTCGACCGTGCCGCTCGTCGTCTACCGCTGGGGTCCGCCCCCGGAGCCCCAGGCGGTCGTGAAGTCGGTCCGTGAGGTGGCGTCCGGCGGGTACGACGCAGTGGTCTTCACCTCGGCGCCGGGGGCCAGTGCGTGGCTCTCGGCGGTGCGTGACGAGGGCGAGCTGTCGGCCGTCCTGGACCTGGCCTGGCACGATCGGCTGACCCTGGCCGCCGTCGGACCGGTCACGGCCGAACCGTTGATCTTCGCCGGCTTCAACCCGCTGATCCCCGACCGCGGCCGACTGGGCGCTCTCGTGCGTTCGGTCGTCGTGCACTTCGGTCGTGACGACTTCGGGGTCGACGTGTTGGGTGGGCGCCTCCGGGTCCACGCCACGACCGCGACGCTCGACCACGAGGTGCTGCCGCTGTCGCCCGGCAGCCTCGAGGTGCTGCGACTCCTGGCGTCCGCGCCGGGAGCGGTGTTCAGCCGCGACCAGCTGCTGTCGGTGCTGCCGCGGGCCTCGACCGATTCACACGCCGCCGACGTCGCGATCGCCCGGCTGCGAGAGGCCTTCGGCGACCGTCGCCTCGTCAAGACCGTGGTGAAGCGCGGCTACCGACTCGATCCCATTCCCCAGGAGGAGAGCGCATGACACCGTCATCGAACCCGGTCCTGATCGCGTGCAGCCATGGCACCCGGTCGGTGCGAGGCGCGGCCGCCGTCGCTGCCCTGGTCGAGGCGGTGCAGAACGCGCTGCCGACCGTGGATGTCGTCGGCACCTTCGTCGACGTCCAGGAACCGGCACTGCCCGCCGTCGTGGGGTCGCTCGACGGCCGGTCGGCCGTCGTCGTGCCGTTGCTGCTGTCCGCGGGGTTCCACGTGCACCACGACATCGCGAACGCGGTGGCCGGCCGTGCCGAACAGGTGGCTGCTGCCCCGCTCGGCCCGCACGGAACGGTCGTCGACCTGCTCGTGAAACGACTCGTCGAAGCCGGACTTCGTGACGACGACGTCGTCGTTCTGGGCGCCTCAGCCTCCAGCGACGAGCGTGCCGTGGCGGATCTGCGAACCACGGCGACCAGCCTGTCGGAACGGCTCGGTCGCATCGTGCCGCTCGGCCAGGTCGGTCACTGCGGGACGCCCTTGGCGGAGGTGGTGGCGCACGCACGCGAACCCGGCCGCCGGGTCGTCGTCGCTTCACACCTGCTGGCTCCCGGGCACTTCCACGATGCCGCCGGACGAGCCGGTGCCGACGTGGTGACGGCGCCCCTGCTGGACGGACGACGTCCCGATCCGCGCCTCGTGTCCCTCGTCGTCGAGCGATACGCCGAGGCGCTCGATCTCGGCCTGGCGAAAGCCGTCTGACGGACCGTCCATGACGACGACCGAATCGGTTCGGGAGGTCCGGACCGCGTGCGGGTACTGCGGGGTCGGCTGCGGGATGACCCTGCAGATCGGCAGCCGCCATGGCGAATCGGTCGTCGATGGCGTCGTCGGCACGCCCACGCATCCGGCCAATGCCGGGCGGCTGTGCACGAAGGGCGCCACGACCGCCGACCTGCTGGCGGCGCCCGGCCGCATGGTCAAGGCGTCCGTGCGGGACGACCGGGACGCGGACCGGGCCGAGGTCGGGATCGAGACGGCGCTGGACGAGGCGGCCCGACGCTTTCGTGCCGTGATCGACGAGCACGGTCCCGATGCCGTCGCGCTGTACGTCTCGGGGCAGATGTCGCTGGA
>CAYYQO010000269.1:0-3340 GCA_964473845.1 uncultured Aeromicrobium sp.
AGGACCACATCGCCAAGCTCGAGGAGCTCAAGGCGATCGGCGTCGACCACTTCGCGGGCTACCTGCAGCACGACCACAAGGAGGAGACCCTGCGCGTCTACGGCGAGACCGTCATCCCGGCCCTGACCGACCCCGTGACGGCACGGTCCTGATGGGGGCGGGCATGAGGCGGTTCCGGCCGATCCTGACCGGCGCGCTCGGGCTGGTGCTGCTGGCCGTCGTGTGGGAGGTCTACAAGGCGCTCGGGCCCGAGGACGGCGTCATGATCGGGCAGACCGTCGTCCTGCCGCGGACGAGCGACCTCGCGATGCCGCACGTGTGGGAGATGTTCCAGGCGTTCGGGCAGCCGGCCAGCGGAGCCAGCGACGCCGACACGGTCTTCCAGGTCGTCCTGTCGGCGGCGTGGTTCACGCTGCGGATCGCGGCGGCCGGCTGGGTCATCGCCGTCGTCGTCGGGATGGGCTTGGCCGTGCTGATGGCGCGGTTCGGTCTGGCCGAGTCGGCGGTCCTGCCGTGGGTCATCCTGAGCCAGACGGTGCCGCTCATCGCGATCGCGCCACTCGTGCGTCGCTGGGGTTCGCAGTTGCAGTTCGGCGACTTCCAGTGGCAGAACGAGTACTCCGTCGCGGTCATCGCGGCCTATCTGGCGTTCTTCCCGATCGCGGTCGGCGCCCTGCGCGGGCTCAAGTCGCCCGACCGCAACCAGCTCGACCTGATGCAGGCGTACGGCGTCGGCTGGTGGCGCAGCCTGGTGAGCCTGCGGATGCCCTCGTCGGTCCCGTTCCTGCTGTCGGCGCTGCGCCTCGCGGCCGCCAGCGCGGTGATCGGCACGGTCGTCGCCGAGGTCTCGATCGGTCTGCGCGGCGGCATCGGCCGCCTCGTCATCGAGTACGCACAGTCCGCTGGCGGCGATCCCGCCAAGCCGTGGGCACCGATCTTCGGCGCCATCGGTGTCGGCCTCGTCGCCGCGGGCGCCGTTGCCGTGATCGGCCTGTTCCTCAAGCCCTACCGTCGACAGGAGATCACCTCATGAGCGCCGTGGACGTGGCGGGAGTCTCCCGCGTCTTCGACACGAAGAAGGGCCAGGTCGTGGCCCTGCAGGACGTCGACCTCACGGTCGCCGAGGGTGAGTTCGTATCCCTCATCGGTCCGTCCGGGTGCGGCAAGAGCACGCTGCTGCGGCTGATCGCCGACCTCGACCAACCGACCTCGGGCACCATCTCGGTGCTCGGCAAGGCGCCCCGCCAGGCTCGGCTCGACCAGGAGTACGGCATCGCCTTCCAGCAGGCGGGGTTGCTGCCGTGGCGCACCGTCCGGGCCAACATCGAGCTGCCGCTGCAGGTCCACGGTGTCGGGAAGTCCGACCGCCGTGCACGGTCGAACCACCTGCTCGAACTCATCGGCCTGACCGACTTCGCCGACCACTACCCGGACCAGTTGTCCGGTGGCATGCAGCAGCGCGTCGCGATCGCCAGGGCGCTGGCCGAGCGACCGAAGCTGTTGCTGATGGACGAGCCGTTCGGCGCCCTCGACGAGATCACCCGTGAGCGCATGCAGAACGAACTGGTCCGCATCGCCGCCGAGACCGGCGCCGCGGTCGTGTTCGTCACCCACTCGATCCCCGAGGCGGTCTTCCTGTCCGACCGCGTTGTCGTGATGTCACCGCGTCCCGGCCGCATCGCCCGCATCGTCGACAGCCAGCTGGGATCGTCCAGCGACCGCACCGACGCCATGCGCGACGAGGAGGGCTTCTTTCGCACGGTGGCCGCCGTGCGCGAGCACCTCCACGGAGGCGCGCCCGCCGCGGTCCGAGGAGTGGAGACCCGATGAGCCGCCCCGCGCCCGCCCCCGCCCACCGCCCAACCGCGCCCCCTCTCCACTTTTGGTACGGGATCGACGTTCTGCCGGCGAACAAGCGTGGATCCCGTACCAAAAGTTGCCGCGGGGCGAGCTCGGAGGTGAACCGATGACCACCGCCGAGACGTCGGCCGTCCAGGCCGCCGAGACACGGTTCCGGCTGTCCGGCGGGACACTGCAGGCCGTGCTGGCGCCGGTGGTGCTGGGCGTCGTGCTGCTCGGGGCGTGGGAAGTCGGGGTCAAGGCGCTCGGCATCGCCCCGTTCGTGGTGCCGGCGCCGTCCGCGATCGCCCAGCAGGTGGTCGACAATGCGGCGACGATCTGGTCCGGCGCGATCGGCACAGGCCGCAACGCGCTGATCGGGCTGGTGATCGGCGCGATCCTCGGGGTCCTCGGCGCTCTCGTGGCCAGTTCCAGCTGGCTCTTCGACGAGATGGCCGCGCCCGTCGTCGCCGCCCTCTCCGTCGTGCCGATCGTCGCCCTCGCGCCGGTCCTCTACTCGATGTTCGGCGCTGCCGCCGACACGGCCCGCATCATCGTGGCCGCGCTGTCCGTCATCGTGCCGGTCTACCTCAACACGCTGCGTGGCCTGCGCCAGGTGCGACCGGTCCATCGCGATCTGATGAGCGCCTACGCCGCGTCGCCGATCCAGGTCGCCCGGTCCGTCACGCTGCCGACCGCGGTGCCGTACGTCTTCACCGGCCTGCGGATCGCGTCCAGTCTCGCCGTCATCAGCGCACTCATCGCCGAGTACTTCGGCGGTCCGATCGGGGGATTGGGCAAGTCGATCACGTCCGCCGCGGCCAGCAGCAACTACCCGCTGGCCTGGGCGTACGTGTTCGGTTCCATCGTGCTGGGGCTCGCGTTCTACGTCGCGACCCTGGCCGTCGAGCTGTGGTTCACCCGCCACCGCTCGACCACCTGAGCCCCGGTCCGCGATTGCGGTCGGCCACCACAACACGGAGGAGAACACAGATGAAGAAGGGAATCTGGGGCAGGACCGCGGCACTGGCCGCCGTCGCCGCCCTCGTCCTGGCCGGCTGCGGCAGTGGCGGTGACGACGACAGCGCCGACGGCGACCTGACGAAGGTCAAACTGCAGTTGCAGTGGGTCGCGCAGGCTCAGTTCGCCGGCTACTACGCCGCCGTCGACCAGGGGTACTACGAAGACGAAGGCCTCGACGTCGAGATCGTCGAGGGCGGACCCGACATCGTCCCGCAGGACGTGCTCAGTGCCGGTGACGTCGACTACGCCATCTCGTGGGTGCCGAAGGTCCTCGGTTCGATCGAGCAGGGCGCCAACATCACCGACGTCGCGCAGATCTTCGAGCGCAGCGCCACGACGCAGATCTCGTTCAAGGACAAGGACATCACCTCGCCCGCGGACTTCGACGGCAAGAAGATCGGCTCGTGGGGCTACGGCAACGAGTGGGAGCTGTTCGCCGGCATGCAGAAGGACGGCGTCGGCATCGACGACATCTCCC
>CAYYQO010000270.1:0-781 GCA_964473845.1 uncultured Aeromicrobium sp.
ACCCGCGCACCAGCTCGATCGTCCCGGCGTCGATCCTGCACGCCCTGAGCCGCCTCGACCAACGGAGCATCCGATGACTGACGTCGCCACCGCCCACGGCACCGGGTCACCCGTGCTCCTCCTGCACGAGCTCGACGGCGACGCGACGTCGTTCGCGGCACAGCAGGACTTCGGGCGCGATCACGAGGTCATCGTCTGGGACGCGCCGACCGGTGACTCGGTCGACGCGGCCGTCGAGTCCGTCGCCGCACAGCTGCGAGCGGCCGGTGGCCGCGACACGCACCTCGTCGGCATCTCGTGGGGCGCCACGGTCGCCGCAGCCGTCGCCGTGCAGCACCCCGACCTCGTGCGCAGCCTCGTCATGGTCGGTTCGTGGCCGCACGAGAGCGATCCGAGCGATGCGTTCCGGGCGAAGACACATCCGACCGGATTCACCAAGGACGCCGATGTGATCGCCGCGGTCGCCGTCGCACCCGAGCTGGCCGGCATCACCGCGCCGACTCTCGTGCTGTGCGGCGCCGACGAGACAGCTGCCGTCTGGCGCGGCAGCCAGGCCACGGCCGGCGTCATCGCCGACGCCGTCTTCGTCACGATCAACGATGCGGGTCGCTGGCCGCACCGCGAGAACCCCGAGCACTTCAATGCCTGGGTGCAGTCGTTCCTCGCGATCGCCGACGGCTTCCACGTCTTCGAGGGGGCCGGCGCATGAGCGACACCACGCTGCAGGGCAGAACCATCGTCGTGACGGGCGGCGCGCGCGGTCTCGGACGCGCGTTCGTCG
>CAYYQO010000270.1:791-3314 GCA_964473845.1 uncultured Aeromicrobium sp.
CCCTGGCCCGCCGCGGTGCCACGATGTGGATCGCCGACGTGCTGGACGAGCAGGGCCTTGCCACGGCCGACGCGCTGCGGGCAGAGGGCCTGTCGGTCGAGTTCGCCCACGTCGACCTGCGGGACGACGCCTCCGTCGAGGCGCTCGTCGAGACCGTCACGAGCCGCGGTCCGGTGTACGGGCTGGTCAACAACGCGGCCCGGGCTGACGGTGTCGGCGGCAAGCGCGTCGACGAGATCACCCCGGCGGAGTGGGACGACGTCATGTCGGTCAACGTCCGTGGCACGTGGCTCGTGAGCCGGGCGTTCGTTCCCGGCATGATCGAGTCGGCGGAGGGCAGGATCGTCAACCTCGGCTCGGACGCCGCCCTGTTCGGGTCGAGTCGGCTGGCCCATTACATCACGTCCAAGGGCGCGGTCGCGGCGCTCACCCGGGCGATGGCGACCGACCTGGGGCCGTTCGGCATCCGCGTCAACACGGTGTCGCCGGGCCTGACCGAGACCGAGGCCGCCGCGAACATCCCGGCCGCCCGCCACGAGCTGTACCGCTCGAATCGTTCGCTGGATCGTGCCCAGCAGCCCAGCGACGTCGCCGGTCTGGTCGGCTTCCTGCTGTCGCCCGAGGCGTCCTACATCACGGGCCAGCAGGTCGTCGTCAACGGAGGGTTCGTCTTCCACTAGGTGGGGGACGGACAGGAAGGGGAGATCATGACCGACACCATGCGCGCGCTCTTCGTGCGTCAGATGCGACTGGAGTCCGATGACGTCATGTCGCTGGAGCTCGAGGCGACCGACGGATCCGCGCTGGACGCGTGGGAGCCCGGCGCCCACCTCGAGCTCGACCTCGGTGCCCGGGGCCTCAAGCACTACTCGCTGTGCGGTCCGCGCGGTCCGCGCGGTGCCACGGACGCGTACACCGTCGCGGTCCTGCGGACCGACTCCGTGATGGGTGGAAGCGACTTCGTCCACCGGGCGCTGCGACCCGGCGACACGCTCCTGACGAGTGCTCCGCGCAATCACTTCTCGCTCGACCCGGCCCGGCGGTACGTGCTGGTTGCCGGAGGGATCGGCATCACCCCGATCATGGCGATGATCACCGAGCTGGAGAGCAGGGGCGCCGACTGGACCCTGCACTACGGCGGCAAGCGCCGCGGCTCGATGGCCTTCGTCGGCGCGCTGCGGGCCCACGGCGACCGGGTCGTCATCACCTCTGACGACGTCGAGGGGCCCATCGACCTCGACGGGGCGCTGCCGCCGGCCGACGAGCAGGACGTCCTGGTCTACTGCTGCGGCCCGACGGGACTCATCGACGCCGTGGAGGGACGCTGCGCGGATCGGCCCGACATCGTGCGGGTCGAGCGGTTCGCACCCAAGGTGTTCGAGGAGGAGCCGGCCGACCACGCGTCCTTCGAGGTCGAGTGCGCCGTCTCCGCAGTGACGGTCACGGTCCCCGACGGCACGTCGATCGTCGACGCCCTCGAGGAGTCCGGCATCGCGGTTGACACCTCGTGCCGCGACGGCATCTGCGGCACGTGCGAGACCAAGGTCCTCGCCGGCGTGCCGCTGCACCGTGACTCCGTGCTGAGCAGCACCGAGCAGCAGGCCAACCGCACGATGATGATCTGCGTCTCCCGCGCGATCTCCGACCGGCTGGTCCTCGACCTATGAACCGCATCCATGCCAACGAACAGGAGACCTCATGAGCGACCTCTTCCTCGAGTCCGTCCAGTCCCGCACCACCACGCCGTCCGACTACGAGACCAAGCTCGCGGGCGCCATCGAGGAAGTCTTCGCGACGGGGCGTCATGACCTCCCCGGGCTCGTGGCGGGCCTCAACGACCTGAACATCCCCGCACCGGGTGGATCGGTGTGGGACGAAGACCTGCTCATCCGCGTCATCGACCAGCTGGAGGCATAGCCATGGCGACCCTGACCAAGAAACCGACACCGACCGCCGATCAGATCTTCGCGACCGGTATCCGCAACCAGTGGCACGCCGTGTGCCCCTCGTCGTTCGTCCCCGCCGGCGGCATGAAGAAGCTGACCCGTCTGGGCGAGGACTGGATCCTGTTCCGCGAGCCCGACGGCACGCTGCGCATGCTGGCCGACCGGTGCCCGCACCGCGGCGCCCCGCTCTCGCTGGGCCAGCACCTCGGCGACCGGGTCGCATGCCTCTACCACGGCGTGCAGGTCAACGGCGAGGGAACGGTCGTGTCCGTCCCGGGCATGCCCGGATGTGCGCTGGAGGGCAAGACGATCGTCCGCAGCCTGCCGGTGCAGGAGGTGTCCGGCGCCGTGCTGGCCTACTTCGGCGACGAGCAGCACCCCGAGCCGTGCGAGCTCACACTTCCCGAGCCGCTCGTCGATGAGGGTGTCGAGGCCTACCTCTGCTACGCGGAGTGGAACGCCCCGTGGCGCTTCACGTTGGAGAACCTGCTGGACCCCATGCACGGGGCATTCCTGCACCGCAACTCCCACTCAATGTCAGGAGGGCAGACCTCCGCACGCTTCCGCATCCGTGAGA
>CAYYQO010000271.1:0-3304 GCA_964473845.1 uncultured Aeromicrobium sp.
GTCGCGGTCGAACGGGTCTTCAGCCAGCACAACGTCCGCACGGTCATGGGCACGGCCCAGGCCAGCGCGGTGGCGATGCTGGTGGCGGCGCGCCACGGCATCCCCGTCCATCTCCACACCCCGTCCGAGGTCAAGGCCGCGGTGACGGGCAGTGGTCGGGCCGACAAGGACCAGGTGGCCGCGATGGTCACCCGGGTGCTGCGACTCGAGGCGCCGCCCAAGCCGGCGGACGCCGCCGACGCGTTGGCGCTGGCCATCTGTCACGTGTGGCGTGGCGCGGCCACGAACCGGCTGGCCGAGGCGGTCGCCGCAGCGGGGGGTCACCGATGATCGCGCATCTGCGGGGCACTGTCGCCACGGTCAGTCTCAACTCCGCCGTACTGGACCTGAACGGGGTCGGCTATCACGTGCTGTGCTCGCCATCGACGATTGCCGACCTGCGGATCGGCCAACCGGCCACGCTGTGGACGTCCCTGGTCGTGCGCGAGGACTCGATGACGCTCTACGGCTTCGCCGGGGCCGAGGAACGCGACATGTTCGAACTCGTCCAGACCGCCAGTGGTGTCGGACCCAAGGTCGCCCAGGCGATGCTCGCGGTCCTGACGCCCGATCGGCTGCGCACCGCGATCGCCTCGGCCGACCACGCCACCTTGACCAAGGTGCCCGGCATCGGCCGCAAGGGATCGGAACGGATTGTCCTCGAGCTGAAGGACCGGATCGGTGCCATCGCCTCGGCCTCGGCACCGGTCCAGTCCGCGCCGTGGCGCGAGCAGGTGCACGAGGCGCTCGTGGGCCTGGGGTGGTCCACCAAGGACGCCGATGCGGCGATCGATCGGGTGGCCGACGGCGTGGGCGACGACCCCGACATCTCCACCGTGTTGCGCGATGCACTGCGTTCGATGGATCGAGGCCGATGAACACCGACGAGTTCGAGGGATCCGACTTCGAGTCGATCGTCGCCGAGGCGGCCGGTCCCGACGAGAGCGTCTTCGAGCAGGCGCTGCGACCGCGCACACTGGACGAGCTGATCGGCCAGGAACGCGTCCGCGAACAACTCGCGCTCGTGCTCGATGCGGCCGTCGCCCGCGGGCGCACGCCCGACCACGTGCTGTTGTCCGGCCCGCCCGGCCTGGGCAAGACGACCATCGCCATGATCATCGCGAACCAGCTGTCGGCGCCGCTGCGGTTGACCAGCGGTCCGGCCATCCAGCACGCGGGCGACCTGGCGGCAATCCTGTCGGGCATCAACGAGGGCGACGTGCTGTTCATCGACGAGATCCACCGGATGTCGCGGCCGGCCGAGGAACTGCTCTACATGGCGATGGAGGACTTCCGGGTCGACGTCGTCGTGGGCAAGGGGCCGGGGGCGACGGCGATCCCACTCGAGATCCCGCCGTTCACGGCTGTCGGCGCCACGACCCGCGCGGGGCTGCTGCCCGGGCCGTTGCGCGATCGCTTCGGCTTCACGGCCCAACTCGACTACTACGAGGCGGCCGACCTTGACCGCATCGTGCGCCGATCGGCCGACCTGCTGGACCTGCAGATCAGCGCCGAGGCCTCGGCCGAGATCGGTTCGCGTTCACGCGGCACGCCGCGCATCGCCAACCGCTTGCTGCGCCGGGTTCGCGACTACGCCGAGGTGCGCGCCGGCGGTGTCGTCGACCACGAGGTGGCGAAATCGGCACTCGCGCTCTACGAGGTCGACGGATTGGGTCTCGATCGGCTCGACCGCGCAGTGCTGTCGGCGCTGTGCCGGAACTTCGGCGGGGGACCGGTCGGCATCTCGACCCTGGCGGTCGCGGTCGCCGAGGAACGCGAGACGGTCGAAGAACTGGCCGAGCCGTTCCTGGTGCGGCTGGGCTTCCTGGCCCGTACGCCGCGCGGGCGGATCGCCACCCCTGCGGCGTGGCAGCACCTCGGGCTCGCCCCGCCGCCGGGGGCCGAGGCGAATGCCGGGCAGCTTCGACTGGACGGCGCCGACTAGAGTCGTACAGTGAAGTTCGCCGATCTGATCCCCCTCGCCCTGCTGGCCGTTGTCTTCTTCCTGCTCATCATTCGCCCGATGCGGCAGCGCCAGCGACACTTTGCCGAGCTCAAGCAGATGCAAGATGCCCTGCAGGTGGGTTCCCACGTGATGATCACGAGCGGCATCCACGGCACGGTCACGGTCATCGCCGACGACACGATCGGACTCGAGATCGCTCCGAACGTCGTCATCACGGTGGCGCGGGCGGCGGTCGCCGAGGTCGAGGGCACTCCGCAGGGCGAGGTCCCGACGGATGAGTGACTTCCCCGAGGTCGCCGGCCGGTTGATCCGCGCGCTCGACGACTGGCCCGAGCCGGGGGTCACGTTCCGGGACATCACTCCGCTGCTGGCCGACTCCGAGGGTCTGAAGGCCACCGTCATCGCGTTGGTGGATGCCGCGCGCGACTTCGGTCCGATCGACGTCGTGGCCGGGATCGAGGCACGCGGGTTCCTGCTGGCTCCGCTCGTCGCCGAAGCGCTGGGCATCGGTCTGGTTCCTGTCCGCAAGGCCGGGAAGCTGCCCGCTGCGACGCTGGCCGAGACCTACGCCCTCGAATACGGCGAGGCCACGGTCGAGATCCACGCTGACGCCGTGCACGAAGGAGCACGCGTGCTGCTGCTCGACGACGTCCTCGCCACGGGTGGGACCTTGGCCGCCTCCGCCCGGCTCTTCGAACGCGCCGGTGCCGACGTGGTCGGCGCGATCGTCCTGATCGAGTTGCCCGCCCTGGCTGGCCGCGCCGCGCTGGCCGACCTGCCGCTCACCGCCCTCCTGGAGTACTGATGAGTCAACGCACCGTTCGCCTCGTGGCGATCGTCGCCATTGCCGGCCTGGTCCTGAGCATTGCCGCCACGGTGATATCCGGCGCGTTGTGACGCTGGCTCCGTAGGATGGGTTGAAGGAGGAACGCGTGGCCGACCGCACCGAGAACCCGAAGGTGACCGAGCCGAAGTCCCAGGACTCGGCCCGTGGCTCCGCGCGCGTGCGCAGTCGGCTGTCGCGCATCGGTGGCAAGACCACGGGTGGCAACCCGGTCCTCGACCCGCTGCTGAAGATCTATCGCGGCACCCATCCCAAGGGTGACGTCGCCTCGATCCAGAAGGCGTACCAGATCGCGGCCACGATGCACGAGGGCCAGAAGCGCAAGAGCGGCGATCCGTACATCACGCACCCGCTCGCCGTGGCGTCGATCCTGGCCGAATTGGGCATGACCGCGCCGACCCTGTGTGCGGCGCTGCTGCACGACACGGTCGAGGACACCCCGTACACGATCGAGG
>CAYYQO010000272.1:0-3299 GCA_964473845.1 uncultured Aeromicrobium sp.
CACGTTCCGGAAGGAGCGCTTCGCAGGGTACGAATCTTTCTACTTCTGGGTCGCTGGGGCGACCGCTTGGTACCAAGATCCGACCCCCACTGCGTGCCACAGCTCCCACCAGCTCGATACGCCGCTCGCTGCGCTCGCGTGCTACTCGATCGGCGTGGCCCGCCGATCGAGTGCGTCCGAGGAACGAGGACGTGTATCGAGATCACGTCACTGGACCTGACTGATCAGGCGACGACGACCTCGACGCCGACGTCCTCCAGGATCGCGCGATCGCTCGCGGTGATGCCGTCATCGGTCACGACGGCCGTGACGTCGCCGAGGTCGGCGAACGAGAACACCTGGTGCGGACCGAACTTGGTCGAGTCGGCCAGCACGACGGTCGTGCGCGCCGAGGCGACGAGGGCGCGCTTGACCGCGGCCTCCTCCGAATCGGGGGTGCTGAAACCATGGTCGGCGGTGATGCCGTTGGTGCCCACGAACGCCACGTCGGCACGGGTGTTGCGCAGCGCATCGACGGTGGCCTGTCCGACGGCGACGCCCGTGACCTCGCGGACGCGCCCACCGATCGTGTGCAGGGCGATGCCGTCGTGATTCAGCAACAGTTGCGCGATGGCGACGCTGTGGGTCAGCACGGTCAGCTTGCGATCCGCGGGCAGGACGTCGACCAGGTGGGCGACCGTGCTGCCGCCGTCGAGCAGGATGCTGCCGCCGGGTTCGGGCAGGAACGGCAGTGCGGCCGCGGCGATCCGCGACTTCAACTCGGGGCGTTCGCCCGAACGCTGCGAGAGGCTGGCCTCGATCCGCGAATAGGCCGTCGACAGGACGGCTCCGCCATGGACGCGTTTGGCCGTTCCGGCACGTTCCAGCACGGACAGGTCGCGCCGGATCGTCTCGGTGGACACCGACAGATCGTCCGCGACATCGTTGACCGAAACCCGTCCGTGGCGCACGAGAAGTTCCGTGAGCAGCAGTTGCCGTTCTGCGGCGTACACCTGGCCTCCCGAATGGCAGAGTGTGGGATCGTGTGGTTTTCCGTGGAAAGTTTACGCCCTTACGCCTCTGAAAGCGTCGTTTCCACGGACAATCCCTCACCATCGGCCGCCGACAGGGTGAATTCGCCAACGACGCGACCGGCGGCGCAAACATCGGTCAACGCGGTTTCGAGCAGGTCCAACGTGGCCCGGTCCCCGGTCACGGTGACCTGGGTGGCCTCGGTGCGCTGACTGACCTTCGCGTTCGACTTGGCTCCACGGATGCCCGCCAGAGCCTCACCGGCGATCGCGAGCAAACGGCCGTCGAACGTCTGGATCGCCAGGTCGTCGGTGGTCGGCCACGCGGCTCGGTGGATCGAACCGTCCTGCCACCACGACCAGACTTCCTCGGTCACGTACGGCAGGAACGGAGCGAGCAGTCGCAACTGGACCGACAGGGCCAACACGAACGTGGCCTTGGCCGAGGCGGCTGCGGTGTCCTCGCCGCGAGCACGTTCCTTGACCAGTTCGAGATAGTCGTCGCAGAAGTCCCAGAAGAACTTCTCGGTGACCTCGAGAGCCGAGGTGTAGTCGTACGCCTCGAAGTGAGCGGTGGCCGTCTCGACCACATCGCGCAGCGCCGTCAGCAGGGCCCGGTCGAGGGGCTCGGTCACGAGCGTCGGATCCAGCAACGAGGAGTCCGCGCCCAGGCCGTACTGGTCGACCGGCGCGACCACGAACTTGCTCGCGTTGAGCACCTTCATCGCCAGTCGGCGACCGACCTTCATCTGGGTCTCGTCGAAGGGGGAGTCCGCGCCCGGCCGGGCACCGGCCGCGCGCCAGCGGACCGCGTCGGCGCCGAACTTGTCGAGAATCTCGTCCGGGACCACGACGTTGCCCTTGGACTTGCTCATCTTCTTGCGGTCCGGGTCGACCACGAATCCCGACAGGGCGGTGTGCGCCCACGGGACCTGGCCGAACTCCTGGTTCGACCGCACGACGGTCGAGAACAGCCAGGTCCGGATGATGTCGTGACCCTGCGGGCGCAGGTCCATCGGGAACGTGCGCTCGAACAGGTCGAGGTCGCGCTCCCAGCCGCACACCAGCTGCGGGGTCAGCGACGAGGTGGCCCAGGTGTCGAGGACGTCGGGATCGGCGATGAATCCGCCGGGCTGGCCGCGTTGCGCCTCGTCGAAACCGGCGGGCGCCTGCGAGGCCGGGTCGACCGGCAGGTCGAACTCGGGGGCCAGGATCGGGTTCTCGTAGTCCGGCTCGCCCTCGGCGTCCAGCTGGTACCAGACCGGGAAGGGGATGCCGAAGAACCGTTGGCGGCTGACCAGCCAGTCGCCGCTGAGGCCCTCGATCCAGTTCGTGAAACGGGACTGCATGTAACCGGGGTGCCAGTCGATGTCGTTGCCGAGTCCGACCAGGTGCTGACGCAGTTCGGCGTCGCGGCCGCCGTTCTTGATGTACCACTGACGGGTCGAGACGATCTCGAGCGGCTTGTCGCCCCGCTCGTAGAAGTTGGCCATGCGCTGGGTCGGCGTGGGATCGCCGTCGAGATCACCGGAGCTGCGCAGGGCCTCGGCGATCGCCTCGCGGGCGCTGAAGGTGGTCTTGCCGGCCAGTTCGGCGTAGACCTGCTCGCCCGGACCGCCGGCGATCCAGGCGGGCGTCTCGCGCAGGATGCGGCCGTCGCGGCCGATCACGGTGCGGTTGGGCAGGTCGAACTCGCGCCACCACTGCACGTCGGTCAGATCGCCGAACGTGCAGCTGTGCACGATGCCCGAGCCCTTCTCGGGATCGGCCAGCGTGTGGGCCAGGACGGGCACCTCGACGCCGAAGATCGGCGAGTGGGCCGTCGTGCCGAACAGGTGCTGGTACCGCTCGTCGTCGGGATGGGCGATGAGCGCGACCGCGGCGGGGGTCAGTTCGGGCCGGGTCGTCTCGATGTACACCTTCTGGCCGTCGGCCAGGTGGTACGCGACGCGGTAGTAGTGACCGGGGTAGTCGCGGGCCTCGAGTTCGGCCTGGGCGACCGCCGTCTGGTACGTGACGTCCCACATCGTGGGAGCGTCCTGGCTGTAGGCCTCACCGCGCGCGAGGTTGCGCAGGAACGCGCGCTGGCTCGTGGTCTGGGCATCGTTGCCGATCGTCGTGTAGGTCTGCGACCAGTCGACCGACAGGCCGAGCGTGCGCCACAACTTCTCGAAGACCTGCTCGTCGCGCTCGACCAGTTCGTTGCACAGCTCGATGAAGTTGCGCCGGCTGATCGGCACCTGGCGCTTCGGGTCGGGCTTCTCCGGCGGCGTGAAGTCCGCGTCGTAC
>CAYYQO010000273.1:0-3298 GCA_964473845.1 uncultured Aeromicrobium sp.
TCCACGGGATGACCTGACCGGCGACTCCCAACGAGCGGGGGTTCGGGCCCAGACCCGCGTGATCGAGCTTGTCGGCCCACCCGGCGTGGTAGAAGAACCACTGCGACACGAGTGGGATGTCGACGTCGCGCGACTCCTTGATCGGCTTGCCGTTGTCGAGCGTCTCGAGGACGGCGAACTCGCGGCTGCGCTCGGCCAGGATCCGCGCGATGCGGAACAGGTACTTGGCGCGTTCGCGGCCCGGCATGGGCCCCCAGACCCGCTCATAGGCACGGCGGGCGGCCCGGACGGCGCGGTCGATGTCGGCCTCGTCGGCCTCGGCGACCTCGGCGAGGACCTCCTCGGTCGCGGGGTTCACGGTCTTGAAGGCGGTGCCCCCGCCGTCGGTGAACTCACCGTCGATGAAGAGGCCGTAACTGGCGGCGAGGTCGACGATGGAGCGCGATTCCGGCGCTGGGGCGTACTCGAATGTCGGCATGCGAATCAATCCAAGGTCACGTAGTCGGGGCCGCTGTAACGGCCGGTGAGCATCTTCTGGCGTTGCAGCAGCAGGTCGTTCAGCAGCGACGAGGCACCGAACCGGAACCAGTCCGGGTCCAGCCAGTCCTCGCCGGCCACTTCGTTGACGACCACGAGGTAGCGGATCGCGTCCTTCGAGGTGCGGATGCCGCCGGCGGGCTTGACGCCGACCTGCCGGCCCGTGGCCTTGCGGTAGTCGCGCACCGCCTCGAGCATGAGCAGCGTGACGGGCAGCGTCGCGGCGGGCTGGATCTTGCCGGTGCTGGTCTTGATGAAGTCGGCACCGGCGTCCATCGCCAGCCACGAGGCGCGGCGGACGTTGTCGTACGTCTGCAGTTCGCCGGTCTCGAGGATCACCTTGAGATGAGCGGTGCCACAGGCCTCCTTGACGGCCACGATCTGCTCGTGCACCTTCGCGAGGTCGCCGGCGAGGAACGCGCCACGGTCGATGACCATGTCGATCTCGTCGGCGCCGGCGGCGACCGCGGCGGCAGTGTCGGCCAGCTTGATCTCCAGAGGAGCACGACCCGAGGGGAACGCCGTGGCGACGGCCGCGACGTGCAGGCGGTCGCCCACGATCTCACGGACGAACGGCACCATGTCGCCGTACACGCAGACGGCAGCGGCCGACGGGCACGACGGGTCGGAGGGGTCGGGACGCAGTGCCTTCGTGGCGAGCGCCCGGACCTTGCCGGGGGAGTCCGCGCCTTCCAGCGTCGTGAGGTCGACCATCGAGATCGCCAGGTCGATCGCCCACTGCTTGGACGTCGTCTTGATCGAGCGGGTGGACAACTGGGCCGCGCGGGCCTCGAGTCCGACCTGGTCGACTCCGGGCAACCGGTCCAGACCGGCCAACAGGCTGGTACTCATCTGGCCTCCTCCTGCGCAATGCTGCGCTGTACGGCGGCGACGACCGCATCGACGGTGATGCCGCGCTCGGCGAGCACGAGATCGCCGGCTCCGCTGGCGCCGAACTCCTCGACACTCACTATCTCACCGTCCGTGCCGATGTACCGGTGCCAACCGGTGCCGGTTCCGGCCTCGACGCTGACCCGGGCCGTGATGGCGCGGGGAAGTACGGATTCGCGGTACGCGGCGTCCTGCTCGTTGAACCACTCCAGGCTGGGGGCCGACACGACGCGGACGTGGATGCCGTGCTGGGCGAGGAACTCGCGGGCCTGGATGGCCAGCCCGACCTCGGAGCCTGTGGCGATGATGATCGCGTCGGGAGTTCCGTCCGTGTCGGCCAGTACGTAGGCGCCGCGCCGGGCGCCGTCCTCGGGCCGGACCTGGTCGCCCACGACCGGGACGCCCTGCCGGCTGAGCACGAGCGCGGTGGGCCGGTCGCTGACCAGGATCCGTGTCCACGCGTCGACCGTCTCGACCCAGTCGGCGGGGCGCACGACGTCGAGACCGGGGATGGCCCGGTGCGACCACAGGTGCTCGACCGGCTGGTGGGTGGGACCGTCCTCGCCGACGGCGACGGAGTCGTGGGTCCAGACGTACGTGACGGGCAGGCCCATGAGCGCCGCGAGGCGGACGGCCGGGCGCATGTAGTCGGAGAACACGAAGAACGTCGCGCCGAAGGGGTGGGAGTAGCCGCCCAGCGCGATGCCGTTGAGGACCGCTCCCATGGCGTGCTCACGGATGCCGAAGTGGACCAGTGTGCCGTCCGGGCCGCCCGGCCACTCGTCGCCGGCGTATCCCGCCGGCGTGAAGCTGCGGGCGCCGGCGATCGCGACGCCGTTCGACTCGGCGAGGTCGGCCGAACCGCCCCAGATCCACGGCAGTTCCGCCGCGAGGGCATCGAGCACGGCGCCACTCGCGATCCGGGTGGCAACCTTCCGGGGCTCGGCACGCAGGGCGGCGAGCTGGTCGAGGGCCCGCGGAGTCAGCTCGCGGCTACGCAGTTGGTCGTGCAGGGCGGCGTGCTCGGGATCGGCGGCGCGCCACTGCGCGTATCGCTGCTCCCACTCCAGCCGGGCCTGTGCGCCTCGGTCACGCACGTGGCGGGCATGGTCGAGCGCGTCCTGCGGCATCACCAGGTGCTGTTCGGGATCGAGCCCGAGCGCAACCTTGGTCGCGGCCAGTTCGGCCTCGCCCGGCGCACCGGAGTGAGCACCGGCCGTGCCGCCGACGGTCGGCATCGGGTGGCCGATGCGGGTGCGCAGGCGCACGAACACGGGGCGGTCGGTGATCGCGACCGCCGCGTCGTAGCCCGCGCGGACTGCGGCCGGGTCCTCGGCGTCCTCGATCTCGACGACCGCCCAGCCGTACGCGCGGTACCGGGCGACGGTGTCCTCGGTGAACGCGATGGCGGTGTCGCCCTCGATCGAGATCCGGTTGTCGTCCCAGATCAGGATCAGGCCGGGCAGGGCCAACGTGCCGGCCAGCGACGAGGCCTCCTGCGAGACGCCCTCGGAGAGGCAGCCGTCGCCGGCGACGCACCACGTGCGGTACCGGAACAGGCCGTCCTCGGGGTCGGTGTCGGGCTGAAGCAGGGCATGCGTGCGGCGCGCCGACATGGCCAGCCCCACGGCGTTGCCGACGCCCTGACCGAGCGGTCCGGTCGTCGTCTCGACTCCGGCGGTGTGGCCCCATTCGGGGTGGCCGGGAGTCAGGCTGCCCATGACCCGTGCGGTGCGCAGGTCGTCGAGTTCGAGTCCGTAGCCACTGAGGTAGAGCTGCAGGTACAGCGCCAGGCTGGCGTGACCGGCCGACAGGACGAACCGGTCACGGCCCTCCCAATCGGGCTGCGCCACGACCCGGCGCAGCCCGA
>CAYYQO010000274.1:0-3288 GCA_964473845.1 uncultured Aeromicrobium sp.
GCTGCACTCGCGTGCGCTTGAGCATCTTGCGGTGCTTCTTCTTCGACATCCGCTTACGGCGCTTCTTGATGACAGAACCCACGACTCACCTCAATCTGGACTTCACACAGGACAGACCAACAGTAGGCGATCGCACCCACCACGCGCACAGGTGGTGGCGCAGGTGCCATCAGCACCGGCTCGGCCCGCCCCCCAGCGAACCGAGTGCTACGTCAGCCGGCCTGGTAGAACGACTTGTTCAGCAGTTCGTCGACCGCGTGCTCGGGCACACGGAACGAGCGGCCGACGCGTACGGCTTCGAGCTCACCGGAGTGCACGAGTCGGTACACCGTCATCTTCGAGACGCGAATTTGATCCGCAACCTCGGCAACGGTCATGAAACGAGTTCCATCGGACATTTCCACACCATCCTCCCAGGGGCACGCGCGCTCTCCGGCTTCCCCACCGGAGAGTGAGCGCGCGTGCTTGATGGAAGCGTAGTGGCAGATGAGTCACCTGTGAATGGAAAATCTCAAACTTATTCAGAGCTTCACCTGTGCTCTGCACCGGGCGAGGTCATCTGTACCGCATTCGTATCACGATTGTGCCCGGATTACCGGCCAGTAGGCCTAATAGGTTGGGTCGAGGCCGTTGAGCGGAAAAGCTTCGGTTCGGGTGGCCTGAATCGACCGATCGAGCCACGATGCGGGATCGTAGCCATCCTCCCAACGTCGATAGATCGCTCGCCGGCCGTCCGTCATGCGGGTCGGAGCGGGCTGACCGCGCAGCTTCTCGACGGCCCGTCGCCACGCTTCGGGCGTCTCGGTCTCGGGCGGCAGGGGGTTCTCGGCGACGATCGCCAGCAGGTGCGCCCACGCCCGCGGCACGACGTCGACGACGGCATACCCGCCACCGCCTGCCGCGATCCACTTGCCCTCGGTGAGTTCATCGGCCAGGTCCCGGACCGCGAGATACGACGCACGCTGTCCGTCGACGCTGAGCATCAGATTGGTCAGCGGGTCGTCCATGTGGGAATCGCAGCCGTGCTGGCTGACGATGATCTCGGGCGCGAACTCGCGCACGATCGGCGGGACGACGGCGTGGAAGGCGCGCAGCCACCCCGCATCGGACGTCCCCGGCGGCAGCGGGACGTTCACCGCCGAACCCTCGGCGCCCTCGGCACCGATCTCGGTCGAGTAGCCCGTCCCGGGAAAGAGCGTCTGGGGCGACTCGTGCAACGAGATCGTCAGCACCCTCGGATCGTGGTAGAAGATCGCCTGCACACCGTCGCCGTGGTGGGCATCGACGTCGATGTAGACGATCCTCTGCGCGCCCTGGTCGAGCATCCACTGGATCCCCATCGCCACGTCGTTGTAGATGCAGAAGCCGCTGGCCCGGCCGGGCATCGCGTGGTGCAGACCGCCGCTGATGTTGATGGCCCGTCGGCGCTCGCCGGTCCAGACCAACCGGGCCGCCTCGAGGCTGGCGCCGGCGATCAGGGCACTGGCCTCGTGCATCCCCGCAAAGACGGGGTTGTCCTCGGTGCCCAACCCGTGGGCCGCATCGACGTGGGTCGGATGCTTGCTGAGGTTCAGGACCCGCTCGACGTAGTCGGGGGTGTGGACACTGACCAGCTCCGTCTCGGTCGCAGCCCGCGCACCGACGACGTCGATGTCCTCGAGCACCCCGAGCTCCTCGGCAAGGGCCATCGTGAGCTTGACCCGGACGGGCGCCATCGGGTGCGAGGGCCCGAAGTCGTAGTCGGTCAGGTGCTCGTCGAACACCACCGCGGCGCGATCGTCCATGCCGTCAGCCTAGTTCTGCCGAACGGGCCATGGCCGCGAGAACGCCAGCTTCGATCCCCTCGCCGACCCCGTGTTCGTCGAAGGTCGTGATCGCGGCGTGAGTCGTGCCGTTCGGCGACGTGACGCGGCGACGCAACTCCTCGGGCGGATCGTCGGACCGAGCCAACAGTTCGGCCGCACCCACCAGCGTCTGGATCGTGAGCGTGCGGGCGTCGTCGGGGTCCAGGCCGCCCTCGATCCCCGCGGCGATCATGTGCTCGGCCAGGTGGAACAGGTACGCCGGTCCCGAGCCAGACACCGCCGTGACCGCGTCCTGACGGGACTCGTCGACGACGACGACTTCACCGCCCGTGGCCAGCAGCTCCACGACGGCATCGAGCCGGTCGCCGGGGACACGGCTGCCCGGGGAGACCCCGAACATGCCCCGGCCGATCAGCGCCGGGGTGTTCGGCATGGCCCGTACGACCGCCACCGACGCGGGCAACGCTGCCTCGAACGTGGAGGTGCGCACGCCGGCGGCCAGGGACACGACGGTGGCGCCGGGTTCGACCGAAGCGGCGATGAGCGGCAGCACGGTCTCCACGTCCTGCGGTTTGGTGACCACCAGGATGACGTCGGCACCGGCCACGGCATCGACGTCCTCGGCCGTGGCGTGACCTTGTCGCTCGAGTTCGGCACGACGCTCGGGGCTGCGCTCGATGACGATGATGTTGTCGTGACCGGCGCCGGCCATGGCTGTGACCAGCGTTCCACCCATGACGCCGCCTCCGACGACCGCGATCCTCATGCCGTCGAGCGTAGTTCCCTGCCGATCCGGCCCGGATCCGGCCCGGTCACGTACCGATGCGCAAGACCTCGAGCGCCTCGCCGACGGACCCGACGATCGTCACGAGGTCCTGATCGGAGGCGCTCACGAATCCTTCCGCGACGCTGTGCTCGATGAGCCGGCGAAGCGGCTCGAAGTACCCCGCGACGTCGACCACCACGATCGGCTTGGCGTGGAAGTCCAGTTGGCGCCACGTCAGGATCTCGAAGAACTCCTCGTACGTGCCCAGGCCTCCCGGCAGGACCACGAACGCGTCGGACAGTTCGTGCATGAGGGCCTTGCGCTCGTGCATCGTGTCGACGACGTACATCTCGGGCAGGTCGAGTTGGCCGCCCTCGCGCTCGAACAACGCCTGCGGGATGACTCCGGCGACGGGTCCACCGGCCGCCTGGGCCGCGTTCGACACCGCGCCCATGATCCCGACTCCACCGCCACCGAACACGACTTTGACGTCTGCGGCGGCGAGCGCCACTCCGAGCTGCTCGGCGGCACTGATGTAATCGTCGCTGGTCCCGTTCCGGGCACCGCAGAAGACGCAGACGGCCCGGATCGAGGTCTCACTCATGGAATCCACGGTGCCAGTGTGGTCTGACCAGATGGTGTCCACGGAGCAACCGGCAACCGACGGCGCGGCGACGGCGCCTATCGTGGGCCGGTGCGCATCGACCCGTTCATCGT
>CAYYQO010000275.1:0-3268 GCA_964473845.1 uncultured Aeromicrobium sp.
CGATCCGCAAGGACGCGCCGAAGAACGTCTACTGGGGCTGGAAGAACTTCGTCCACGAGGACGAGCCGATGCTGGACACCGCCCAGACGTGGCGTCGGGTGCGGCCTCACCCCGCGCTGATCACCTACCAGTGACCGCCACCGCCTCCACTTTTGGTACGGGATTGACGCATTCCGAGCGGGAGACGGTGGATCCCTCACCAGAAGTGGAGAGGGGGCGGCGTCAGCGGACCTTCGCCCGGGCGAGCACCGTCTGCAGCACCAGTACCGACGCGGCTGCCGCCGCAATGACAAGAGCGGTGAGCGACTCACCCGACACGGCGACCATGATTCCGAGGAGCGCCCACACCACCGCGAGCGCGTAGCCCGGACTGCGCGCCAGGAGCGTGGCGACCGCACAGGCGAACACGGCCGCGGCCACGAGCAGGACGATCTGCCAGGTCCACGCGCCCGGGTCGGCGAGATCCAGTTCGATCGCCGCCGTGCCCAAATTCAGGAACACCGCCGCACTGACCCAGCCCGCATAGATCCCCGAGGTGGCCCGCGCGAGCGTCGTGGTCCACGGCGGCTTCCGCACCGGCGACCGTGCCGCCCGCCGTGCCGCGTCGATCGCGAACCCCGTCATCACCACGAGCACGACGAACGTGGCCCAACTCGCGCCGGTTGCCGACACGGCGATCCAGACCGTGGCGCCGACATAGAGCGCAATGAGATGCACGACGAACCGCGCGTCTCCCACACCGTCGCCGCGCCACAGCGTGACGACGGCGTGCACGATCGCCAGCAGGTAGATGAGGCTCCAGATGGAGAAGGTCCATCCCGCCGGGGTGATCAGCAGGTCCTCGCTGCCGTCGGCGGGCTGCGCCGCGTCGCTCATCGCTTGGACGATCGGTGCGACCACCTGGGCGACCGCCGCGGCGAGCAGCGCCCAGCCGAGCCGGCGGTCCGTCGTGACGGAGTTCGTGGCCATCCGTCCACGCTAGGCGCGAGTCGGAGTCGCGGCCAGTCGACTCCGAGCCGGTGGGACGGGTTCGAACGTCAGGTGACCGTGGCGCCGGCCGGCTCTTCGTCGGGGTCGATGACCCGGCCGCGGACCTTGCGGACTGCGATCACAATGAGGACGGTCGCCACGGCGAACAGCACGGCGTAGACCGGCCACGACTCGGTGTCGGTGACCCGCATGAGGGTACGGCTGTTGGTGATCAAGATGACCGAGCCGACGAGTGCACCCAGCACGGGAAGAGACAGGTGCTTGACGAGGTAGGCCGCGAACGGAGCGGCGATGACCCCGCCGACCAGCAGGCCGCCGATGATGCGCCAGTCCAGCGCCTGTCCGCCCAGGCCGATCAGGAAACCCGCGCTGGCGGACACCGTGACGACGAACTCCGAGGTGGAGACCGAGCCGATGACCTTGCGTGGGTCGAGCGTGCCGCTCGCAATGAGGGTCGGTGTCGTGACGGGACCCCAGCCGCCGCCACCCGTGGCGTCGATGAACCCGCCGAACAGCCCGAGCGGTGCCAGCAGACCCACGCCCGGCCGCCGACCGGGGATCACGACGGGTGGCTTGCCGAACACGAATCGGACGATGATGTAGATGCCGATGACCAACAACCCACCGGCGACCCAGGGAATTGCCGACTCGGTGGAGAGGTTCGACAGCACCGTCGCACCCGCGAACGCGCCGATGCCGCCGGGCAGGGCGATCTTCCCCACGACGACCCAGTCGACGTTGCCCAGCCGCCAGTGCGAGGCACCCGAGGCGAGCGTGGTGCCGATCTCGGCCAGATGCACCGAGGCCGAGGCCACCGCCGGGGCGACGCCCGTGGCGACCAACAGGGTGCTGGCCGTGACGCCGTAGGCCATGCCCAGCGACCCGTCGATGCCCTGGGCAAGCAGTCCGACGAGAGCGAAGACGATGAAGCGTTCCACGGATACCCCCGGTGTGCGATCACGACGACGTTACCCGCGTTGCCCGGGACGATTCGCCGTTCTCGCATCGCGGACGAGGCCGGTCAGGAAGGCGAGGTGCGCCAGCTAGTCGGACAGCGCATGGCCCATCCGGTCGAGGATGCGGGACAGGCGCTCGGGGCTCGTACCGAAGTTGAGCCGAGCGAAGCTCGACGCGTCGATCGGGGTGTGTGCGGTGTACTCGGGTCCCGCCGAGAGGCGCACGCGACCGCGCGCCAGGATCGCGGCGGCCGGATCGGCGGCGATCGACGTTCCCGCGAAGTCGAGCCAGGCCAGGTAGGTCGCCTCGACCGGCCGGACTCCGACGCCCGTCTCTCGCGCCCAGGCCGTGACCGCGTCGCGGTTCTGCTCGAGGACACCGACCAGTTCGGCGAGCCAAGCGTCACCTTGGGTCCACGCGGCCACCGATGCTGCTCGCGACAGCGTGCTCACCCCACCCAGGTAACCGAACGGCAGGCCGGAGAGCGCCTCGTGCACCCGGGCGTCACCGATGTGCGCCACGGCGCAGTGCAGGCCTGCCAGGTTGAACGCCTTGGACGCCGAGGTCACGGTCACGGTGCGCGCCTCGACCTCGGGGCCGAGCGAGGCGAAGGGGACGTGTCGCCGCCCGTCGAGGGCCAGGTCCGAGTGGATCTCGTCGGCCAGCACCACGAGGTCCAGCGCGCCAGCAGCTTCCGCGATCGGCCGCAGGTCGTCGGCGTCCAGCATCCGTCCGAGCGGATTGTGCGGATTGACCACGACCACGAGCGCCACCTGCTCGCGTCGCCAGATCTCGACCAGGTCGTCCGCCGTGGCGTCGAACGGGATCGGCACCACGCGACGGCCTGACTCGACGATGCAATTCAGGAACAGGTTGTAGGCGGGCACGTGCAGGGCGATGCCGTCGCCGGCCGACGTGACGACATCGACGAGCACCTGGAACGCCTGGATCACGTCAGTGAACAGCCGTCCGCGGCCGGGAGCGGGCGCCCAGCCACACCGCCGGTTCATCCGCTGCTCGAACGCCTCCACCAACGGGTCGGGCGCGTCGAAGTCGGGGTAGCCGAGGTCACCCGCGGCGATCTGCTCGTGCATGCGCCGGACGACGACGTCGGGAACCGCCACGTCCATGTCGGCGACCCAGGCCGGCAGGACGTCAGGATCGGTGGTGACCCACTTGAAGTTGTCACGGGCACGGAGCGCGTCATCGTCATGGTCGAACACAGCCACCAGTCTTCACGATGACTCGGCCGCGCGTGCGCCGTCGACAGCCGCGGCCCATGATGGCGTCATGACCGATCGGCCGCGATTCCCACGTTCGG
>CAYYQO010000276.1:0-3258 GCA_964473845.1 uncultured Aeromicrobium sp.
CCCTCATCGCGGTCGCGCCGGTGGCGTATCTGGTGATGTACCTGCTCGTGTGATGCCATGACCGTCCTGCGTGACTATGTGGCGTCCATGACCCAGCCCCAGTTGGGGCAGGGCGCTGCACCGTACGACGAAGTGGCCGCGCCCGACGGCACGATGCGACCGGCCTGGAAGCGCATCGCCGCCGAGGCGGTCGATCTGACCCTGCCCCAGTTGAGGCGGGCCGGTGACGAGATCGCACGGCTGCTCGAGGACGAAGGCGTCGTCTACACGCCGCCGCAGGAACAGCAGCAACCGTGGCGGCTCGATCCCGTGCCGCTCGTGCTGGCTCACGAGGAGTGGGCGACGCTCGAGAAGGGTCTGGCCCAGCGCGCCGAACTGCTCAATGCGATCCAGCTGGATCTCTACGGGCCCCAGCGACTGTTGGCCAGCGGCACGCTACCGCCGAGCATCGTGTTCGGGCACAACGGATTCCTCAGGGCGATGGCTCGTCCCCATCGGGTCGGCCAGTCGTCGCTGCTGATCACCGGAACGGATCTGGGCCGCACGGCATCGGGGGAGTGGCAGGTCATCGCCGACCGTGCGCAGGCACCCTCGGGCATCGGCTTCGCGATGGAGAACCGCCGGGTGCTCTCACGCGTGCTGCCGGGCGCCTACCGGGAGGCGGGACTGCACCGACTCGCGCCGTTCTTCCAGTCCTTGCGCGGCGCGTTGACGCAGGCCGCCCCCGTCGGCGTCGAGAATCCGCGGGTCGTGGTCCTGTCGCCGGGCGCGATGTCCGAGACGGCCTACGACCAGGCGTTCATCGCCGCGACGCTGGGGTTTCCCCTGGTCGAGGGAAGCGACCTGGTGACTCGCGACGGAGCGGTGTGGATGCGCGTCCTGGGACAACTGGAGCGGGTCGACGTGATCGTGCGCCGCGTCGACGCCCAGTGGAGCGATCCGCTGGAACTGCGCGGCGAGTCCCAACTGGGGGTCACGGGTCTGACCGAAGCCGTGCGCCGCGGGAACGTCACCGTGGTGAACGGCCTGGGCTCTGGCGTGCTCGAGAATGCGGCGCTGCTGCCGTTCATGTCGGTGATGTGCGAGCAGTTGCTGGACGAACCGCTGCGGCTGGCCGGGGTGCCGACCGTGTGGGCGGGAACGCTGGCGGGCCGCGACCAGATCCTGCAACGGTTGGACGAGCTGGTGGTGCGCCGCATCGATCCTCCCTTCGACGTCCTCGCGTCCTCGCCTGCGGAACTCCGCGAGGCGATCCTCGCCGCGCCGCACCGATTCGTCGGCCAGGAACTGTCGTCGGTCTCGATCTCGCCCACCCTGGAGCACGGCGGCCTGCAGCCACAAGCGGTCTCGTTGCGTGCGTTCACGTTGCGTCTGGGTTCCAGCTACCGGCCGATGATCGGCGGCCTGGCGACGGCGACCCCCATCGGCTCCGGTCCTGATGCGGTGGGCGTCAGCAAGGACGTGTGGGTGCTCAAGGAATCGCCGGACGATCCCGACCAGAGCCTGCTGGACACCCCGCCCGTCAGCAGCGTCCGCACTCCCGTCACGCCGGTGCCACGCGTGCTGGACGACATGTTCTGGCTCGGTCGATACGCCGAACGGGTCGAGGACGTCCTGCGACTCGCGATCGTCACGCACGAATTGGTCGAGGACTTCCAGGGCCAGACGTACTCCAGCGGAGGCCGCACCCTGGCGGTGGTCTCCGAGACCTTGAGATCACTGACCAGCCGGCCGTCCGATCCGCGCGATCAGGAGGGCGACCTGCGCTCGCTGCTGCTGGACGTGCACCGTACGGGGTCGGTCGCCCAGACGGTGGCACAGCTCAAGGAGATCGCCCAGAGCGTGCGCGACCAGGTGTCGCCGGACCTGTTCCGCGTATTCGGGGCGATCGATCGCGCGCGGGGCTCGTTGGCGGCAAATCCGCACCCCTGGCAGATCGGCGAGAGTGCCGGCCGGATGCTGACCGATGTGCTGGCGCTCCATGCCATCACCGGGAACATGATCCGTGACGAGGGCTGGCATGTCATGGAGATCGGTCGCGCTCTGGAACGCAGCCTGCACCTGTGCCAGACGATCGGTGCCACGTTGTCGGTCCGCCGTGGCTTCGAGGTTGATCGGGGCGTCCAGACCGCCCTGCTGCAGGCGGCCGAGAGCGCCGTGACGCATCGGCGTCGTCACCGCGGTGCGGTACGGGCGTCGACGGTGCTGGACCTGCTGCTGTTGGACGAGGCGAATCCGCGGTCGCTGCTGTTCAATTTGCGCGTCATCGACGCGTCGCTGGCGGCCCTGCCGGCGTCGAGCGGTTCGACCCGCCCCGAACGGCTTGTCGACGACCTGTTGGAGGAGCTCGACCGGGTCGACCTGAACGCGCTGTTGGCGCTCGAGGAGGACCAGCGACCCAACTTCACACGCTTCGCCCAGGCCACGACCCAGCAGCTCCGGCGGCTCTCCGACGCCGTGGCCGAGGTGCACTTCGCCGTCGGGCCGACCCAGCACCAGTTGGGACTGTCACTGGCTGGTGGTGGCGCGTGAGGTATCGGGTCTGGCACCGCACCGCCTATACGTACGACGACGACGTGTCGAACAGTTACGGGATGGCCTACGTCGTGCCGCGCGAACTGCCCTTCCAGCGGGTGTCGAGCGTCGACGTGCAGATCGTCCCCGAGCCGAGCGATTCCTCCCGCGAGCCCGACTTCTACGGCAACACGGCCACCTACTTCCAGGTGACCGACGCCCACCGCGAACTCCTCGTCGAGGCGACGAGTGACGTCGACATCGCGGTACCGGCCTATGATGAGGCGGCGCTGGCGACGGCGTGGGAGCGGGCCCGGCCGGCGGACCGACCCGACATCGACGAGGCCTGGCGAGCGGTCGACTTCTCGTTGCCCTCGACCTTGGTCGACCAGACGGCCGAGGCACGCGACTACGCCGCCGAGTCGCTGCTGCCGGGCCGGCCGATCGGTGAGGCCGTCACGGACCTCATGCACCGGATCCACGCGGATTTCACGTACCAGAAGGGCGCGACGACGGTCACGACCCGGATCGACGACCTGTTCGCGAGCCGAGCCGGCGTCTGTCAGGACTTCGCGCATCTGACCCTGTCCTGTCTGCGTTCGCACGGTCTGGCCGTCCGGTACGTCAGCGGGTATCTCGCCACGAGCCCGCCGCCGGGCAAGGAACGCATCGTCGGTGCCGATGCGTCGCATGCCTGGGCGGCCGTGTGGTTGCCCGACGGAAGCTGGCTGGCGCTCGACCCCA
>CAYYQO010000277.1:0-3258 GCA_964473845.1 uncultured Aeromicrobium sp.
CCCTCATCGCGGTCGCGCCGGTGGCGTATCTGGTGATGTACCTGCTCGTGTGATGTCATGACCGTCCTGCGCGACTACGTGGCGTCCATGACCCAGCCCCCATTGGGGCAGGGTGCCGTGCCGTACGACGAGGTGGCCGCTCCCGACGGCACGATGCGACCCGCGTGGAAGCGCATCGCCGCCGAGGCCGTCGACCTGACCCTGCCCCAGTTGAGGCGGGCCGGCGACGAGATAGCACGACTGCTGGAGGACGAGGGCGTCGTCTACACGCCGCCGAGCGAACAGCAGCAACCGTGGCGGCTCGATCCCGTGCCACTCGTGCTGGCCCACGACGAGTGGGCGACGCTCGAGAAAGGGCTGGCCCAGCGCGCCGAACTGCTCAATGCGATCCAGGCGGACCTCTACGGGCCGCAGCGACTGTTGTCCGGCGGCACGCTGCCGCCGAGCATCGTGTTCGGCCACAACGGATTCCTGCGGGCGATGGGCCGTCCCCGGCCGGTGGACCGGTCTGCGTTGCTGATCACGGGGACCGACCTGGGCCGCACGGCCTCGGGGGAGTGGCAGGTCATCGCCGACCGCGCGCAGGCCCCTTCGGGCATCGGCTTCGCGATGGAGAACCGCAGAGTGCTGTCCCGCGTGCTCCCGGGCGCCTACCGCGAGGCGGGACTGCACCGGCTCGCGCCGTTCTTCCAGGTCCTGCGCGGTGCGCTGACGCAGGCCGCTCCGGCCGGTGTCGACAATCCACGGATCGTGGTGCTGTCACCGGGGGCGATGTCCGAGACGGCCTATGACCAGGCGTTCATCGCCGCGACCTTGGGTTTCCCGCTCGTCGAGGGAAGTGACCTGGTGACCCGCGACGGAGCGGTGTGGATGCGCGTCCTGGGCCAATTGGAGCGGGTCGACGTGATCGTGCGCCGCGTCGATGCGCAGTGGAGTGACCCGCTCGAACTCCGCGGCGAATCCCAACTCGGTGTGACGGGTCTGGCCGAGGCCGCGCGCCGGGGGAACGTCACGGTGGTGAACGGCCTGGGAGCCGGCGTGCTCGAGAACGCGGCGCTGTTGCCCTTCATGTCGGCGATGTGCGAGCAGTTGCTGGACGAACCGCTGCGGCTGGCCGGGGTGCCGACGATCTGGGCGGGCACGCCCGCGGGCCGCGACCAGATCCTGCAACGGCTGGACGAGTTGGTGGTGCGCCGCATCGATCCTCCCTTCGACGTCGCCGACTTCTCGCCGACGGGACTGCGCGAGGCGATCATCGCCGCACCCCACCGGTTCGTCGGCCAGGAACTGTCGTCGGTCTCGGTCTCGCCGACGCTGCAGCACGGCGGGCTGCAACCGCAGGCGATCTCGTTGCGTGCGTTCACGTTGCGTCTGGGTTCCAGCTACCGGCCGATGATCGGCGGCCTGGCGACGGCGACTCCGATCGGCTCGGGTCCGGACGCCGTGGGCGTCAGCAAGGACGTGTGGGTCCTCAAGGAGTCGCCGGACGATCCCGACCAGACCCTGCTGGACGCCGTGCCCGTCAGCAGCATCCGCACCCCGGTCACGCCGGTGCCTCGCGTCCTCGACGACATGTTCTGGCTCGGGCGGTACGCCGAACGGGTCGAGGACGTCCTGCGACTGGCGATCGTCACGCACGAGTTGGTCGAGGACTTCCAGGGCCAGACGTACTCCAGCGGTGGCCGCACCTTGACGGTGGTGTCCGAGGCGCTGGGGTCGCTGACCAGCCGGCCGTCCGATCCGCGCGACCACGAGGGCGATCTGCGGTCGTTGCTGCTGGACGTGCACCGCACGGGGTCGGTCGCCCAGACCGTGGCCCAGCTCAAGGAGATCGCCCAGAGCGTGCGCGACCAGGTGTCGCCGGACCTGTTCCGTGTGTTCGGCGCGATTGATCGCGCACGCGGGTCGCTGGCGGCGAATCCGCACCCGTGGCAGATCGGCGAGAGCGCGGGCCGGATGCTGACCGATGTGCTGGCGCTGCACGCCATCACGGGGAACATGATCCGCGACGAGGGCTGGCACGTCATGGAGATCGGTCGCGCCCTCGAACGCAGCCTGCACCTGTGCCAGACGATCGGTGCCATGGTGTCGGTCCGCCGCGGCTTCGAGGTCGACCGGGGTGTCCAGACCGCCCTGCTGCAGGCGACCGAGAGCGCTGTCACCCACCGCCGTCGTCATCGGGGTGCCGTGCGGGCCACGACGGTGTTGGACCTGCTGCTGCTGGACGAGGCGAACCCGCGGTCGCTGTTGTTCAATCTGCGGGTCATCGACTCGTCGCTCGCGGCCCTGCCCGCGTCGAGCGGTTCGACCCGTCCGGAACGGCTCGTGGACGACCTGCTGGAGGAACTCGACCGGGTCGACCTGAACGCGCTGTTGGCGCTCGAGGACGACCAGCGACCGAACTTCACACGGTTCGCCCAGGCCACGACCCAGCAGCTCAGGCGGCTCTCCGATGCCGTGGCCGAGGTGCACTTCGCCGTGGGGCCGACCCAGCGCCAGTTGGGACTGTCACTGGCTGGCGGTGACTCGTGAGGTATCGGGTCTGGCACCGCACCGCCTACACGTACGACGACGACGTGTCGAACAGTTACGGGGTGGCCTACGTCGTGGCTCGTGAGTTGCCCTTCCAGCGGGTGTCGAGCGTCGATGTGCAGATCGTCCCCGAGCCGAGCGATTCCTCCCGCGAGCTCGACTTCTACGGCAACACGGCCACCTACTTCCAGGTGACCGATGCGCACCGCGAACTGCTCGTCGAGGCCACCAGCGACGTCGAGGTCACGGTGCCGGCGTACCCCGAGAGTGCGCTGGCGACGGCGTGGGAGCAGGCTCGGCCCGCGGAACGGCTGGATGTCGACGACGCTTGGCGAGCCGTGGACTTCTCGCTGCCCTCGACGTTGGTCGACCAGACGGACGAGGCGCGCGACTATGCTGCCGAGTCGCTGCGGCCGGGTCGGCCGGTCGGCGAGGCCGTCACGGACCTCATGCACCGGATTCACGCGGACTTCACGTACCAGAAGGGCGCGACGACGGTCACGACCCGGATCGACGACCTCTTCGCGACCCGGGCCGGGGTGTGTCAGGACTTCGCGCACCTGACCCTGTCCTGTTTGCGTTCGCATGGCCTGGCCGTCCGGTACGTCAGCGGGTACCTCGCCACCAGTCCGCCGCCGGGCAAGGAACGCATCGTCGGTGCCGATGCCTCCCATGCCTGGGCGGCCGTGTGGTTGCCCGACGGAAGCTGGCTGGCGCTCGACCCCA
>CAYYQO010000278.1:0-3248 GCA_964473845.1 uncultured Aeromicrobium sp.
ACTCGAAGGCCAGCACCTGCTGCAGCCGCAGCGACCACTGCTGGTCCCACGGGCGAGGCAGACCCAGCGCCTCGTTCCAGGCCGGCAACTGGACGGCTCGGGCGCGAGCGTTCTTGCTCAGCGTCACGCCGAGCATCTCCAGCACGATGCGCTGGACGTTGTTCTCGGGCTGGGCCTCGGTCAGGCCCAAGGAATTGACCTGGACGCCGTAGCGGAAACGACGCATCTTGGGATCCTTGACCCCGTAGCGGTCGCGGGTGACCTCTTCCCACAGGTGTCCGAAGGCGCGCATCTTGCACATCTCCTCGACGAACCGCACCCCGGCGTTCACGAAGAACGAGATGCGGCCCACGACCTGCTCGAACTGGTCGTCGGGCACCTGACCGGAGTCCTTCACCGCATCGAGCACCGCGATGGCCGTACTCATCGCGAAGGCGAGCTCCTGCACGGGCGTCGCGCCGGCCTCCTGCAGGTGATAGCTGCAGATGTTGAGCGGGTTCCACTTCGGGATGTTCGCCACGGTGTAGGCGATCATGTCGGTGGTGAGCCGTAAGGAGGCCTCGGGCGGGAAGACGTACGTCCCGCGCGAGAGGTACTCCTTGATGATGTCGTTCTGGGTCGTGCCGGCCAGCGCGGCCGCATCGACACCCTGCTCCTCGGCGGCCACCTGGTACATCGCCAGCAGCCACATGGCCGTGGCGTTGATGGTCATCGAGGTGTTCATCTCCGACAACGGGATGTCCTCGAACAACCGGCGCATGGAGCCGAGGTGCGGGATCGGCACGCCGACCTTGCCGACCTCACCACGGGACAGGATGTGGTCCGGGTCGTAACCGGTCTGCGTGGGCAGGTCGAACGCGACCGAAAGGCCGGTCTGTCCCTTCGCGAGGTTCCGCCGGTACAGGGCGTTGGACTCCGCTGCGGAGCTGTGTCCGGCATAGGTACGCATCACCCACGGGCGATCAGGCTGCACTGACATGCGGCAAGGGTACCGCCAAGTTCAGGGTGCCCTGTGAGGGCTACCCGATGAAGCATCCGTCAGTGACGGCGGTCACACTTCGCCGCGATCGCCGCCGGGTACCCACAGCACATCACCGCGCTCGCGATTGGCGTAACGCCCCAGAATGAACAACAGATCGCTCAATCTGTTGAGGTACTTCGCGACGAGCACGTTCGTGGTCTCGGGGTGTTCCTCGATCGCCTGCCACGCAGCACGCTCGGCACGACGAACGACCGTGCGCGCGACGTGCAGCTGGGCCGCGGCCGGCGTGCCGCCGGGCAGGATGAACGAATCGAGCTTCGGCACGGCGTCGTTGAAGCGGTCACACCAGGCCTCGAGACGATCGACGTAGTCCGGTTCGACCCGCAACGGCACGTACTTCGGCTCGGCCACGATCGGGTTGCCGATGTCGGAGCCCAGGTCGAACAGGTCGTTCTGGATGTGGGTCAGAACAGCGGTGACATCGTCGTCCAGGCCACCCGTGGCCAGCGCCACGCCGATCTGGCTGTTGGCCTCGTCGACATCGGCATAGACGACCAGGCGAACGTCGTTCTTGGAGGTCCGGGAGAAGTCGACCAAGTTGGTCGTGCCGTCGTCGCCGGTACGCGTGTAGATCTTCGTCAGGTGAACCATGGGCCCACCTTAGAGTGCGGACGAACCGCGGCTCACATCCAGTCGATGCGAGTGATCTTGAAGTACTTCAGGCTCTCGGTGTCGTCGGCCTGGGCGGGCGAAGCTGCCACACCTGCAGCGACAGCAAGAGCAAGGATGGCCGCAGCGATGATCTTCTTCATCCACCCAGTGTGCGTGGTGCGTCGCGGCACGGCAACCGAAACTCCCAGTTGCACCAGACCGAATCCGGTCTCAGAGCACGTTGTTGACACCACGACCGGGCGGCGACGACTCGAGCCACGACAGCAGCCCGGTCAGCGAATTGGGGCTCAGCGCGAACTGCTGGATGCCCGCCGCGTTCTCGGTGCGGACGATCAAGTGCCCGTCATGCAGGGCGTAGGCCTCGCCGCCTTCGGGAAAACGTCGGCCCTCGATCAGGACCGCGCCACGCTGGAAGCGGTGGCGCGGACGGGGCGAGAACGAGAAGGTCCGGAACCAGTCGACCTCGTCCTCGCGATAGACCGCGACGCCGAGTACCCAGCCCTTGGCTGAGTGCTCGGCGCCGCGATTGACGCTCAATTCAAAGGTGACACCCTGGTGGGAGATCCAGCGTCGGCGCGCGACGAGTCCAGCCACGAGCAGGACGCCCAGGACGACGATGATCGCGAGGGAGTCGACCAGCCACAACCAGAGCGGCATCGATCACTTCCTCGCGATCACCATCAGGACGCCTTGCCGATCAGGCGCAGCTTGGCCTCGGCACGGCGGACGGCCAGCTCGTCGTCGGACGAACGAGCCGCCTCCAATTCTGCGGTCACGGCCGACTCGTCGATCTCGTCCGCGAGGAACGTGTCCTCGGACAGGATCGACACGCGGTCGGCAGCCACCGAGATGAATCCCTCGCTGACGGCGGCACGCACGGTGTCGCCCTCGGCGGGGATGATCTCGACGACGCCGGGAACCAACAGCGACAGCAGCGGCGCGTGCCCGGAAAGCACACCCAGGTCGCCCTCGGCCGTGCGTGCGATGACCTCACGGGCCTCGCCCGACCACACGACACGGTCGGCGGCCACGAGCTCGATCTGCAATGTCATGTCAGTGACCTCAGAGGTTCTTCTGGATCTCGGCCCACTTCGCGTCGACGTCGTCCAGACCGCCGCACATGAAGAACGCCTGCTCGGCCACGTGATCGTAGTCGCCGTCACAGATCTTGGTGAACGCGTCGATCGTCTCGTCGAGCGGGACGGTCGAGCCCTCGATGCCGGTGAACTGCTTGGCGACGTAGGTGTTCTGCGACAGGAACCGCTGGATACGACGCGCGCGGTGGACAATGGTCTTGTCCTCCTCGGAGAGCTCGTCGACACCGAGGATCGCGATGATGTCCTGGAGCTCCTTGTTGCGCTGCAGGATCTGCTTGACGCGGATCGCGCAGTTGTAGTGGTCCTGACCGATGTAGTGCGGGTCGAGGATCCGGGAGGTCGAGGTCAGCGGGTCCACGGCCGGGTAGATGCCCAGCGACGCGATCTCACGCGACAGCTCCGTGGTGGCGTCGAGGTGGGCGAACGTGGTCGCCGGGGCCGGGTCGGTGTAGTCGTCCGCCGGCACGTAGATCGCCTGCATCGAGGTGATGGAGTGA
>CAYYQO010000279.1:0-3220 GCA_964473845.1 uncultured Aeromicrobium sp.
GCCATGTGCTGGCAGTTCCTTTCGGTTCAGCAGAGGTGTCGTCACCTGGGGCGTCTCGATCGCCTCGATCGAGCTCCGGCCTCTGCGCCGGAGGTGACGCTCCCGCGGGGGGAGCGAGTCATCAGGTGTTCAGGGTGCTGCAGTGAAGAAGTTCTGGGCTCAGCCCTGGCGCTGCTTGTGGCGCGGGTTCTCGCAGATCACCATGACGCGTCCGTGGCGACGGATCACCTTGCACTTGTCACAGATCTTCTTCACGCTCGGGTTGACCTTCATCGAGAAACTCTCTTCGGTGCGATCTGAACGTGTTCGGAATTTTGAGTTGTGAATTACTTGTAGCGGTAGACGATGCGTCCGCGGCTGAGATCGTACGGCGAGAGCTCGACCACAACACGGTCCTCGGGGAGGATCCTGATGTAGTGCTGGCGCATCTTGCCGCTGATGTGCGCGAGGACCTTGTGGCCATTGGCCAACTCGACCCGGAACATCGCGTTGGGCAGGGCCTCGACGACCGAGCCCTCCATTTCGATGACGCCTTCTTTTTTCGCCATACACCTCAACTTCTTCGTATCGACTGTTCGACCCGGCACGCACGTCTCCCCATCCGCATTCCGCGGTCCCAAAGGGCATGGAGATACGAACCTGACAAGGCCGACACACAAGTCTACGCCGAAGGGCCCCGTGTACTCAAATCGGCCTCGTCAACCGTGCCCGCCCCAGATCGTGCTGGGCCCCGGACTGCGGCCGAGGCAGCCGCTGATTCCCCGGTTGAGTGGGTTTTCCTTCACTTAGCGTGGAGCACAACCCACGTTATGTGACAGGAAGCCCACTCAACCGGGGAATCCGTCACCCCAAGCCGGTGATGAGCGCCCGGTGGAACGCGCTGCCGCGCTCGAGGGACTCGATCGAGACGGACTCGTTGGGCGCGTGGATCGCGTCGCGCTGGGCCCGCGTCATGTGCAGTGGCGCGAACCGGTAGACCGAGTCGCTGATCCGGGTGAAGTGCCGCGAGTCGGTCCCGCCGGTCTGGACGTAGGGCACGATCCGGATGGCCGGATCGAGTTCGTGGATCGCCGCACCCAGCGCGGCCCACGCGGCGTTGTCCGTGCGCGAGACCGGTGGTGGATTCTCGCCGTCGACACGCTCGATCTCGATGTCGAGTCCCCGGAACAGCCGGTGGAGCCGGTCGACGAGCGCGTCCTTCGTGTCCCCCACCGCGAGCCGGACGTTGACGTTGGCCCGGGCCTCGGTCGCGAGGACGTTGCGCGCCGGGCTGCCGCTCAACTGCGTCACGGCCATCGTCGTACGCACCATCGCGCCGGTCTCCTTGCCGAGCCGGGCGAGCAGTTCGGCGACGGGCCGGTTGGCGCGACGCGCGTTCCTCAGGACCGCGGCGACGGGTCGCGGGACCACCTCTCCCAGCGCCTCCAGCATCTGCAGCACCGGGTCGGACAGGTGCGGCGGGGCGGGGTGCCGCTCGATCCGCACGATCGCCTTGGCCAGCCGCGCCGTCGCACCGTTCTTGGCCGGGGTCGAGGCGTGCCCTCCCCCGCCGCGCGCGACCAGGCCGACGTCGACGGTGCCCTTCTCGACGATCGCCACCATCGCGGTGAGCGCCGAGACACCGGGCAGTCCGTCGTCGACGATCGCGCCGCCTTCGTCCGAGACCAACCAGGGTCGGACACCCATCGAGTCGAGATGGTCGACGACGCGGGCGGCACCATTGCCGAAGACCTCCTCGTCGGCGCCGAAGGAGAGGTAGACGTCGCGCGCGGGTTCGAACCCTTCGTGCAGCAACGTCTCGACCGCCTCGGCGATGCACACGAGTGGACCCTTGTCGTCCAGGGCGCCGCGGCCGTGGACGAAGCCGTCCTCGATCTGCCCGGCGAACGGGTCACGGTCCCACTGCTCGGCCGGGGCCGGGACGACGTCGTAGTGAGCCATCAGGACGAGCGGGCGCTCGGTGGAGCGCCCCGCCCACCGGAACAGCAGGCTGCCGCCGTCGATCTCGGTCAGTTCCAACTCGGCGTGGAGGCCGGGATAGAGCCGCGCGAACGTCTCACGGAACGCGATGAAGGCGGCTTCGTCACGTTCACCCTCGGCCGAGACCGTGCGGCACCGGATCAGCTCGGCCAGTCGTTCTGCCGTGTTCATCGGCCGACCTCCTCATCGATCCCCGTGGGATCAGCGAACGCCAGTCGCGGCACGAACGTCAAGCCCAGCGCGGCCAGGAACGCCGTGGCCGAGCACACGATCCACACCGTGTAGTAGCCCGAGAGCGACGCGGCCGTCTCGTGGGCGACGCCGGCGGCGAGCGCCACGCCGAACACGCACGAGGCGAACGAGCCGCCGATCGTCTTGGTCGTGTTCGTCAGTCCCGTGGCCACGGCCGTGCGACCCTCGGGCGCCGCGGCGGCAGCGGCGGCCGGGAGCGCCGCCACGAGCGCACCGGAGCCCAGGCCCGCCACGACCATGCACGCTCCCATCTGGATCACGGAGTCGTGCAGCACCAGGAGCGAGCCGTATCCGATCCCCACCAGGATGGCGGCCCCGATCAGGCAGTTGCGCGGACTGAAGCGCTGACTCACCCGGGCGAACACCAGGGCACCGATCAGCATCGAGAGCACGTAGCCGCCGATGATGGGCGCCACCGACGAGGCGTTCAGCCCCAGCCCGTACCCGTGGACGTCCGGATCGGTCTGGGCGAACGTCGAGAGCGGGATCTGGGCACCCAGGACGCTGACGCCGAACAGCAGGGCCGTGAACTGGATCGGCCACATCGACGGCTGGCGCATGACACGCAGGTCGATGATCGGATCCGCAGTCCGCAGCTCGTGACGGCAGAACGGGATGAGCACGAAGGCGCCGACGACGATCGCCAGCCACGGCCAGACCGAGCCGACCCCCAGCACCCGCACGAGCGAGAGCCCACCGGTCACGAGCAACAGGCTCGAACTGATCCACAGCAGACCCAGTCCGTCGAGGCTGCCCTCCTGACGCTCGTGGGCATCGGGCACGAAGCCGATGATGACCCCCACGACACCGATCGTCAGCACCCCCGGGACCGCCAGGACCATCCAGATCTGGTCGAAGACCGCCGAGGCCACCCCGGCCGACAGTGCGCCCGCGATCGCGCCGGCCTGCAGTGCCGCGACGATCACGCCTGTGGCGCGACGCGTGGCCGCTGCCCGCTGCGGCAGGCCGAGACTGCGTCGATAGATCA
>CAYYQO010000280.1:0-3213 GCA_964473845.1 uncultured Aeromicrobium sp.
GTGGTGGCGAGGAAGGCTCGGCGGCTCTCACGGTCTCGGAGCGAGCTGAAGCCCCGCCAGACCGCGCCGACGTCCGCGCCCGGTCGCCAGCCGACCTTCGAGGCGCCACGGCCGAGTGCCTCGACATGGGAGAGGACGGGCGTGGAGGCGATCACGCTGAGGACCTGTTCGGCACCGGGCAGGGTCGCGGAGCGCAGCAGCACGCTCACCTCTCGTCCCAGTCCGCCGCTGGAGACCAGGACGAGTCGCTCGACCCGCTCGGGAAAGAGGTAGAAGAACTGCATCGCGATGCCGCCACCGAGCGAGTGCCCGACCAGGGTGACCTGCTCGATCCCCAAGTGGTCGAGCAGGTCCCGCATCGCCGCGGCGTGCGCACTGAGTGAGTAGTCACCGAGCGGCTTGGCCGACTCACCGTGACCGAAGAGGTCCGGCAGGAGCACCCGGTGGTCGTCGTCCATCTTGTCGATCAGGTGCTCCCACTGCCGCTGCGACCCGAGGATCCCGTGGATGAAGAGCACGACCGGGCCTGAGCCGCTGTCGACGTAGGAGAGGTCGTGTCCGTGCAGCACGACCGTGTGCGGAGCCATGCGCGTCATGGTGGTCATCCTCGCGTGGTCGTCGGACCGGGCACGCCCACGGTATGCCCCTCAAGGGTCATCGCGCCAGACAGCTGGGATCCCGTCAGTCAGCGTCGTGTGCGGTTCGTACGCCGGGTAGCTGGCGCGCTGCGGGGATCCTCGGGCCAGGCGTGCTTGGGGTAGCGACCGCGCAGGTCGGCGCGCACGCCCGGGTAGCCGTTGTCCCAGAAGGACTCCAGGTCCGCCGTGACGGCCGCCGGGCGTCGGGCGGGGGAGAGCAGGTGCAGCAGGATCGGGACCCTGCCGTCCGCGAGGACCGGCACTGTGGCCCAGCCGAAGACCTCCTGCAGCCTGACAGCGAGCACGGGTTGCTCCTGGGAGTAGTCGATCCGCACGCTCGAGCCGCTGGGGACCTCCGCTCGTTCAGGGGCCAGCTCGTCGAGTCTGCCGGCCTCGGGCCACGGCAACAACGCCCGGAGCGCGGCAGCGACGTCGATGCGGCGAAGGTCTTGGGCCGAGCGGACCCGCGCCAGCTGCGGTCCCAACCACGACTGGAGGTTCTGCGTCAGTGCGTCGTCGCTCACGTCGGGCCAGGGGTCGCCGAGGGCCCGATGCAGGAAGTCGAGGCGAGCGCGCAATGCCGTGGCCGCCTCCGACCAGGTGAGTAGACCGATGCCTTCGCGCTCCAGCGCCTCCCGGATCGCTTCGGTCACGGCCTGCGCCGGTGGATCGCCGATCGGGACGGAACTGAGCTCGATCGCACCCAGCAGCGTGCGTCCGCGAGCCACGACCCGGCCTCCGGTCCAGTTGACCTCGTCGACCTCGGTCCACAGCGAACCTGCCGCTTCCAGCGCCAGGTCCTCGGTGAGCGGGGCCGCCGCCCGGATCCGGGCTTCACGTTGCCCGGACCGTCGGTCCGCGTCGCCGATCGCGAGCCACTCCAGGCCGGCCAGGGGCCCCGGGTCGCGCGGATCGAGTGCCGCGCCCGTCCCGGACGTCATCAGATAACTCGAGGAACCGGACCGTTTGCGCGCAATCCGGTCCGGGTGTGCCAAGGCCACGACCAGGCCCACCGCTACGTCATCGGTCAGTGCTCCGCCGGGCTTCTCGACGTCCTGCTCCTTCACGATGCCTTCCAACCGCGTGACCTGGGTGCGCCACGAGCCCGCACGGTGCCCGGCGCGCAGCGAACGGAGCGCAGCGACCAGGTCGCCGCCGGGAGCACGGATGTCCTCGCTGAGCATCGCGACCACCTCTGCGGCCCGCCTGGCCCCGACGAGCCCGGCTCCGTCGATGAGGGCTCGCGCCAGCCGGGGGTCGACCGGCACGGCGGCGAACACGCGGCCCCGTGGGGTGGCTCTGCTGTCCTCGGTGATCGCTCCCAGGTCCACCAGTACCTGTCTTGCGGCCGCCAGGGCGTGCACGGGCGGTTGGTCGAGCAGCGCCAGGTCACGCACGTCGTGACTTCCCCAGCAGGCGACCTCCAGGGTGAAGGCCGTCAGGTCGGCGGTGGCGATCTCCGGCTCCGGGTGAGCAGCCAGATGCCCGTGCTCCGCCTCGGACCAGCAACGCAGCACGGCGCCCGGGCCCAACCGACCGGCCCGGCCTGCTCGTTGGTCGGCCGCTGCCCGGCTCACCGCGACGGTGACGAGGGAGGCCAGTCCGCGACGGTGGTCGGTGCGCGGCTCGCGGGAAAATCCGGCGTCCACCACAACGCGTACGCCGGGAACCGTCAGCGACGACTCGGCCACCGCAGTCGACACGATCACTCGACGACGCGGCCCCTCGCTGAGTGCACGATCCTGTTCGGTGCCGGACAGACGTCCGTGCAGAGCGTGCACGTCCGCGCCCACGCCGGCCAGGCGACGCATGGTCGCCTCGACCTCCCCGACGCCCGGCACGAAGACCAGGACGTCACCCTCGTGCTCGGCGAGCGCGCGGCGAACGGTCGCGGCGACGTGGTCGTGGAAGGCCGGGGTGATTCCCCGGTCGTCGGTGCGGCGCGATCCCGCTGGCAGCGGGCACCAGACGGTTTCCACCGGATGCAGGGCGCCCGGGACGTCGATCACCGGAGCGGCAGCGTCGCCGCCGAGCAGCGCAGCCGTCCGTTCGGCCTCGATGGTGGCGGACATGGCCACCAGCAGCAGGTCCTCGCGCAAGTTGGCCCGAATGTCGATGAGCAACGCCAGGGTCAGGTCGGCATCGAGATGGCGTTCGTGCACTTCATCGAGCACGACGGCGCCAACGCCGGCCAGCTCGGGATCCTGCTGGATCCGCCGGAGCAGAAGGCCCGTCGTGACGACCTCGACCCGCGTACGCCGACTGATACGCCGGTCTCCGCGGACCGAATACCCGACCGTCTCACCCACCGGCTCGCCCAGCAGGTTCGCCAACCGGCGGGCCGCAGCGCGGGCCGCGATGCGACTGGGCTGCGTGACGACAACCCGTCCAGCGACGACATCGGCGACCGCAGGCGGGACCAAGGTCGTCTTGCCGGTGCCGGGCGGCGCGTGGACCACCGCGACACCGCGGGTGCGAAGTGCCTCGTCGAGAGCGGCCAGGCCCGCGACGACCGGCAGATCGGGAGGTGCGGCGAGCAGCCTGCGCAGCGGATCGGACACTCCTGCAGTGTGCC
>CAYYQO010000281.1:0-3180 GCA_964473845.1 uncultured Aeromicrobium sp.
CTGCGTGAGGGCATGCCGATCGGCGCGCACGTCACGCAGCTTGAACTGGGCGATCGACTTGCGCGAGCGGGTGACCTGCGGCTTCTGGCCGGTGATGGCCGTCAGATCCGTGATGGCACCCTCGATGAGCTTGCCGTCGCGGGCAGCCTCACCGACGCCCATGTTGACGACGATCTTGGTCAGGCCGGGGACCTGCATGACGTTCGCGAACTCGAACTGCTCGCGCAGCGCGGGCACGATCTCTTCGCGGTACTTCGCCTTGAGGCGAGGTGCGGCGGAATCAACAGCAGCGTTCATGATCAGATCTCCTTTCCGGTCTTGCGGCTGATACGGGTCCTGGTGCCATCGACGACGGCCGAGCCGACCTTCGTCGTGGTCTTGCCGCCGTCGGCGTCGACGACGGGCATGACGTTCGAGGCGTGGATCGGAGCCTCGGCGGTGATGATGCCGCCCTCGGCTCCGGTCTGGCCGGCGCGCGTGTGCTTCTGGACGCGGTTGACGCCCTCGACGATCACGCGGTCGACCTCGGCGAGCACGGCGATGACCTTGCCCTCGACGCCCTTGTCCTTGCCGGCGATGACCTTGACCTGGTCACCCTTGCGAATACGAGCCATGTCAGAGCACCTCCGGTGCCAGCGAGATGATCCGCATGAACTTCTTGTCGCGCAGCTCGCGGCCCACGGGGCCGAAGATGCGCGTTCCACGCGGGTCACCATCGGTCTTGAGAATGACAGCGGCGTTCTCGTCGAACTTGATGTACGAACCGTCCGGGCGGCGACGCTCCTTCGTGGTGCGCACGATGACCGCCTTGACGACATCGCCCTTCTTGACGTTGCCGCCGGGGATGGCGTCCTTGACGGTGGCGACGATCGTGTCGCCGATACCGGCGTAGCGACGACCGGAGCCACCCAGAACGCGGATGCAGAGGATCTCCTTGGCACCCGTGTTGTCGGCGACCTTGAGTCGCGACTCCTGTTGAATCATCTGTCTCTCACTTCGCCTTCTCGAGGATCTCGACGACGCGCCAGCGCTTCGTGGCCGACAGCGGGCGCGTCTCCGACAGGAGCACGCGGTCACCGATACCGGCCTCGTTGGCCTCGTCGTGAGCCTTCAGCTTGATGTTGCGGCGCAGCACCTTGCCGTACAGCGGGTGCTTGAAGCGCTCCTCGATGTTGACAACGACGGTCTTGTCCATCTTGTCGCTGACGACCAGACCCTCGCGGATCTTGCGAGCGGAACGCTCGACGGTCTCGTTCTCGTTCGGCACTCCATTGTCCTTCGTGCTCATGCCTGAACCTCCTCGATGATGCCGAGCTCACGCTCACGCAAAACCGTGTAGATGCGCGCGATGTCCTTGCGCACCGTACGCAGGCGGGCGGTGTTGTCCAGCTGACCGGTGGCGTTCTGGAAGCGCAGGTTGAACAGCTCTTCCTTCGCCTCCTTCAACTTGTCAGCCAGGTCGTTGGCATTGAGGTCCCGGAGGTCTGCGGCGTTGCTGGCCATCACAGTTCTCCTGTCTCGCGGGTGATGAAGCGTGCCTTCATCGGCAGCTTGTGGATAGCGCGGCGCATTGCCTCGCGGGCGACCTCTTCGGTCACACCGGAGAGCTCGAACATGACGCGGCCGGGCTTGACGTTGGCGACCCACCACTCGGGCGAACCCTTGCCCGAACCCATGCGGGTCTCGGCCGGCTTCTTGGTGAGCGGGCGGTCCGGGTAGATGTTGATCCAGACCTTGCCGCCACGCTTGATGTGGCGGGTCATGGCGATACGAGCGGACTCGATCTGTCGGTTGGTCACGTAGTGGCCCTCGACAGCCTGGATGCCGAACTCACCGAACGCAAGCTCGGTGCCGCCCTTGGCAACGCCACGCCGCTTGGGGTGGTGCTGCTTGCGGTACTTGACACGACGAGGCATCAACATCAGGACTCAGCCCCTTCCTTGACTGACGGAGCCGTGGCCACCGGAGCGGCCGCGGGGGCAGCCTCGGTGGCGGCCGGTGCAGCCGCGGGGGCGGCGTCACGAGCGGGACGGCGACCGCCACGCTCTCCACGACCGGGACGACGGCTGCCGGGAGCGGCCGCGCGGCGGGCCGCTTCGGCCTCGCGCTCGGCGCGGGTACCGGCAACCTCACCCTTGTAGATCCAGACCTTCACGCCGATGCGGCCGAAGGTCGTCTTGGCCTCGTAGAAGCCGTAGTCGACGTCCGCACGCAGCGTGTGCAGCGGAACGCGACCCTCGCGGTAGAACTCCGAACGGCTCATCTCGGCGCCGCCGAGGCGACCCGAGCACTGGATCCGGATGCCCTTGGCGCCCGAACGCATCGTGGTCTGCATCGCCTTGCGCATGGCACGACGGAACTGCACACGACCACTCAGCTGCTCGGCCACGCCCTGCGCGACGAGCTGGGCGTCCATCTCGGGCTGCTTGACCTCGAGGATGTTCAGCTGGACCTGCTTGCCGGTCAGCTTCTCCAGGTCACCGCGGATGCGGTCGGCCTCGGCGCCGCGGCGACCGATGACGATGCCCGGGCGTGCCGTGTGGATGTCCACGCGGACACGATCGCGGGTGCGCTCGATCTCGACGCGGCTGATGCCGGCGCGGTCCATGCCCTTGGTGAGCAGGCGACGGATCTTGACGTCCTCACCAACGTAGCTGGCGTACAGCTTGTCGGCGTACCAACGGCTCTTGTGGTCCGTGGAGATGCCGAGGCGGAAACCGTGCGGGTTGATCTTCTGACCCATGTCAGTTGCCACCCTTCTTGTCGTTGTTCTCGGGCTCGACGACCACGGTCAGGTGGCTCGTGCGCTTCAGGATGCGGTTGGCCGCACCCTTGGCGCGCGGGCGCCAGCGCTTCATCGTCGGACCCTCGTCGACCATCACCTGGGTGATGATCAGGCTCGAGCGGTCCAGGCCCTCGGTGGTCTCGGCGTTCGCCGCCGCGGAGTCGACCAGCTTGTAGAAGTTCTCGGCCACGGCCTGCGGCTGGAACTTCAGCGAGATCAGCGCGTCTTCGACGCGCGTACCGCGGATCAGGTTGGCGACACGACGCGACTTCTGCGGCGTCACGCGCACGAAGCGTGCGACGGCGAAGGCGCCGGGGGCGTCGCCGAGCAGGCGCTCGCGGCGCGCGCTCACGTTGTCACGGGTGCTGGCACTCATCGACGCTTCGCCTTCCGGT
>CAYYQO010000282.1:0-3177 GCA_964473845.1 uncultured Aeromicrobium sp.
GCGGCATCCACGACCGCTGCCTCACCACGGCCGACGAGTACGGTTCGCCCGGCAACTACGCCTTCGGCGCCAACATCACCGGCTTCACGCAGGTGGCCGACGCGATGCTGGCCCTGGGCGTCATCTGAGCACTGGTGGCCACGGCCCGCGGCCACTGTCAGTGCTGACTGTCAGTGTCCGCGCATGAGCGAGAAGCACCAGAGCAACGAACCGGCCGAACTACCCGAGGGCTACTCCGCCTGGCTCCTGGACCTGAAGTCCCAGATCCACACAGCGCAACAACGCGCAGCGCTGGCGGTCAATCGCGAGTTGATCAGACTGTATTGGCAGATCGGCCGTGAGATTTTGGACCGTCAGATCGCGCAGGGGTGGGGCGCGCGAGTGATCGATCGACTTGCCCACGACCTCCGATCGTCGTTCCCGGACATGAAGGGCTTGTCACCGCGAAATCTGAAGTACATGCGCGCTTTCGCGGGAGCTTGGCCAGAGTCGGATTTTGTGCAACAGCCTGTTGCACAATTGCCGTGGGGCCACAACATCGTCCTGCTGACCAAACTGCAACAGACATCGGACCGGCTCGCCTACGCCCATGCCGCTCTGACGCACGGATGGTCGCGCAGTGTCTTGGTCCATCTGATCGGAGCGCGGCGGCTGGAGCGATCGGGCAAAGCGGTCACCAACTTCGACACGGTCCTTCCGGCGGAGCAATCCGATCTTGCTCGCGAGGCCCTGAAAGACCCCTACAAACTCGATTTCCTGGGCCTCGGACGTGATGCCCACGAACGAGAGATCGAGAGTGCCCTCGTCGAGCACGTCACCGAATTCCTACTCGAGCTCGGCGCCGGATTTGCCTTCGTGGGCCGGCAGGTACATCTTCAGGTGGGCGAGGAGGACTTCTTCCTCGACCTGCTCTTCTACCACCTACGACTGAGGTGTTACGTCGTCATCGAGTTGAAGGCGAGCCGCTTCAAGCCCGAACATGCGGGCCAACTCGGCTTTTACATGACCGCCGTCGACGCACAGGTTAAGAACGACGCCGACGGGCCCACGATCGGGCTTCTGCTCTGCAAGGGTCGCGACGAGGTGGTGGCCGAGTACGCGCTTCGTGACACGTCACGGCCCTTGGGTGTCTCGGAGTACCAACTCATCGATTCCCTGCCGGACGACTTGCAGACGGCACTTCCCACCGTCGAACAGATCGAGCGTGAACTCGTCCGAGGTCGCGACTGAGTCCCGGCGCACGTCCCGATCACCCACCCAACAACGTCGTAGGTTGCAGTCACCGGGTGGCTGCAACCTACGGCGTTGTCGATGGATCCACGCTCAGGTCGCCTTGCGGCGGAACTCCGGCTGGGCGATCGGTTTGTCGGAGCCGTGCGACTTCTCGCTGCCATCGTGCTCGGCGCCCTCCGCCGTGGCATGGTGACGTTCCTTCTTCTTGTCCAGCGCTTCGCGGAACTTGGCCTTCACATCTTCGGGGTCGGTCACTGCGGCCTCCTCAGGTCACCACCACCGTAACGCGGATGCGCGCGGGTCGGCCATCGCGACCGCGTGCCGGCGTCACCTAGGTTTGACCCATGGTCGATGACATGGTGCGCATCGCGGGCGGCACGTTGCTGATGGGGTCGGACGAGTTCTATCCCGACGAGACTCCCGTGCACGAGCGCCGCGTCGCAGACTTCGAGATCGATCGTCACGAGGTCACGAACGAGGAGTACCGGCGCTTCGTCGACGAGACCGACTACGTCACCGTCGCCGAGCGCGAGCTCGACCCGGGCGACTTCCCCGGCGCCGATCCGGCCGACCTCGTGCCGGGCGCGATGGTGTTCACCCCGACGACCGGACCGGTCGACCTGCGCAACTGGCGCGCGTGGTGGCGTTGGCAGCCGGGCGCCCGGTGGAACGAGCCGTTCGGGCCGGGCTCCTCGATCGACGACCGGGCGCAGCATCCGGTGGTGCACGTCGCGTACAAGGACGCCTCGGCGTACGCCGCCTGGGCGGGCAAGCGGCTTCCCACCGAGGCCGAGCACGAGTTCGCCGCCCGTGGCGGCCTGGTCGGCCAGCGCTTCGCGTGGGGCCAGGAGCCGTACCCCGAGGGCAAGCCGCAAGCGAACACGTGGCTCGGCCGATTCCCTTACGACAACCAGGGGTTCGGTGACGCCGCGCCCGTCGGCTCGTACGAAGCCAACGGGTACGGCCTGTTCGACATGACCGGGAACGTGTGGGAGTGGACGAGTGACTACTACACGCAGCGGCACCACCGGCCCGAGGACGCGCCGGTGTGCGCGGGTGAGCGCACCAACCTGCTCGCCGCCGAGAGCGAGGAGCCCGGCTTCTCGATCCCGCGACGAGTGCTCAAGGGCGGATCGCACCTGTGCTCGCCGGAATACTGCCTGCGATTCCGTCCGGCCGCACGGTCGCCGCAGGCCGAGGACACGGGGATGTCCCACATCGGGTTCCGCTGCGCGCGTGACGTCTGACATGGCGTCCGAGAGGGTAAGCTCCGTCACGGTGTGCCGGGAAGTCTGGTCGGCGATCAATTCGTCGATCCCCCAGGAGTCCCGGCCATGACCACCCCCTCACCCGCCACCCCACCCCGCCAGAACTCGTTCCCCGAGCGCGGAACGTATCCCGAGGCACTACGCATCGCCGAGGTGCTGCGCAAGGAGACCATCGGCGGCGCCCTGCTGGTCGTCATGGCCGTCGTGGCGCTGGTGTGGGCGAATTCGCTGTGGGCGGATCAGTACTTCGCGCTGCGGGACGTCCGGTTCGGGTATGCACCGTGGCACTTGGAACTGAGCCTGGGCGGGTGGGCGGCCGACGGCCTGCTGGCAGTCTTCTTCTTCCTCGTGGGACTCGAACTCAAGCGCGAGTTCGTGGCCGGCGACCTGCGCCGGTTCAGTTCCGCGATCGTCCCGATCGCAGCGGCGGCCGGCGGAGTCGCCGTCCCGGCGCTCATCTTCCTCGCCGTCGCCTGGCCCGAACCGGCGTTGCGGCACGGCTGGGCGATCCCCACCGCCACGGACATCGCGTTCGCGGTGGCCGTGCTGGCGCTGATCGGGTCTCACCTGCCGAGTTCACTGCGCATCTTCCTGCTGACGCTGGCCGTGGTCGACGACCTGATCGCGATCTTCATCATCGCCGTCTTCTACACCGAGTCGATCCGTCCTGGCGCCT
>CAYYQO010000283.1:0-3162 GCA_964473845.1 uncultured Aeromicrobium sp.
GGACAATCCCGTGATCACGCTGCCGTTCCAAGGATCGATCGGCGCGCTGGTCCTCACCGTCGTTCTTTTGCTGCTTGCTTTCTTGATCGCTCGGGTCCTCCGACGCGAGATCGAATCGGCGGCCGCCTCGTAAGGCCCGCCCGCACTCAGTTCTTGCCGGGGGCGTCGACGTGCGTCGGGCGCTCGCCTCGCACGAGTATCGCGATGGCCCGAGGGGCGAAGGCCAGTCCGGGAAACAGCAGCGGCACGTACAACCGCCCCCAGTACGCGGTGTCCGGTCGCCCGGCGAACAGGAAGATCGCCATGAACACCGCGCTGAGCGCGAGCACGTGATTTCGGTAGTCGCCCCGGACCACGAGCCATCCCAGGATCGACAACGGCAGGACAACGACCGAGACCTCGTACGGCAATGTCCGGAGCAGAGAACTGAAGCTGAACGTGTCGACGACGTGGGGCCATCCACCGAACCAGAGCCATCCGGGACTCTCGACGGACGCGATGTCGCGGGCGGCCCGTGCCGCTGCCGCCCAGTGGGCGGCGTAGAGCACCGCGAAGGTGGCGACTGCCGAGAGCCACGCGAACGATTCCTTGCGATCCCGTCGCCATGCGCACGCGGCCATGACGAGCAGGAACGGAACGGCCAGCTCGCGGAAACACAGAGCCATCAGCCCCAGCAGGACGGACGGGACGTAGCGACCGGGGCGATGCAGGAGCAGGCTGAGTAGGATCAGGGCGATGGCCCAGGCCTCGGCCAGGAGAGCAGCCCTCGGATGGGCGAGCATGCCGATGCTGCCTGCCAGCAGGAGGGTGCTCAGCAACCATTCGATCCTCGTGGGTGCGATGCGTTCGAATCGCAGCATCGCCACGATCGCCGTGAGGACGAGCAGTCCTCGCAACGCCCACGGAGCTGCGTCTCCGAGCGCCGCCACGGTCACCGTCGTCGTCGGCAGCCGGATCGCCGGAGGTGGCGACGTCGGGTAGTGCGCGGCGGCCTGCTCGTCCACGGCCACCGCGTAGTAGTACTCGCCCTCGGCGACACGTTCGGCGGTGCGCTCGTAGAGGGATTCGTCGCTCCGTGCGGCGCCGGCGTCCAGATCGACGATCACGCGCGGGATGCCCGAACCCGCCACGATCGCCCAGGCGCTCAGGACGACCAGCGCGACAGTCACCAGGGCCACGAATCGTCGATCTGTCACGCGGTGAGCCTAGTGGGATGCCGAGATCTCCGACACCGTTTCACCGGTGGCGCGCGTTGCCATGGTCCGACCATGAACGCAGGTCTGGTGCGAAGCCTTTTGACGCGTTGCTGCCCGAGGCGGCCGCATCGTGTACTACTTTCGTCACAGCTGTCACATGCTGCGTGCCCGTGATGAGTTGGTGACCGGCCAGTCGGAGAGGGGAGAAGCGGTGACTTTCCTGGACATGCGTGCCCGTCTGGTCCGGTCCGAGCGAGGCGCCTCGGTCACCGAGTACGCGCTCATCGTCGTGATGATCGCTCTGAGTGCGGGTGTCGCTGCGGCAATCTTCGGCGGGGTGCTCTCGGACTACATCGGTGGCCTCACGCTCATCGGCGGGCCCTGACTGCAGTAGTTCAGCGAGCCCGGGCGTCCGTTGCGCATCGGCGCAGCGCGCACAACGACAGCGCCAGCCCCGGCAGGACGAGCGCCGAGAAGAGCAGGCCCCAGTAGAGGTTGTTGGCTCGGCCGATGACCGAGAAGACCACGGCGTAGCTGATGCAGACCGCCATGATCATCTCCGCCATCGGGTCGTCTCGCATGGCCCATCCGAGCAGGGACAGCGGCACGATGACAGCGGCGACGGAAAATGGCACGGCGGCCAAGGGCGTGGCGGCCCGCACGTAGTCGACGACTCGCGGCCAGCCGCCGAACTCGAGCCAGCCGGCGGAGGTGGGCAGGGCGATGTCGGAGTCGAGACCGGCGACTGCCGCCGTCACATGGGGCACGTGCAGTGTGAAGTACCCGACGAGGAACATCAGCGCGAGTCCCGCCCAGGCAAGTGCCAGACGGCGTCGCCCGCGCAGCCACAGCCACAGGCTCGCCGCGCCGACGAAGACCAGCGTGTGTTCGCGCAGGCACAGGGCCAGCGCCGTCAGCAGCAGCGCGGTGCGAGGCCGTTCGTCAATCCCCAACAGGATCGCCGCCAGGGTCAGCAGGAGTACCCACGATTCGGCGAACTGAACGCTGGGTGGTGAGGCGACCTGCACCAGGCCGATCACGAGCAGCAGAATCAGGCCGATCCATTGTGACCGAGACTGCGCCAGGGTCTCGAACCGGACAAGAGCCAGTACGGCGACTGCGGCGACCAGGATCAACAGCAAGGCATACGTCGCTTCCTCGCCCAGCGCCGCGTTGAGATGAACCAGCGTGGGGAGCCGCACGGTGGCTGCCGGTTCGACGGGGTATCCCGCCTCGACCTGTTCGGCCACTGCAGCCGAGTAGTAGTCCTCTCCGTGTGCCACCCGGTCGGTGATCGTGCTGTAGAGGTCGAAGTCATTGCTGTAGCGCTTCGGGTCGACCGAGGTGGTGGGCCCTGCGGAGACCTGAGTGCCAGCAAGGAGGCCCCACACGATCAGGCCCAGGACCGTCAGCAGTACCCCGCGGGCAGGGGTGGATCCCAAGTGGCGCGCTCCCGGGGGAACGGTCTGAGACGGAGATCCGATCACGTGGCTAGTGTGCACTGGTGTGGTTGGTGGGGCAGGAGCGCGACAAGTGAATAGTCAGTTGTAACCAGATGTTTCCGCTGAGACTAGTGCCCGAGAGCCATTTCCCAGCAACCGCGTCACGAATTGCTCACATCCCGGTCTCAAAGGCATCCACGCTGGATAACGTTTCCCTCGGACTCAGCCAATGAGTTCGCCACCAAGTTCAGAATCACCAAGGAGAACATCATGCTGCAGTCCCTGAACTACCTCTTCGCCTACGTCACCGCCGGCCGTCCCGAGAAGGGCGCGACCGCCACGGAGTACGCGCTCATCATCGCCGGCATCGCGCTGGTCATCTTCGTCGCCGTCAGCGCATTCGGTGGCCAGCTCTCCGAAATGTGGGGCGAGCTCGGCGGAAGCCTGAACGCCTGATCCTCGGCTGAATCGGCAGCCGTGCCGCGCCACCGATGCGCGGCACGGCTGCCCTTCCGGTTTCAGAG
>CAYYQO010000284.1:0-3151 GCA_964473845.1 uncultured Aeromicrobium sp.
GGCCCACGGCATTGCCGACACCTTGGCCGAGCGGCCCGGTCGTGGTCTCGACGCCGGCGGTGTGGCCCCATTCGGGGTGACCGGGGGTCAGGCTGCCCATCACGCGTGCGGTGCGCAGGTCGTCGAGTTCGAGTCCGTACCCGCTGAGGTAGAGCTGCAGGTACAGGGCGAGGCTGGCGTGCCCGGCGGACAGGACGAACCGGTCACGGCCCTCCCAATCGGGCTGGGCCGGGTCGTGGCGCAGGTATTCCTGGAACAGGACGTACAGCGCGGGAGTCAGGCTGGTGGCGGTGCCGGCATGGCCGTTGCCCTTGGCCTGCACGATGTCGAGCGGCAGGACGCGAGCATGGCGGACGGCCTCGAAGTCGAGTGGGCTGGGCCACTGGTCGCGGGAGGCGGGAGCGTTCACGTGACCACGGTAGGCCGCCTACCCCCCTTTTGTCTAACTCTGAACAAAAGGGGGGTAGGCGGTCGGGTGACGACGGTGTTCGTCAGGTCACTTCAGCGTGACACCGAGCAACTTCGGCTTGCCGAGCAAGTTGCTCTCAAAGCCCTCGACCCGTTCGCCCAGGCCTGTGAGGGAGTCCTGGAACACGATCGGAATGATGGGCATGTCGGCGAAGACGGCCTCCGACGCCTTGTCCAGGGCGGGCTTGCGTTCCTCGGGTGTCGTCAACGCGGAATCCTCAGCGAGGGCTTCGTCGATGCCGGGCGTCGACTGTCCCGAGGTGTTGAAGTACGCCTCCTTCGTGAACATCAGCCGGTAGGTCAAGGCCGGGTCCGGTCGGCCGGTCCACGCCGCGAAGAAGGCCGGCGTCTTCTTGTCGTTGAAGTAGTCGCTGTTGGCCTGGTTGACCTCGCGAGGCAGCAGGTTGACCGTCACGCCGATCTCGGCCCACTGCTCCTTCAGGATCTCGCCGACCCGGGTCGAGGTCGCGTCGGCGTAGAGCAGCATGTCGAAGGTGAGTCCTTCGGCCCCGGCCTCGGCAATCAGCTTCTTGGCTTCGGCGACGTCGTAGTCCAGCTGGACCTTGTCCGACGGTTCCGCCCAGTACCCGTCCGGCAGGAATCCGCGTGGCTTCGAGCCCATGCCGAAGTAGGCGCTCTTGAGCAGCAGGTCGCGATCCATGCCCAAGCTCAGTGCCTGACGCACCCGGGGGTCGCCGAGTTCCTTCGACGCGCGGTTGGTGTAGATCATCCAGGTCCACATCCGGGGTTGCTGATCGAGCGTGAGCTTGTCGTCGTTCTCGATCGATTCGGCGTCCGAGGGCACGATGTCCCACGAGATGTCCTGCTGGCCCGACCGCAACGACGTGGCCCGTGTCTTGGGCTCGAGCATGACGCTGATGACGATCTTGTCGACCCGTGCGACGTCCTGGTCCCAGTAGTCGTCGTACTTCTCGTACGTCATCGAGGCGCCGCGCTTCCACTCGACGAACTTCCAGCCGCCGGTGCCGACAGGCTTGGTGCTCAGGTCGCCGCCTGCCGCCTCGGCGGCCTTGGGGGACACCATCATGCCGGCCCGGTCCGCCAGTGTCATGACGAGCGCCGAGTTGGCCTGCGCCAGATTCAACTGGACGGTCAGGTCGTCGACGACCTCGACCGATTCGATGGATTCCACGTCGGCGGCGATGTTCGAGCCTTCGCCGGCGGCCCGTTCGAGGTTGTACTTGACGGCCTCGGCGTTCAGCGGTTCTCCGTCGTGGAAGGTGACGCCGTCGCGAAGCTTGAGGACCAAGGTGGTGGGGGACGTGTACTCCCAGGACTCCGCGAGTCCGGGCTCGGGCTCCAGATCCTTGTTGAACGACACGAGCGTGTCGTAGAGCGGGTAGAGCATCTGGTGGTCGGCGCCGGAGTTTCCGCGGATGGGATCCATCGAGGAGATGTCGGCCTGCGTGGCGACCCGGAGCGTCTGGTCGCCCGATCCGCCGGAACCACCCCCGCCACAGGCGCTGACCACCACGAGGGCGACGGATGCCGCGATGATGCCGATTCGAGACTTGACCTTCATGCAGTGAGTCCTCTCGGAAGCGTCACGATTCCTAAGCGTTTGCTTAGGTCGGATGAGAACGAGCCTAGTGATTCGCATCACACGATGACAAGAGATTTACGAAGTTGATTTCGATTTCAGTTGCGTGGTCCGTCCGCTCCCGCCCGCGCTCCACTTTTGGTACGGGATCCACGTCCGTCCCGTGCGCGTGCGTGCATCCCGTACCAAAAGTGGAGGAAGCGCGCGGGAATTGACGGCTCAGGCGCTGACGAGGGCGTCGACGCGGGCCGGGGCCAGGGCGGCGTCGGCCGCCATCTGGGCGGCACCGAGCAGGCCTGCGTCGGCGCCCAGCGGGGAGGCGATCACCGAGAGGTCGGTCGTGACGAGGGGGTGCGAGCGCTCGAAGACCCGCTGGCGCACGCCGTCGACCAGCAGGTCGCCGGCTTCGGCCAGGTCGCCGCCGACGACGACCATCGCCGGGTTGAGGACGCCGACGGCCTCGACGACGACGTCACCGATCTTGCGGCCGGCGTTGCGCAGCAGGCGCCTCGCATCGTCGTCGCCGGACCGAGCCAGGGCGACGACGTGGGCCGAGGCGTGGACGTCATGGCCGAGCTCGCGCAACTGGGCCGCGATGGCCCAACCGCCGGCCGACGCCTCGGCGCAGCCGTGCTGGCCGCAGCGACAGCGTGGCCCGTCGTCGTGCGGGATGTGCCCGAGGTCGCCGGCGCCGCCGCGGGCCCCGTGCAGGACCTCGCCGCGCGAGATGATCCCTGCCCCGATGCCCATGCCCACCTTGAGCACGAGCAGGTCGTCGGCCCCGGCGACCGCATCGGCCCGCAGTGCCCGATGCACGCCGAGGGCGACCAGATTCGCGTCCTTGTCGACGACGACCGGGGCATTGACCTGGCGCCGGAACGGCAGAGCGACCTCGACCCCGTCCCAGCCGTTCATCGTCGGGGGGCTGACCAGTCGGCCCGTGCGCTGGTCGACGGGGCCCGGGACGCCGATCGCCACGCCCAGCACCGGGCGAGCGGAGTCGGCGATCAGCCGGTCGAAGGCCGCCCGGACTCCCGCGAGCACGACCTTGGGCCCGGCGTCGATCTCGATGTCCGCGTCGAGCGCCGTCAGCACCCGGCCGGTCAGGTCGGCGAGCCCGTA
>CAYYQO010000285.1:0-3134 GCA_964473845.1 uncultured Aeromicrobium sp.
CGGGCTGGACCAGCTCGAAGGGTTCGGTGGCCGAATCGGCCAGCACACGGCAGGTCCGGGCGCGATCCGCGGCCGAGATGCCCGTCGTGATGCCGTCGCGCGCATCGATCGAGATCGTGTACGCGGTGCGCATCATCTCTCGGTTGTGCGGCGTCATCAGCGGGATGGCGAGCCGGTCGAGGATCTGGCCGGTGATCGGCGCGCAGATCAGGCCACTGGAGTGGCGCACGAGGAAGGCCATCAGATCGGCCGTGGCCTTCGAGGCGGCGAAGATGATGTCGCCCTCGTTCTCGCGGTCCTCGTCGTCGACGACGACGATCGCCTTGCCCTCGCGGATGTCGGCGATGGCTCGTTCGATGCTGTCGAGCCGAACTCCGGTGTACTGCTCGGTCATGGACGAGCTCCCTTCTCGAGCAGCCGCTCGACGTATTTCGCGATGACGTCGACCTCGAGGTTGACGCGGTCGCCGGGTTGGCGGGTGCCGAGCACGGTGTCGGCGAGTGTGGTGGGAATGAGAGAGACGCTGAACCAGTCGTCGGCGGCCTCGACCACGGTCAACGAGGTGCCGTCAACCGTGATGGACCCCTTGTCCACGACGTAGCGGGCGAGGTCCTCGGGCAGGGTGAAACGCACGACCTCCCAGTGCTCGCTGGGGGTCCGGTCCAGCACCGTGGCCGTGCCGTCGACATGGCCCTGGACGATGTGCCCGCCCATCCGGGCACCGGCCTGCATCGCCCGCTCGAGGTTGACCTCGGCGCCGGCAGCCAGGTCGCCCAGGCTGGTCCGGTCCAGAGATTCGCGCATGACGTCGGCGCTGAAGGTCTCGGTCGTCGGGTCGATGACCGTCAGGCAGCAACCGTTCACGGCGATCGAGTCGCCGTGCGCCGCGCCGGACGTGACCACGGGACCGCGGATCGTGATCCGCACCGAATCACCGAGGTCGTCCAATCCGACGACCGTGCCCTTCTCCTCCACCAATCCGGTGAACATCAGTCCGTGCCCTCGCTCTCCAGGTGTTCGCTGTCCATGTCCTCGCGGGGCATCCGGCCGGGATGGCCGACGATCCGGATGTCGGGTCCCACCATCGCCAGATCCGTGATGTCGATCGGCCGCAGGTCGGCCAGCGTCGTGGCCTCGCCCTCGAGCGCGGCGCGACCGGAGCCGAGCATGCCCGGCGCGATGTAGCCGATGACCCGGTCGATGAGTCCTTCGCCCCAGAAGGCGCCGGCTAGCCGCGGTCCGCCTTCGAGCCACACGTGGTGGATCCCCTCGGCCTGCAGCAGCCTCAGCACCTCGTGCGGGTCGCGGGACTGGATCTGCCGGGTCGGCGCGGTCCGGTCGAAGATCCGGTAGTAGCTCGGGATCTTCGACTCGCCCACGACAACCCGCAGGGGCTGGCGGTCGTACGGCACCGGCAGGTCCTTCTCGTCACGGACGGTCAGCCGCGGGTCATCGGACAGCACGGCATAGGTGCCGGCCATGATCGCGTCACACTCGGCGCGGAACCGCTGGACGTCGCGCCGCGCGATCTCGCTCGTGATCCACTTGCTGGTGCCGTCGGGGGCCGCACTGAGGCCATCCATCGTCGCCGCGTACTTCCACGTGACGTAGGGGCGGCCGTGCAGGTGGCGGTGGGACCAGAACTGGATCAGCTCGTCTGTCTGCTCGGCCAGGACGCCGCCCTCGACATCGACCGAGGCGTCGATGAGCGCCTTCGCTCCTCCGGCGCCCTCGGCCGGATCGGAGCTGCCGAACACGACGCGGCCGACCCCCGCCTCGATGAGTGCCTGGACGCATGGACCGGTCCGGCCAGTGTGATTGCACGGTTCGAGGGTGACGACGGCCGTGGCGCCGCGGGCGCGGTCGCCGGCCTGCGAGAGCGCATCGACTTCGGCGTGGGGCGTACCGGCACCGCGATGGACACCGACGCTGATCTGCTCACCGGAACCGTCCAGCAGGACGCAGCCCACCGGTGGGTTCGGCAGCGTCCTGGCCACGGAACGGGCGGCGTCGATCGCCTCGCGCATCGCGTCGATCTCGGTCTGACTGGCCACCGGCTGTCCTTCACGTCGGGCTCACGACGCACCGGGGCACAGCTCGGATGCTGCGCATCCGAGCAGCGTGCACCTTCCATCCGGACTTTAACCGTCGGTACCGGAATTCCACCGGTTCAGCCTCGGTCCGTGCTCGGGAAGAGCGTGGACCTCGGGTCGCGGACTGTCACCGCCGGTTCGGATTTTCACCGACCCCGGAGCACGCGAGCAATTGCTCGTACACGATCAGTCTACTCAATCAGTGACACGCACTGACGGCCGTCTCACGAAGGCGCTCGACCATCGCTCCCGGGTCGTCGGCGCTGTAGACTGCCGAGCCCGCCACGAACGTGTCGGCGCCCGCCTCGGCGCACCGTTCGATCGTCTCGAGCGAGACCCCGCCGTCGACCTGCAGCCAGATGTCGCCCCCGACCTTGTCCAGCAATGCGCGCGTGCGGCGGATCTTGGGCAGGCACAGATCCAGGAACTTCTGGCCGCCGAAGCCGGGCTCGACCGTCATGATCAGCACCATGTCCAGCTCGGGCAGCAGGTCAGCGTACGGCTCGATCGGCGTGGCCGGCTTCAACGCCATCGAGGCGCGAGCACCCTGGGCGCGCAGTTCACGCGCCAGCCGGACGGGCGCCTTGGCAGCCTCGACGTGGAACGTCACGCTCGACGCACCGGCCTCGACGAACTGGGGCGCCCAGCGGTCGGGATCCTCGATCATCAGGTGCGCATCAATCGGCTGCGGAGCGGCCTTTGCCAACGCCTCGATCACCGGAGCGCCGAGCGTCAGGTTCGGGACGAAGTGGTTGTCCATGACGTCCATGTGCAGGTAGTCGGCCGTCGGGATCCGGGCCGCCTCCCCTGCCAGGTTCGCGAAGTCGGCATTGAGCAGGCTCGGCGTGATGCGCATGGGGCGAGCGTATCGGTGCCGGTTCCGTGATCTCGATACGCGGGCTCGTTCCTCGCCCAGCTACTCGATCGCCGACCCGCCGATCGAGTGTGGCGAGCGGAGCGAGACCTGTGTCGAGATCATGGCCAGATCAGGACTTCCGCAGCAGCGCGAGGTACATCGCATCGGTGCCGTGGAGGTGCGGC
>CAYYQO010000286.1:0-3133 GCA_964473845.1 uncultured Aeromicrobium sp.
AATTGAGCACGACGCTGATCGGCGCATACGAAATATCGCGGTAGCAGGAAGTGCTCACGTCCGGGTTCTTTGTCCCGCATCCGGTGGCGGTCGAGTTATAGCCACCGAGAATGACTCCTCGCGCCTGAACACCGCCCTTGGTTCGCGCTGAGGAGCCGCCCGGACGAACCCGACAGCGTGGCGAATGCAGTGCTGCAAGCCATGCTGCCGTGGATGGTACGGATGCCGCCCTTCCACGGCGCAGAGTCGTTCGTGCGGTATTCGATCGTTGATGCGTCGACTCCCGCCGCCACGGAGATCTGAGTTTGGATATTCGGGGGCGGAGCAGCGTCCGAACGCTCACCGTGAATCCCTCACCATCGGAGCGTAAAGAGACGGCAGTGATTCCGGCGCTTTCGCGCACGTCGAGGGTCAGCCCGAGTGAGGAGGCGTGTCGACGGTAGTCGTCGATACTGGTTGGTGGCGAGCCCTTTCAGTATGTGGTGATCGGCCCGGGGTCGATCATGGCGATGTGACTCGCCGCCCCCGGTGCCTTTGTCCCGATAGGCGTGACGCGAGGTTGCTTCCCCGAATGGGTCGCATCCGAGGGATCGGCTATGGCAGGCACCGCAACGAGGACGGTCCCGATGATGAATGTGCCCAGAAGGCATTCAAGCCCGAACTTGGCCGTACGTGTCGTCTTCGTCGCGCCCCGACTTCGTTGGTGTGAGTGGCGACACCGAACACTAGAGGCAGCAGCCATGATGTGCAACTGATGGTTACATCATCGCATTCAGTCTGTGATAGGTACAACGCTCGCCAGCGGCACCGTGATGTGGATGTTGCCGTCGTAGCGCTCGACCCTGGCGACGAAGCCGGCGCTGCCGATCGTGCGGAGCAGCTTGTCGTTCGAGCCGGCCGTGATGAACGTCAGTCGTTCGGCGCCGAGGGCCTTCGCCCGGCCCGCGCCCTGCTTGACGAGCATCGCGCCCAGGCCACGTCCCTGCCAGGCGTCCTCGATCAGCACGTGATAGGTCCACTGGTCCTCGACCCGCTCGATGATGCCGTGCCCGACCAGATCCAGACCCGCCTGGACCACGATCGCGGTTCCGGACTCCGGCATCACGAGTCGGCGGGTCATCCGCGTCGACATCGGCATCCGCAGCGGTACTTGGTAGCGGTCGTAGAGCGTTTCGATGCTGCAGCGCTGGTGCAGGGCGGCCACGGCGTCGATGTCGGCCAGGGTCGCCACCCGGACGAGTGGCAGGGGGAGTCGCGTGGCCGGCTGCAGCAGGGGAACGTCGTTCCCGGCATCACTTACGAGGGACAGCAGGGCCTGCGCGCGGGCCCGCTCGATGGGGGTGAAGGGGACCGCGCGACTGATGCGCAACGTGCTGCCGTCGCGCCGCTGCAGGTCGAGGATGTCGTGTCCGGCGTAGTCGGCGACGTCGGGCGGGATCGTCCCGAGCAGTTCGCGCAGGACGTCCTCGACGTCACGTCCTTCCTCGAGCACCTGGTGGACGCCGCGTAGGTACCGCGTCGGCTCGTCGGCGACCGCGTGCGGATCGGTCCGGGTGACGCTCACGTTCGCGCCACCGGCGTCGGCGAAGACCGCGGCCAGTTCGACGTCGGGCATCCCGTCCGGCGCGGTCACGACGAACTCGTCGATGACGCTCGGGTCCCCGGGGAACACCTGCATGCCCTCGATGTTCACCCCGGCCTTGCCGCACGCCAAGGCGATCTCGGCGAGGATCCCGGGCCGGTCCTCCAGGGTGGTCCGCACACGACACATCATGGGACGAGTTTGTCCGCCCCACGTTTCACAGCGATGACATGCCCGGTCCGTTCCTGTGAACACCTCGATTTCGCCGCGGCGCGACCGGCTGGTAGAGTTGAGCAACGAAGTGGAGCAATCCCACCTGCCGGGTTCTGTGATCCGGGGGTCACCCACCGCAGGACGATTTCGATCGTCTCAGCGGTGTGCGGCACCTATCGGTGCGTGTGGTGGCTTTCGCTTCGACGGAGGCCACCTTTTTCGTGTCCTCCACCACTGACCATCAGGAGGATCCATCAGCACAGATCTGCGCGTCAACGAGCGCATTCGCGTACCCGAGGTCCGGCTCGTCGGACCCGGCGGGGAACAGGTGGGCATCGTTCGCATCGAAGATGCCCTGCGCCTGGCGGCCGAGGCCGATCTCGACCTCGTCGAGGTCGCTCCGCAGGAACGGCCGCCCGTGTGCCGTCTCATGGACTTCGGCAAGTTCAAGTACGAGGCAGCCCAGAAGGCCCGTGAGTCGCGACGCAACCAGACGAACACGGTCATCAAGGAGATGAAGCTCCGCCCCAAGATCGACGCGCACGACTACGCGACCAAGAAGGGTCACGTCGTGCGATTCCTCAAGGCGGGCGACAAGGTCAAGATCACGATCATGTTCCGTGGCCGCGAGCAGCACCGACCCGAACTCGGGTTCCGGCTGCTGCAGAAGCTGGCTGCCGACGTCGACGATCTCGGCTTCATCGAGTCGAACGCCCGTCAGGACGGTCGCAACATGACGATGGTTCTGGCTCCGCACAAGAAGAAGTCCGAAGCACAGGCAGAGGTCAGGGCCGAGAAGGCCATCACCACTGCCGCACGCGAGGCAGAACGCGACGCCGAGGCCCAGGCCGAGAAAGAACGTCGCGAAGAACATCACAAGAACGCGACGGCGAAGAAGCCGCGCCGTCGCTCCGAGAACCTCGATCCAGACATGGAGGCATAACCGTGCCGAAGTTCAAGCCCCACTCGGGCATGAAGAAGCGCATCAAGATCACCGGCAAGGGCAAGCTCCGCCGCGAGCAGACCAACCGCCGCCACCTCTTGGAGGTCAAGTCCTCGACCCGCAAGCGCCGCCTGGCCGGCACGACCGAGGTCTCGAAGGCTGACACCAAGCAGGTCAAGAAGCTGCTCGGTCTCTGAGCGCCCCGCCCGAGTTTTTTCACGAAAGTTTGAAGGAGTAACACTGTGGCACGCGTCAAGCGTTCAGTGAACGCGCAGAAGAAGCGCCGCGAAATCCTCGAGCGCGCCTCCGGCTACCGGGGCCAGCGTTCGCGGCTGTACCGCAAGGCCAAGGAGCAGGTCACCCACTCGCTGGTCTACTCGTACAACGACCGCAAG